>JBGAJB010000313.1:0-3898 GCA_044225155.1 Phycisphaerae bacterium | reverse complement strand
GGCGCGGGGGCCTTGGCGGGGGCGGCGGCCGGGCGGGCGGGCTGTGTCGAAGCAGCGGGTTTGGCGGGTGGGGCCTTTGCGGGCGCGGCCGCGGCCGTCGCCGTACCGCCGCCGACACCGTCGTCGATGACGAGCATGACTTCACCGACCTTTACGGTCTGGCCCGGCTTGACGTTGATCTTGGAGACCTTGCCCGACTTGGGCGAGGGAATCTCGACGGCCGCCTTGTCCGTCTCGACCTCGAGCATGGGCTGATAGGCGGCGATGTTGTCGCCCTCCTTGATCAGCACGCTGACAATCTGCCCCTCGTGTACGCCTTCGCCCAGGTCCGGCAATTTGAACTCGAACATCGCGCGCCCTTCCTTGCAGCCCCGAATTCCGCCAATAGCCCAGTTAATCTATCGGCTTTGCGGCGGGCTGGCGAGGCGGCGGAGCGGCCGGGTCGTGCGCCAGATCGCGCTCCAGGCCCCCAAGGTTTGCGAGCCGCTTCAATTACGCACCCGATTCAGAATGGGCGCTTGCGGCGGATCCAAGCAAGAATTCATCGAGCAGGCGGATCGAGGCCGCCGGCAGACTCAGTTTTCGGAACGAGCAATGGCTTACACAAACGCAGCCTTCAATCTCGTGCCGAAAGCGAAAACCCTATGGCGGTTGGGACTAGCGGGTCAGTTCATCTGGTGGGCGAACTGCATCTTTTCGCTCAGTAGCCGCACGGGAATATTTCTCACGGTTTTTTGCGCCGGTCTCTTGGTACTGGGGCTCGTCGCGGAGTGGTACGCGCAGCGGCTTGTGCGCCAACGCTTGCGCGAAGTTGGAGCAGACTGGTGCACGAAGTGCGGGTATTGGCGGCGCGGCCTCGCAGACGAGACCCCGTGCCCGGAGTGCGGCGCAGCGTTTGATCGAGCCGTCACGGAGGCACTTGTCCACGCGTACGGCATATGTTCGTCAGACGAGCCCCTCATACCGCATGAGGAGGCCGGGCGCGATTGGCGGCGCTGTCGCTAGCGCGAGTCGGCGACGGCCTGCAAGACATCCGCGACCACGCGGTCCACGGTGGACGTCCAACCGCACTCGGGGCAGCGCACTTCGCGTAGACCCGTGAGCGGATAACCGCACGCTCCGCACACGGCGAGATCACCGTTGCGCGCCCCCGACAAACTTTGCCGGAGCAACAGGCTGTCGTCCGTGCGCCAGACTACGGCGATACCGATCAGCCAGATGCCCCATCCGAAGAGCGGCCATAACCCGCGAGTTTCCTCCAACCACATCTCATCCAGCGCGCTGATCATTAGGAATACGGGGGTCAATAGAAAAATGGCGGCCAAAATCACTGTCGCCCCGATCCTGCGACGCGTCCACAAGACGACTCGCCGCCACAACAACAGCGGCACGAGAATTGCGATCGTCTGACACAACCAAAAACTGCATACCACGCTGGCCGTCGAGTCCCATCCTATTACCTTAGATTCGGCATAGCCCACGACGTAAAACAGTCCTGACAGCAGAGGAATGAGCGCGCCCATGACGACGAGTCGCGCGATGGATGGAGACATCTTGGGCCCCTCTCTCGACGGCTTTCCAGTTCCGCCCAATCGATCCGACCACCAGATCAAAGCGCAGCCGAACAGCCAAACTCCCAGCGCGCCGATGCTTTGTGCGATGCACTGCGGCTCTTGGGTGCAAGCGTCGGGCCACAGTGGTTGCCAGATGAGCACCTGCCCCACCACCAGCAGCGTCAGAGTAAGTGCACTCATGGTTCGCAGCCGCGACCAGCGGATGAAGCGATGCCAGAGCCAGACGTTTGCCAGCATGATCAGGCCGGTGGACCAGATGGCGACCTGTTGCGGAATTGCGTCGAACGCCCGGCCGAGCGTGATCGCGAAGGCGACGCTCAAGGGCACGAAGCTGAGGTTGATCAGGATGCGCGCATGATCGGGCCGCACGGGAACATCCTAGGGGCAAGCGCGGATATTCCCGGCGTAATTGATTTTTCAGCAATCTATTGGCGCGACGCCGCAATCGCAGCGCGATGTTCTAACCACGTGAGCGCCGCTACTTCTTGTACTTCGGCTGATAGAGCTGAATCGAGAACCCGCCCGGGACGCTGAAGAACGTCACCAGGCCGTAGCCGTGGTCCTGGACTTCCTGTGTGAATTCGACGCCGCGCGCTTTCAAGTCACGCACGGTGGCCGCGATGTCGTCGCAATAGAATGAAATATCCGCCTTGCCCGACAACGAGTCATCGCCGTCGGTCGGATGGACACCGAGATCCGCCTCCGGCGCGTCGAAGATCAGCCAGCCGCCGCCGACGTCCGCGCTGGGCAGACCGAGCTTGTCGCGGAGGAAGGCGCGCAGCTCCGCCGCCTTCGATGAGTAGAACATCGCGTGCATGCCGCGGATCATGCCCTTTCCTCCGTTCGTTCCCCGGTGACCACGACGCCTTTCGTGCCTCGGAGATCATTTCCCGGTGTAGACCGCCGCCCGCTTCTCCATGAAGGCCCGCATGCCTTCCTTCTGATCCTGCGTCGCGAAGAGCAGGTAGAAGAGCTTGCGCTCGTATTCGAGCCCCTCGCTCAGGCCGGTCTCGAACGCCTTCAGGACGGCTTCCTTTGCCAGTCGCAGCGCCAGCGGGCTCTTCGTGCAAAGCTCGTTGCAAACCGCGAGCGCCTCGCGGAAGAAATGCTCCGGCGGGACCACGCGGCTGATCAGGCCGATTTCCAGCGCCTCGGGCGCGGAGATCATGCGGCCGGTGAGGACGAGATCCATCGCGCGGGCTTTGCCGACGCTGCGCGCGAGGCGTTGTGTGCCGCCCGCGCCGGGAATCACGCCGATGTTGATCTCGGGCTGGCCGAAGCGGGTCGATTCGGCGGCGACAATGATGTCGCAATGCATCATCAATTCGCAGCCGCCGCCCAGCACGTAGCCGCTGACGGCCGCGACAATCGGCTTCTGCACGCGCTTGATGCGCTCCCAGCGGGCGAACTGATTGCGCTGGTACATGTCGACGACCGACGCGTCGGCCATCTCGGTGATGTCCGCCCCGGCCGCAAAGGCTCGCTCGTCGCCGGTGAGCAGCATGCAGCGGACGTCCGGATCGGCGTCGAAGCCTTCCAGCGTGTCGACCAGCTGGACCATCGTGGCGAGATTCAGCGCGTTGAGCTTCTCCGGGCGATTGATGCGCACGATACCGACTGCGCCGCGTTTTTCAGTGAGGATTTCAGGCATGGAGGGCATGGTAGGCGGGACGAAATGGCGGGTCGAGCTTGAGCAGACTCTGACGCGAAGCGCTTTGCGATGGCGTACTACGGCAATGCGCGTTCGTCCTAAGGCGTATGCTCGCGAGCGGTAATTTGCACCACCACCTCGCCCTTGCGCAGCGCCTCGCGCCAGCGCTCTATCGCCCGTTCGCGCTCGGCGGGCGGGGCGTAATAGGCGTAGCCATAGGTCTGGCCTGTTAGACGTTGCAGAGCGACGATCGAATACATCCGGACGGCCGGATCGAGGTCGTCCAGCAACTCGACCAGCTTCGGCACCGCGTCCTTGTCTCCGCGGTCGGAAGAAGCGACGATCGCGCGGGCTCTTTCCAGCGGAAATTGCGAGGAAAGGTTTTTCTGCGGTCCGGCGCAGCCGCCCAGCAGCGGCCATAGCAGGGCCGGCAGCACGCAACCCATTCGTCGCCGCAACTGCTGCATCATCCCATGATAACCCGCTCAGCGGGCCGACGGAGGGCAGGGTCGCCGAACGCTCGCGATCGGCCCGTGGCGGCGGCGGCCAAAATGCCACGCCCCGGCCGCGATGAGTGTCGCGACCGGGGCGTGACGCACAGGGAAAGAGGAAGTCCGCGTCGGGCTTATTCGCTCTTCTTTTCCGGAGTCGGCTGGCCGTTTTCACCGGCCGG
>JBGAJB010000011.1:0-33274 GCA_044225155.1 Phycisphaerae bacterium | reverse complement strand
ATTTGTGCATCGAATGCCACAACGGTCTGACGGCGCTCGAAGTTTCCGGCCGCACCGGACAGCGCAGCGGCCATCGCCCGAGTCGGCTGCTCGATCGCCACGACCCGGCCGAGGATCCGCGCACGATGCGGCCGCACGTGGATTGCGTCGATTGCCACAATCCGCACGCCGTGCGCGCGAATGAGTTGGGCGGTATCGTCGGCGCCGGTTCTCCGGGCGGACTCGGCGCGCCGCGCATCGGCATCCCGGGTCCGATGAATGACGTGCCGGGCGTCAGCGTCGGCGGCCAGCCGGTGGAGCGCGCCCGCGATTACTACGAAGTGTGCTTCCGCTGTCACTCCGACAATCCGGTGCCGATCGCGCGGCGGATCGTGCGTGCCCGCGATGACTACGGAAACGTACGCCGCCAATTCCTCCCCACGGCCGCATCGGCGCATCCCGTGACCACTCTGGCGCGCGCCGCGCTCGACGAATCGCCCAGCTTGCTCCCCGCGCTGCGGTCGCGCACGAACATCTCCTGCCAGGACTGCCACAACGATCCGGATGCCCGGCAGCTCGGCGGCACAAGCGCAAACGGCCCGCACGGTTCACGCTTCGAGTGGCTGCTCGCGGCCCGCTACGAGACGGCCGATTTCACGATCGAATCCCCGCAGGCATACGCGCTCTGTTACACCTGCCACGACCGCAATTCGTTGCTGGGTGACGAGAGCTTCGCGCTGCATCGGCGACATATCGTCGATGCGCAGACGCCCTGCAGCGCCTGCCACTCGCCCCACGGCGTCTCGGGCAGCCGCACGGAGCACGATCACTTGATCAACTTCGACACGGCGATCGTGAGCGGCCGGCGCCAATTCGTGGACACGGGCCGCCTGAGCGGGTCCTGCACACTGACGTGCCACGGAGTGGAGCACGTGAATCTGACGTATCAGCGAAACTAGCAGGTCAGGCCCCTGCGGCCGCAAACCGTTGCAGCGGCAGCGGATTTCGCTACACTCCAAGCGTGGGCGAAAATCCCAGAACGCCTCGATAGCTCAGTTGGTAGAGCAGCTGACTCTTAATCAGCGGGTCCAAGGTTCGAGCCCTTGTCGAGGCAGTGCCGCTTTTTGCGAAATTTCCCTGGAAATCAGGCATACGAAGCTCCGTTAGCAGGACACGACGTACCGTTAGCCGGACACGGCGCTGTCCAACATGTGACCAACTACGCCTCCGCTCGGAGCCTCGCCGCCTCGGCCGCTCGCTCGGCAGCAGATCGCACGAGCACGCTTCATGCCCAAGCGCCGCGAAAGCGTCTCGCACGACACCGCTCTGCGAGCGAGTCGCTTTTTCGGCCCAGTGTCAATGTCATCACTCATCGAATCCACTCCATCGCGTTTCGTGTTCGCTCGATTGTGCTTTGTTGACACTGCCAAAACGCAGACTCGGGGAACGCTTGGGCTTCTCCCTTGCGAGCACGCTCCGAGTTCTCGGCCTGCATCGCAGCAAGCTCAGCGTAGCCCTCGAAGATCGTCAGCATCGCTACGGCAAACTGTTGTAACGCTCCTGCAGATACTTCACTCATCGTGGTGCTTCCTGCCCGGCGAGGCAGGTCTTGACGAATTCGCTCCAGCATACGGCAGTCGGCGACCAGATAAGGCAGGGCGTTGACCGCATCGGCGGCTAACCGTCCCTGTAGATCGTCTTCGTCTACGGCTCCTTCATGCTTATCGCCCCACAAAACCGTATTTAACTCGCTCCCATCAACATACCCATGAGAGCCATACTCATCCTTATAGAAGTGCCATCCGGGGTTCGGATTAGCTTTGTCATGTAGCCGCTGAAGCTCGTCCAGCGTCTTGCCGCCGTACGTCTTACTCATCGCATCGCCCTCCCAAGTGAAATCGCGACCAAGGATTTGCTGCTCCCAGACCGGCCACCTTCGCCGTGACCAGCCGCCACACCTGCCAGATAGGCGCGGGCGAGTACGGATTCTCGGGGTCGTGGTAGCCGTCCACGAAGTACGCAATATATATCTTGTCGGTGGACCGATTCCAGATGACGAGCCCATACACATGCCCAGAGCCATTCGTCTGGGCGATCGTGAACGGGAAGCACTCGTGGGCAGTTCTATCGCGCCAGTCGAGGATGCCGGCGTTGGCCAGCACCGCCGTCTGCCAGGAGCTATGCGCAATCAAGTCCATGAAGAGCTTGTTGCCCATGCCCCGACGAACTGCACCAGACGTCCGGGCGTCCACGCCGGTGGCCACGGACCAGGCTCCCTCGGGAACCTGAGCCGGGTGAATCCCGTGGTGCACCGGAAGGTCCGCTGCGTCCAGGGTCCACTGCACAACGATGTCGCTGCCGCGTTCTTTTGCCTGGATCACTTGTCGGGGATCACTCGCACGGACAAGGTGGAGATGTCATCGCGGACATCGTTGTCCAAGGGAATCGCCTGGTGGCTTTCGAGCGTGGCATTAGCGATGTGCTTCCGGGCCAGCTTCTTGGCGGCTGCCCGGATGTCCTCAATGGTCCAGCCGGTATACCGGGGGCCAGGTGTGGCCAACGCGGTCGTCAGGCCCGGTGCAAGCCGGTCGTCAGCGGGAGTCCGCGTCAAGCTAGTCGCCCCAAATCTGGTCGTAGCGACCAGGGTTGTCGAAGGTGTCGGTATCCCAACCCTTGCCCAGGCGAGCGTCTTGATTCGCCATACGAAGCTGGAGCGTGCGCTTATACTGGACGATGCGGCTTTGCAGCAACGCTAGCTGCTGGCTCCGGCCTTGTATGGCGCAAATCTGAGCCGCCGTATCCAGCGCCGCCAAGTTCAGCAGGCCCTGGTCTACGTCGTGAACGATCTCGTAGTTCAAGTAGGTGCGGGTCACGCCGTCGATGGTGGACGTGGCACTCAGCGTGGGGTCGGTCTCCAGGGCCGGCTCCCAGGTGACCGCGCCCGTGGTGTAGTCGTACGTCAGGATAGTACGCTCGAACACCGGAAAGTAAACCAGGCCCCCGGGCGTAGCACCCGTGGCCGCGCCCAGAATCCGCAGCGTACACCCGATGAAAGAGTTCGGCCGCTTGTCGTAAGCGCCAATGAAGTAGCCGGTGGTCTCCGACGGGTTCAGCCGCCAGGAGCTCGTTGTCAAGAGCTTGGTGCCCGTATCACCGGCCCCCGAGTAGATCGGGGCTACATTCTGGTGCATTGGCATGTAGCCGCCGGGGACATACTCAATGGTGACGACGTCGCCGTCCACAACGGGCCACGGGATCAGCCGCAGCGTCCGGTTACCTTCGATGATATAGCCAGGCCCAATGGGGTTGTACTTGGAGCGGGGCTTGTATTCCCACTCGACGAGCCCACTGGTGCTCGACATGTGCGCGATGCGATGCACCTGCTTGATGTTCGGCGGGAGCATGTAGGCCGCTTGGCCGGCGACCGTCGTCACGTCGAAGCGGGCGATCGGAATCGAGTCCGCCATGGCGTAAAGCTCCTGGGTCACTGCGTCCAGTGACTCGAAGAGCATGTCCATGAGTTGGTTGTTGGTGTAAGTGGAGCTCGTCGAGGGCTCGTGGGCATACCGGCGAATCCAGCGGACTGCCTGCGTAACCCGCGCATTTTCGATATAGGGGGCAGCCACTAGATGGCCTCCAGCAGGAGAGGATCGTCACGGTGCGGTTCCGTGGTGCGAGCCCGCTTGAACCACTGGCGCTCGTCGTGGCGCTGGCGCTCCAGGTCCGCCATCTGGCGCATGAGTGCCCGGCTCCGAGCGAGGCCGTCGGCCACCCAGGCTTTCAGGGCACGGTAACGCCGCCCGTTATCCAAGTTGAAGCGGAGATGCTCGATGTCTTCGGGAGTTGGCGTCTCGCCCTTCTCAAAGCTCTGGAGTTCGCGGACAGCGCCCGCCAGGCGGTTCACCCACAGGCAGACGACGTACCGCCCGGTGCGGACTTCCCGGTAGCCGACCAGGTCGCGACCCAGCGGTCCCAGCTTTTCCTTGACGAACTTGATGTAGGCGGAGGACTCTACGCGGTGGTATGCCCTTTCCAAGAGAGTGCCCTGCGGCCCTACGAACATGTGTTGTCTCCAAAGCGCTCACCGGGAATCGAACCCGATCCGCCGGCTTGGCTAGCCGGTGCTCAGCCTGACGAGCTCTGAGCGCAAAATGCTGGGCCGTGGCGTCCCCCCGAAGCACCACGGACCCAGCGGGAAAGGCAACTACGCAATACGACGTACGATCAGGGAGCCGTCGGTAATGGTGTGGTTCGTGGTGCCCGTAGCCAGGAGACCATAAGCAGCAATGACATCACCCTTCTCAAGCTGGATGATGCACGAGAGATTCAAGACATCACGGATTGCCGCGCCGCCGTCCTTAGCCCACTGGACCGCAGTTGGACCAAAGGCGGTGCCGTTACGCCGCAGCGTGATCGTGAGTGAACCCGCCGTGCCGCCGGTGAGGGCAGCCAGGTACAGGTTCACGATGTAGATGCCCGCCTCGTTCACCGTGATGGTATCACCGGATGTCGAGACGGTAACGTTGTCGGAATTCGGACCAACAGCGCCCGTGCCCGCCGCCGGGGCCAGAGCCCCCGAAGTATCGAACGCGGAGATGACGGCTGCCGCGCCGAACGTCTGAGCAGACGCATTTCCAGTGACCGTCAACTGGCCGAAGGTAGACTGATTTGAGAGGGCCATTAGGCGATCCCCTGAATAGAAAACGAGACTTCTTGCGGCGTCACCGTGGGAGTTCCCGACGGAGCCGACGCCCACAACTCGATGTAGTCACCGGGCTTGAGGTCAAGAAACATGTCCAGGCTAACGGAAAAAGACGCCGCACCGCTCGGGACTCGCCCGCGTGTGCCGGGAGTCAAGACGGTACCGTTCTTCGCAAACTGGAACAGGATGTCGTTGGCTGCGCTCGTAGTAGTCGCAATTCGAGCGCTGACGTGATACCGTCCGCCCACCTGAATCGTAAGCCTGGAGTTCGTTACTGACGCCGTTACATTCTGGGAGAATGGCGCGGCTCCGAACAGCGTGCTGCCGCCAGAGCTCACGAGCTTGACGGGCGTCGCGGACATGGCGGCTGTCGCCGTAGTCCCGCCCGTAATGGTGAGTACGCCGAGATACCGACGAATCTGTGCTGACAACTTGGTAACCTTTCTGGAGAGTCAGGCAACCAAGGGCGTCCCCCGACCTAAGTCAAGGGGCTACCCTTAGCCGGAGACACTTATCCGTAGAACTCGGTGGCACCCGTGAGCTTCATGCCGCAGATTTGCTCGGGCACGAGCTCGTACGGGTGATACGCCGGGGCTTCCAGGAAGTCCGTGGTTGCGCCTGCGTCAGCGCCGCCCACCTTCCGCATACCCTGGAAGATGGAGCCGGTCCCGTTGATGTACGGCGCGATGAACTCGACACCGCCGTCGAACATGGGGTTGCGGCCCGTTCCCGGGATACGGGGCGGAGTCAAGTGCGACCAGTTTCCACCGCCGACCTTGAGGCCGTACACGGTGCCGTTCGGGCACCACGGCGAAGCCCTGCTGCTCAGCGATCTGGACGACGCCGTCGCCACGTCGGATGACTCCACCAAGCGCCGGGCGGCTGCCGAGGTCTACCGTGCGGCCGAACAACTGGCCCGCAGCGTGACGCACGCGGAAATCGACCGTCTGACGCCGGAAGCGCGCACCGCGCTCGCGACGCGCTTCAAGCTCGACGCCAGTGCTACGGCGCTGCACGAACGATTCAACGGCGCCGCGGAAGCGGCGCTGCGCCAGGACCTGGCCACGATCGAGTCAGCGCCGGCCGCCGCGCTACAGCGAAAGCTCAGCGCGTTGCAGCGAAGCGTCACCCCCCTGCCCGACGATCGTGGCCGCCTTGGACGGCAACTATCGCTCTGCTGGGCGGCCATTCCCGCTTGGATCGGGCTGGAGAACGAAGAAGCCAAGCTGCGCTCCAAACCCGAGTCGCGGGCGGAGACGAAACTGGATCACATCGCGCTCTGGCATCCGCAGCCGACGCCGGGCGATGACTTGCTTGGGCGATTCGCGCCCATCATCGCCGTGGAATGGCCGGAAAAACGCGCGTATCCCGAAGCCGACGATCGGATCGGCAGCGTGCGTCTCCATCGGGCCGGGCGGGCGATCGCCGTCACGATCGATACGACCGAGCCGCGCGTTTACGGCTATCGCTGGACCGCGAAGATCCATGGCCGGCGGTATCAGCAACTTGTTTATGTCTGGTGGTTTCCGGCGCGACCCGAAATGGTCACCAACGACCTATCGGCCGGCCGCATCGACGGCGGAATCCTGCGGCTCACTCTCGACGCACAGCAGCGGCCGATCATCGGCGACTCAACGCTCAATTGCGGCTGCGGCCACGCGATGTTTGTGTCCAAAGAACTGGAGCGCGCCGCGCGCGCTGAGTTCGGAGAACCGCTGCGCGGCAATCGCTTCGCGCTTGAGCAGGACCTCGACCGCAAACACGACGTGATCATCTCCGACGAATTTGAAGCGCCGCCGGAAAACGCGCGGCCCGTGGTTTTCCTGTCGGCCGGCTAGCACGAGGTACGGAAGCTGAGGTTTGTCGACGCGAGCCGCGGGGGCGAGCTGCACGCCGACCTGGACACGAGCTATCAGCTCTCAACCTACGAGGCGCTGGACGCCCTGCCGCTCGACGGCGGCGTGGGATCGATGTTCGGCGCCGATGGGCTGGTACACAACGCAGGACGGCCGGTGGGATACCTGCTCGCACCGACCGGCATGCTCAGCGCCGGCCAGCCGCGAAAACGCGGCACACAGCGCGTGCGGTGGGATGACTACCTGTTCGATGATCCGCACTTTCTCGAACGCACGTTGCGCCTGCCGCGTAAGTTCTGAGGGACCTTCGAACCCATGTCTTTCGTTTCGGCCGGGTTATGGAGCGCGTGGGCGAGCATCTGCGGCGTGTGGGCCGCCCTGCTCGTCGCGCAGCTTCGTGTCCGGCGTGAAGGACTGCTGCTGCTCCCGCATGTGGGCGACGAGAACGGAGACCGCGCACTTCCTTCAGTGGCGGTCATCATCCCCGCGCGGAATGAGTCCGCGGCGCTGGCAGATTGCCTTCAAAGCGTTCTTTCGCAGGACTACCCGAACCTCTCCGTCGTGATTGCCGACGACCGGGGCGAGGACGACACGGCCGCAATCGCCTCAGGAATCGCCGCCCGCGACGCGCGCGTGCAATTAGTCCGGGTCGCGGAATTGCCCAGCGGTTGGATGGGGAAGTCGCACGCGCTCTGGACCGCTACGCGCGGCGTCACCGCCGAATGGCTCCTCTTTCTCGATGTGGACTGCGCGCTCCGCCCACACGCGATCCGCACCGTAATTCACGAAGCGCGTCGGCGCAACGTGGAGCTGTTGAGCCTCTGGCCCGCCCAAGCCCCCGGCGGCTTCTGGGAACATCTGCTGATCCCGCTGTGCGCCGCGATCATCGCGCTGTGGTTCGGCTCAAAAAAGCGGGCCGCCTTCGCAAACGGGCAGTTTCTGCTGATGTCGCGTGCTGCTTATGAACGCATCGGCGGCCACCAAGCCGTGCGAACGGCCCTGATCGAGGACATTCCGCTCGCTGAGCACGCCGCGCGGGCGGGCGTCCGCGCCTGGGTCGGCTCCGGACGCGAGCTGGTAGCCGTTCGAATGTACGCCAGTCTGCGGGGGATCATCGACGGCTGGGGGCGCATCTACGTCGGCGCCCTGCGCAGCAGTACCAAGATCGCATTGAGCATTCTGTGGCTGTTGTTCGGCTCGCTCCTGCCGTACGCCATGGCCGTGCTCCTGACGGTGTTGCTTCCGAGCGGCACGAGAATGGCTGACCCGACGACGGTGCTCATCGCCGGCGGCTTATGCGCGCTTCATCTGACACTGCTGTTGGCGGCAAGCTGGCGCTTTTGGGGCATGGGTGGTTGTCAGCGCCGCTACCTCGCGCTGTATCCGTTGTCCGTGCTTATGGTCGCAGCCATTCTGATTCGCGCCTGGTGTTGGATGACGATCGATCGCCGCGTTCCCTGGCGCGAGCGCACATACAAGATCGACGCGCGCGGCCGCATCCTGACGTGAACGAGTTCGGCAGCGACGGAGCAGCGAAGCCAGACGCAAAGCGAGCATCGCCCTCAGGCCGACGCGAGAGATTCCCACGCTGACCGAAAGGCGATGCTCTTTGAACTCAAATCTTCAGCAACCCGCGCGCTTTGATCCTACGGACACGGAATTCCGTAAGCGGACAACAGAACTCCCAGATCGCTCAGGTCCGTGTCGCCGTCGCCGTCGATATCGCCGTTCGCATTCAGGCCGAAGGCCGACAGCATGATGCCCAGATCGCCGAGTGCCACCTGGCCGTCGTGGTTCAGATCGCCCAGGCACTGGCACGAATCCGGCACGCCGTCGTGGTCAAAGTCCTCGGCATCGAACAGCGCCACGTCGCACGAATCCGGGATGCCGTTTCCGTCGCAGTCCTGCGCGGTGCCGTTGCCGATCTCGACGCCGTCGTCGATCCCGTTCCCGTTGCAGTCAGGGAAGAACGTCGTCGCGATGGTGCGCGAGTAGCGCGACAGGCCGCCGTCAAACGTCTCGCTCCGGAAGCGGTAGGAGTACTTCTCGTTCACCACCAGGCCGCTGCTGTCCGGGAAGATGCACGGAATCGGCGTCTGAGGCGTCGGGACGATCGTGGTCAGCGCGGTGAACGGTCCCGCGCCCTTGGCACGTTCGATGTGCAGCTTTGCATACGTGTTGTGCCAGGGGAAGCGCAGCGTGATCACGTTCGACGGCGCCGGTTCGCGCGCGTCCGACGTGTTGTCCTCGATCGTCACGTCGAGCGGCGGCGGCACGCTGAGGTCATCGGGGTTCGTGGGGCAGCGTCCGTGGCTCACCTCGGAACCGTCGATTTCGCCATCGCCGTCCGTGTCGCTGTCGAACGGATTCGTTCCGAGCTTGAACTCCTCACCGTTCGTCAGGGCGTCGAGGTCGGCGTCCTGCGGATCGGCAGCACTGGCCGGATTTAGCCCGTAGTACTTCTCCCAGGAATCCGGCAGGCCGTCGCCGTCCAGGTCCTGAACGATGCACACCTGAAACGCGGTGTCCTCGATCCGGCTGAATTCCACGCCGTCATTCGCTTTTCCGGTCGCCGTGACGCGCACCTGGTAACTGCCGCGCGTTCCGGGAATCGGCGCGCCGCCCGGATCATTCACCACTCCGCCGGTATTGCCGAGCGCGGTTTCGGTGTAAACCCAGCCGTAGAGTCCATCGCCGGCCTGGCCGTCGTTGTGAGCGCCATCGTCGTACATGCGCTACGGGCTGCACGACTCCGAACCGTCGGGACGCGTGACGCGCAGCGTGACATCCGCATCCGGCAGGATGCCAAATTCGTCAAAGACCGAGGCGAGGATTGTGACCGGGACGCCCTGTTCAAATGCGCAAGTCACTCGACCCTCCGCCGTACCGCGCGGCACGGCCTGCAAAACGACATTCAGATTCGGGGAACTCGGATTGTGGCCGAGCACGCCCACGATGTAGTCGCTCTCGATACTCGTCGTGAGCACTGCTCGATAAGTTCCCACCTGCGGAGCGCTGGTGAATTTGTAGACCGCGTGTGAGCGGGACGTGCGAATGACGGCCCCTCCGGCCCCGACGAGCTGGTCGTTCGGATCATAGAGTTCGACACTCAGATCATCCGCCGCGCTCGCCGTGTTGAAGAAGAACAACACGTCTTTCAAATTGCCATCGCTGATCGGAATCAGGATTTCGGTGGCGCCGGGGACGGCACCAGTCTCGTAGAAGAAGCGCTCGTATTGTCGCGCGGTCTGAAGTGCATCCACGTACGCTTCGGACAGCATGTTCGACAGCGACATCTTCGGCGGACCGAAGCTTGCGGCCGGGACATCAACGTAACTTGTACTCACCGCCCGTGCTGGCCGCGATGCTCTGCATCAATTCCTGATCGGAATCCGGGCCAAACGCGATCAATTCGATGACCGTCTTCGTGCCCAGGATCGAGGTCGAGGCAGAATTGCAGCCGGCCGCTGCACTCCAGTAGCGCGCTTCATTCTCATCGCCATCCGAAAGCAGGATCATCTTCCAGATGTCCTTGCTGGAAACGGCCGTGCTGGTGAGTTGTGCCTGGCCGCGGAAGAGCCCGTCGCCGATGGACGTCCAGCCGTCGGCACTCAGGCCTTCGAGTTTGGAGTGCACGAGATCCTTCTGCGTGGTATCAGCGAACTTGAGCTGTGTCTGAGCCACGGCGTCATCGTCGCAATCGATGTCGTTGCCGCTGAAACTGACGAGGCTCACCCGGTCCGCCGGCGAAACCGAGTCTGCATACAGACCGGCCGCGACCTGTGCGGCTTCAAGCTTGGATTGACCGAGGGCGGGATCTCCCATACTGCCCGACTGATCGATCACCAGCACGTGATTGAACTGGACATCCGCGATCGTCACGGAATTCGCGTTGAGGGCGGCGAGCGAATCGCCTCAGAGCGAGACTGTCAGATCGTACGTGTCCTGCGCCAGCGTCGCCGGCGCGGCCGCCACGATCCAGTAGTACTGACCGACATAAGCGGCCGACACGACCGAGCAATCGTTCGCATCAAGGCGGACCTGAAAATCCTCAGGGTGCAGGCCCAGGATCGAGCGCGGCCCGACGCCTTCGGGCTTCAGGTTCGCCGGCCCATCCACCTGCACGCGTGCCAGGAACGGGCGGTAGCTGTCGTTGCTGTTCACGAATGTCGGGTGGAAAAGGTCCGGCCGATAGATCGAGACGGTCGGCGTGCCGCGGTCAAACCAGAAGTCGAAGTTCGACGAATCGCTCAGCCCGGCCACCACCGCGATGAGTCGCGTGACCTTCACCTTGTCAGGATCGGCCAGCACGGCACGGCCGAATTCCTTGCCGATGCCTTTCGATAGTCCGACGACCTCGTTTCCGGCCGTTAGCGCAAGAAGCGCCCAACCCACCTCCTGGTCCGCACTACCGCGGAAGCCGACGGCCTCACAGCCCCGGCTTTCCACGGGACACTCGAAGTAACGGATGGAGTACGGCGCGAGCGAATTGGAGCCGCTCGACGGCAGCGCCACCGAGGTCAGATCCACTGAGCCCCAGTCGCCCTCGCCGCCCTGGTTTTGATCGATGTAGCCGTAGAGCTGGCCATCCGGCACCTGCGAGACGTCAAGGTCCTTTCCGACGTTCGCGATCGAGTAATCCAGCCACACGTGGTCAAGCGATCCGCCGCCGTTGGCCTGAATGACATCATTGAGCGACTCGGCCGCCGCAGAACTGCCGTCCGCACCATCCGCCGCGAGTTCTTCGTAGAAGCTGCGAATGAAATCGGCGCCGAAGGACGGCTCAGGGCCGCTCCCGAAGCGCTCAGCCACGTAAGCCCAGAAGAGGCAGCCGCGATATGAGAGGTCGAAGAGACTGGTCTCAGTCTGATCGAGCGCGCTGCTCGCCTCATCAGAAACTCCGGCGAAGGTGTAGGTCGTAAAGTCCAGGTCGGCGAAGAGCTTGTCCTGCATCATGCGGGCCGAGCCTTCGACCACCCAGTCGCCCCAACCGGCGTAACCGCTGTCGAACGTCTGCCAGTAGGCGAGCTGAATGTGGTGAAACATCTCGTGCTGCGTGACCATCTTCATGAACAAATCGTCGATCACGCAGGGTGTCTTGTCGTTATTGGTGATGTCCGTGCCAAAGGTCTCGCACGACAGCGCTGCGTGCGCGTTGCCCAGGTCGGTCACGTCGGGCACGATCTTGTATTCCGGCAGCCCATCCTGGTACGGGTCGCTGAATCCGAGAACGCGATATTGGGTCAGAGCGAGGTTGGCGACGTCGCGCATCGTGATAGCCCAGCTCTCGGGCCACTTTCCGACAATCGAACAGTCGCCTTCGTCGTAATAAACGCGAATGGTGATTTCGCCATTTTCGACCGAAACTGTCTGTTTGTCGTCGTTAATTCCACAGTCATTCGCCCGGGTGACCGAGACGCCCGCCAGCGTCAGTCCCCCGAGCCCGAGGCAAAGCAGTGATCGCATTGTCCGCACTTACGGCTCCCTCAACAGATTTCGAGACGGCGCGCCGAATCCATGCAGCGCACCCTCCCCCGCACCACAGTCGCCGGACCAGGTGCCGCGCAACGGTGAAATCTGCTGACGGTCAAGATTTCGATGCGGAACGGCCATCGCCCCCGGCGACGTGTTCATCTGACGGTGGAAGAATGGCGCAAAATCAGGCGAATGGCCGGGGGCCGCGTGCGAGATTGATCTCCCGTTAGTCCGCTACGCCGGATCGAATACGAGTCAATGTCATGCTCCCCGAAACCTCGGCGCGAGGGCTGGAGCTGCTTACTGATTGCCGAGCACGTCGTACGTTTGCCGGTCGATTGGCGCAGCTGGGTCGAGGAGTGGCTTGAGGTCCAGCGGCGTTTCGCTGATGAATTTGAGGTAGTCGTCAAAACCATCGCGCGCGGCCGCGATGTCGCCGTCGCGGTAATACTGCCAGCTCGCCGTGTCGAAGAAGAACAGCACTTCCTGTCCTTCCTGATTCTTTCCGAGCGTGTTGAGCTGCCGCTGCGTCAGTTCAATCTCGGTGCGGTGCGTGGTCACGTTGTTTGTGCTGGTGTAGATCACGTCGATGTTGTAACGCGGCGACGCGGCAATGACTCGGAACTTGCCGCGCAGCCCGTAGAACTTCTCGACCATCGCCAGCGTGCCTTCGTCGATGCAGGTGACGTCGGCCCGCTGTTTCAGCAGGTCGATCAGTGCGTCCTTTGAAAAGCGCCGCAGCGCGACCGTGCCGAAAAAACCCTGATCCACCGGCTGATTTGAATCGCGCAGCAAGTGCGTCAGGAACGCGCCGGGGCCGTGAACGTAATTGGCGACCAGTGCCAGCCGCTTGCCGCGCAGGT
Organism: Phycisphaerae bacterium; assembly: GCA_044225155.1. Lineage (GTDB taxonomy): Bacteria > Planctomycetota > Phycisphaerae > UBA1845 > Fen-1342 > CAYMBL01. The sequence continues at coordinate 20,399 of JBGAJB010000011.1, read as the reverse complement.
CGCCAAACGTCTTGGCCGGCGATTCGGCGGGGACGACCAGCAGCACCGCACCGCCTGGCGTCCCGGGCTGACTGTCGTCCACCGGCTGGCGCACGCGGGCCGGCCGGCCGTAGCCGAGCAACACCGTGCGTTCGCTGGGCGTCTGTGCGAACCACGACGCGACGACCAGATACTCAAACACGTGGCCGATCATCAATTGCGTCTTGCCGTCGGCGAGGGAGAAGTAAACCTGCTCAGCATTTTCATGGAGCACCGGCGCGCCGCGTACGTTGACTTCGCGCTGCGCCAGGTCGACGAATGGCTGTGCCGCGGCGAGCACTTCTTCCGGCTCGCGCGTGCGATACGTCGAGCGAGCCACGCCGACCTGAATTGTCACGGCCTTGTCCGCCAGTCCGGGCGACTCAGCGAAGGGCTTTTCGTCGTCGAGCAGCGGCACGTCACGCGACAGACGCAACGTGGCCGGCCGCTGCGGGGGCGGGACGCGATCAAACCCGGGCGGCTCGGTGCGCTTGTCCAGTAGCGAGTCCATCAGGCGCATATCCGCCCCGCGCTCATCGACCCAGCGTTCCCAGCGATCGCGCGGCTCGAAGCGTTTCGGAGCGGTCAGATCCGGCCGACCATCGCCGGGCGGCTGATAGCGCTCGCCCGCGAAGCTCGGACGCGTCGTGGGCGCGGAGGTCGGTGCGGGCGCGGCAGGTCTTGTGGACGTTCCGGCCGGGGCTGTCGCCGGCGCGGGCGGCGATGACGCCGGAGCGGATTGCGTCGCGGCGCTCGAAACGCCGGGCTGCGACGATGGGGCGCTGTCGGTCACCTGCGTGATGCGCGAGCTGCTGACGCAGCCGATGATTGCCGCCGCCGTCAGCGTCCCGCAAAGCAGCACGATCGGTCGAATTCGGGAGCACGACCGACAAGCGAACTCGCCGAATCGATCCCCGCTTCTAGTAGCCATGGGGCGACTCCCGATCCGCCGTCACGCGCCGCAGCGCCGCACGCGCGTTCAGAAACGCGAATTGAGCCTGGACATCCTGCGCTTTGGCCAGCATGTCAATCGCGATCGCTGTCACCACCGCGTTCGCGGGCACCAGCTCGCGGCTGTAGGCCTCACGTGTGGCTTCGTAATTCTCAGCGGCCGTGCGCCGAGCCCGCCCGCTCTTGAGCACATTCGCGAGCGCCTTGTGCGCTTCGATCGACGTAACTTCGATCTCCAATCCGATGAGCTGCTCTACCTGCTTCTGGAACGCGGCCGAAGCACGCTCCAGCCCTAACGCTTCACGCAGCTTGCCGCGCTGGACCGGATCGTAGAGCGGGACGTCCACCACCAGGCCGGCGATGATTCCATCGACCGCGCCGAGGATCGAGTTACCGCTGCCCTGTGTATCGGTCGCCGTGCCTACGAAAGCGATATTGGGCTGGAAGCCCTTCTTGGCGAACTCGGTCTGCTCAGCCCGCAGCTTCGCAAACAGATTCACCTGCTGATTTTCCGGCCGCTGCACGAATCCGGTCGCCATGGTCGTGTAAATGCCGGCGAGGTCGTTCAGCGTCACAGCCGGCGGCAGCGCGGTGCTCTTCAATAGCAGCGGTTCGCTGAAGTCGACCCCCACCGCCTGGCGCAACGCCATGTACGCCTGCTGGCGTCCGCCCTGAATCGCCGCGCGCAACTGTTCGATCTGGGAGACGAAGAAGTCGGCCAGCAATCCATCCAGGCGGTTGCCGCGCAGCGTACCGCGCGCAACCAGTTCGTTTGCAAGCTGACGGAACACCTTCACGCGCCGTTCTGCGTCTTCCAGGATGCGATCGAGTTCGTCCGTCACGCAGACCAGTTGGTAGTACGTCGCGACGTCGTACGCGATTTTGTCCTGCAGTCGCAGGATTTCGAGTTGCTTGATCGCCGCGTACATCCGCGCCTGCTTGAGCCCGCTGGTGCGTTTTCCGCTGCTGTAAAGAATCTGCGTCAGCGACAGTGAGTTGATGATGTTGTAGGTGCCCGTCAGCGGAATTCGCAGCGTTGCCAGATCGAACGCCCGCGTCTCATAAGAGAGATCATTGTCGTACGCCGTCGCGAGGAAGTCGTAGCGAAGCTGCGGTAGCCACAGCGACTTGACCTGGTCGACCAGCCCCTGGGCCGCCTCGGCCTCGTAGCGCGCAACATCCAGCCCGGCATTGCGATAGACCGAAAGCTGTACCAGCTCATCGAGCGTGTACTCGTGCTCGGCCGGATATTGAGGCGGAGGCGGGAACGAAACGCGCGGCGCCGGACTAGCGCAACCCGTCAGTACGCCGATTGCGGCCGCAATTGCAGCAAAAATGAAAAGACACGCGCGCTGCTTCATGCGCTCACGGCCGCTTCGGCGGCGGCGGAACGCCGGGCTTGCTGGTGGGCGCCGTGTCCGCTTTCAGGTTGTCGGGCGGCGGCTCACTTGACGAGAACACGGCACACTTCAACTCGATCTCGTCAGAGACCTTCAGGCCGATGAAGTCGCTGCCCTTCGGTCCCGTGACGCCATAGTCGCTCAGCTTGAGTTTGAACTCGCTGCGCAGCCGAACGATGTCACCCTTGGCCAGTCGCTGCGTTTCCGGCGATTCATCCAGGTAGACGAGCGTGCCGGGCAGCCGCACATCTTTCGTCACGCTCTTGATTGTGCACTTGCCGACCAGCGTCATGGTGGCCGAGCGATAGTCGGTCTTCTTCACCTCGTCGGCCGAGGTGATCTCAATGACGACTTCGGGGAACTTTTCGGCGTCGAGCCAGTCACCGCCGCGCATGTGTTCGTCACGCAGATCAATGCCAGTCTTCATTTCTGCCACGCGCACGGAAAACCGGCCCGAGGTTTTTTCCAGCGCAGCGGGATCGACGACGCACTTGCCCCGCACCTTGTTCACCACCCCGGTGAAATCCTCCAGCGTCGACTTGCTCAGGAACGTCACCTGGTTCTTGCCGGCCTGCTCATCGACATAGAACGACTTGGCTTCTTTGGCCTTCACTTCCAGGGCCGTCTTTGTTTGGGCCGGCGCACCGCTCGTCAAAGCGGCGGCGAACAGCAGGATTGCGCTTGGCCGAGTCATGCTCCACTCCCTGTTTGAATCGCCGTCGATCGTTCGCGTAACCAAAGCACAAGTCCGACGAGTCCCAGCACCAGCCCCAGCCCGGCGGCGCCGCCGACCGCGTCCAGTCCGATATAATAGCCCATCACCGGCCCGGGAACCGATCGCAGCTCCGTTACTACGTCCTGAACAAGCTCGTCTCGAACCTGGACCTCGACATTCCTGGTGTGCTTCGTGAGATTTTCGCGACCCGACCATGCCCAGAGGACCAGCGCGAGCGCCGGCACGAGTATCGCGACCGCGAACAGAACGCGAAGGACTGACTTACCCATCGTGAGAACTATGTTACCACCAGGCGCATCCCATCCAACAATCCGGCCCTGCGGCTCAAAACAGAGCCCGGGGGGTGTGCGCCGGCTGGTGTGACGCACCCCCGCCCGAGTGTGTGCGCTACGGATGAATCACACGCACACGGTTGTTGTCGGTGTCGGCGATGAAAATACGTCCATCCGGGTGAACCGCGACACCGTAGGGACTATTCAACTGGGCCGAAGTGGCCGGCTGATTGTCACCGTTGAAACCTTTCACACCGGTACCCGCGATGGTCGTCACCGTCAGACCATCCGGATCGATGCGGCGGATGGCGTGGTTGCGCGTGTCCGCGATGTAGACGAAACCATTGTCCGCCACATGCACAAACGTCGGGAAATTGAACATCGCCGAAGTCGCAGGACCGTCGAGATACCCAATGGTGCCCGGCACGCCGGCGAACAGGTCGATCGTCGGCGGATCGGCAAGCATGTCAATCACGCGGATGCAGTGATTCTTCGAATCGCAGACGTAGAGCTTCGATGGCGGCTCGTCCTTGCTGAACGCGATGCCGAAGTTCGGGAAGAGCGGCGTGTTGTCAACGTTGAAGATTGCCGCCGACGCCGGCCCGCCGTCGCCCGAGTAGCTGTTCATGCCCTGGTGACCGGCGAAGGTCTCAATCGTACCGTCCGGATACGCGTTGATCTCGTTCAGGCAGCCGCGCGGGAACATCGTGGTCTTCGTCGTGCCGGGCGTCAGAACCCGAATCCGACTGCAACCGCCCTCGGAGAAGAAGATGCGGCCATCGGGGTGAATGGCGACCGAGGTCGGCAGCGAGATAAACGACGTGCCGGTCGAGGTGGGGCCCATCGCGTCGCTCTGGCAGACCAGATCGCAGAGGCCGGCCAACTGATCGCGCTGCGTGCCGTCCCGCAGCCCCTTGGCATAGCGGTAGATATTCTGGTTGTGCCAGTTCGCCATCACGAGCGCGCCGGTCGAATCGAACTGCAAGTGCGTCGGGTGATTGAGCGCGTCGGCCCCGGTTACCTTTCCGGTGCCCGCGATCGACTCGATCATGTTGGCGACGCCGTCAATCGTGGTATCCAGGTGAATAATCCGGATGCGGTGGTTGTTCCAGTCAACCAGCCCCAGATCGAGGACGCCGTCCGAATTCCAGTCCGTAAGTTCCAGCGTCAACGGCGAATAGAGCAGCGTGGTGTCGGCCGGAATGCGATCGCGCGTGAACCCGCTCACGCCGTTTCCGGCGATCGTGCAAATCTCACCCGGGACGCCCTCGCACGGCTCCACCACGCCGGTCGTCGGAGGCGGGGCGATGAAGCTCAGGAAGTACGAGAGCATGATGCGCTCGGGGTCGGCGTCCGCCGCACCTGAATCGGTGAGCTCTTGCACGGTTTCATTCGTGTTAATGCCGAACAGGCAGTCGGCCGGGATTTCTGCCGGCACCGTCCGCTGCAGCGGATGGCAGGGTATCTGGCCGGAGAGCGCCGAGTAGATGTTCGCCGGGCTGGTCCCCGCGATCGGAAGTCCCGTGCCGCCCTGATTCACGCCCTGGGCGCTCGAGAGATGGCAGACGATGCAGCCGCCGCGGATGTACAGGTTGTAGCCGCGCGTGATCTGGCTCTCGCCTTCAATCGGGGTTTCAGATTGCAGCGACTGGAGGAACGTCGCGACGTTCGTGACGTCCTCGTCGGAGATATCCGCCAGCTTCAGCGGGTGCGGGATGACGGTCTGGGCGCCGCGCAGGCGACCATCCACCATCGAAACCGTCGCGCCGGAAAGGGCCGGCGCATCGAGATTGCAGCCGCCCGCGCCGTCATTGCAATGACAGGCCGCGCAACCGCGCTGCGAAAAGAACTCCAGCCCTGCGATGGCGCGCTGTGTCAGCGTATCCGCGTCAATGCTGCCGCCCGCCCCGTTGGCAAATGGATCAGTAGTTGACGTGTTGAAGCACGCGCCGGCCGTGCTGAATACCGCACAGATCGCCAGCACCAGTCCGCCCCAGACTGTCGGGCGCGCGATAACTCTACGATTCATTTCAATTCCTCTCGCGTGGAATCATTTCCTCTGATTAGGCCGTCGCCGCTGATTACGGATTCACCTTCCGGATACGGTGATTCAGCGTGTCCGCGATGTAGACCGTGCGATCCACGGCCATCGCGGCGCCGCCAGGCTCGGCAAGCTGCGCCATCGTCGCGGGCCCGCCATCACCGGCATATCCGGAGAAATCCGGACCAGGCATGCCCGCGACCGTGTGGATCATGCGCGTCTCGAAATCCACGAGTCGCACGCAGTGATTGAAGGTGTCGGTGATGAGCACGTCGCCGCTGCCGTCAGGTGCCACGTCGACATCCGCCGGGCGATTGAGTTTTGCCGCGGTGGCCGGCACGTTGTTAGCGATGACGTCGTCGCCTCCGCCGGCAAACGTGTCGATGATCGGCGGATTCTGATTCAGATCGATTACACGGATGCGGTTGTTCTCTGAGTCAGCGACGTAGAGCAGATTGCGATCGCGATCAATGGCCAGCCGCATCTGCGGCACGGCGTCGAAGCCGTCCAGAACGTTGAAAGTACAAGCCGAAACCGGGCCGCCGTCGCCGCTATCGGTGTAGCCAAAATTCGTCTTGCGGAACAACCCCGCGCCGTCCTTCAGCCCGCCGGCGAAGGTGGTGATGATGTTGTTCTGATGTGAGCTGACGAAGGCCGCGGCTGACGTGTACAGATCATCGCCATCCGGACGCACGACGCGGATACGTTCATTCGCCTGGTCCGAGATGTAGAAATTCATGTCGTTGTCGTAGACGCAGGAACTCGGCAGATTGAACTTGGTCGGCCCGGTCGCTCCATCCACGGAGAAGCCGGCCGCGACATTTTCCGGGCCCGCGCCGCGGCCGCTGCCGAACAGGCAATACAGCTCGCCGGTGGTGCCGTCCGCGTTGACCGGCACATACTTGATCTTCCACTGGTGCCAACCCCAGAGGATCATGTTGTTTTCGCCGGGAATCAGATCGTCGAACAGAATGCCGACCGGGTGGTTCATCACCGCGTTCGTCGCCAAGACCGGCATGGCCGCTGTCGAGCAACTGTCGCCGAGACCACCCGTGCCGACCAGATTGGTCACCGGGCAATCCACTCCCACGCCGCCCGCGGAATCCGTGATCGTCTGGCAGCCGCTGTTTTCAATGCGACGGATGATGTAGTTGTTCCAATCGGTGATGACCAGTCGGCCCTGCGGGTCCAACGTTACGTTTTGGGGCCAGAACAGATATTGCGTCCGCGCCATCTGCCCATTGCCCGCGCGATTGCCGGAGACGCCGTTGCCGGCGACGGTGCAGATATGACCCGGAATATTGTCGCAGACCGGCCCCGCGTTCTCGACCTCGTTCCCTTGCAGCGTGACCAGGTAGGCGGAGAGATCGGAAAGCTGCGAGTCGGTCAAATCTGGCATTTTGACGGGGTGGCAATTGACGACCACGGTGATGTCGTCACACGGAATCCGGAGGACGGTGTTGAGCGCGTCGGCACTGCGGCCAACGACCGCCGGCGCGTTCGCGATTGGGTTGCCGAGACCGTCCGCACCATGGCAGTTAATGCAGCGTCGCGCGCCGTACAGTGACTTACCGGACGCAATCGGATCCTGGGAGGGAAGCACGATGTCGCCACCCGAGCTCGAATCGCCGGGCAGCTGAACCGTCGCAGGCGGGCATCCAATGAGGACAAGGGCCGATGTGAAGAACACCCCGATGGCGCCAAGGCGCAGCAAATTCATGTCCCTTCTCCTCTTAACGCGGCGATGTACCGCTCTTGAACCCTCGCGAACGATTGGCTAGGTCGCTTCGCCTAACATATCGGCGCGGTTTCGATGATTCAAGCATTTTTCTGAAATTGTCGAGAAAATTCGGAATAAGTTCCCGTTGACTTTGGTTATGGCCGTACTGTATCCTGCGTTATTGGGTCAGAAAGATGTGCTCGGGAGAATCCTTCCGCAGCACTCATAAAAATAGAAAGGATATGAACTTGCGCACCGACACGCAATTCATGGCAGCGCTGGCGTTTTCGATAGGCGGAGCGCTCACACTGGCCGCCTTCGGCGGGTGCCCGAGTGGGAACAACAACATCGGCGGCGATCCCTTTGCGGGAGACGGGGGTGGTTGCGCGACTTCCGGAACGGATAACGCCGCCGCGACGGTCCGCTATTCCATCGACATTCTGCCCATCTTCCAGACTGCAGGCTGCCTGGCGGCTGGTTGTCACGGCGGCTCGTTCGTCTCCTCGAATTTTGAACTCGGGACCTACGATGACATGTTTAAGCAAGGCGAAGAGGCCAGCATTCTGGGGCTGTGCGCAGTCAAGCCCGGCGATGCCGACTCCAGCTATCTGATGCAGAAATTGCGCGGCTTCCCGCCAATCGGTGATCCGATGCCTCTGCTGCTGCCGCCACTGACGGAAACGCAGCTTGCCACGATCGAAACGTGGATCAACGAAGGCGCACCGAACAATTAGCGTGTCTCGCATCCGGGTGATCGCGCGAAGGAGGCGAGCCATGCGGCGATTCTGTGTCATCTTCACCGGCGCTGCGCTGGGACTGCTCTGCGGCGGATGCCCGTCGACGGACGGCAATTCGACCAACACCAATGACAACACGTCCAGTTCTGGTGATGACAACACGTATTCCGACGTGTGCGACATTCCGGGCACGATCTGCACGGTAGCGGGCACGGGCCGCGCCGCTTTCGAAGGCGATGGCAAGCAGGCCATCGTCAGCTCGCTCTACTTTCCGCTGGACGTCTGCTTCGACCAGTCGGATCGCGCCCTGATTCTTGATTGGAATAATCTGCGCCTGCGCCGCATCGACGCGAACGGCACACTGGAAACACTGATCGGCTACGGCTTCGAGGCGTTTCCCGTTCCGGGCGCCCTGGCGGTGGAAACGTCTCTGCATCACGCCAGCGATGTCGAGCTGGATGCCCAGGGGCGGATGTACTTCGCGGGCAATCATGCCCCGCTCATCTTCCGCGTCAATACTGATCAGCGCGTCGAAATCATCGCCGGAAACGGCGACTTCGGCACCGACGGCGATGAGGGGCCGGCGCTCTCCGCCCGCATGCTGATGCCCTTCGGAGTCGCGGTCACACCGGACGGCGGTTTCTATTTCTCGGATGAGACCGCGCACACCATTCGTTTCGTCGATGCGGCCGGCATGATCCACCGCGTCGCGGGGACAGGCGTGCGCGGCTACAGCGGCGATGGCGGTCCGGGCGCCGATGCGACCATCAGCGCGCCTTCCCGACTTCGACTCGACGCCCACGGTCGGCTGTTCTTCTGCGACACCGGCAATCACTGCATCCGGATGGTCGACCAGCAGGGACGCATCACCACGATCGCGGGAACCGGTTCGTTCGGATTCACCGGCGATGGCGGTCCGGCGGCCCAGGCGACTTTGAACGCACCGTATGACCTGGTGTTTTCGCCAGCCGGCGATCTGTATGTGGCGGATTCGGGCAACAATGCAATCCGGCAAGATCGATACGCAGGGCTTCATTACGACCGTCGTCGGGGGGGGGGGGGGGGGGGAACGGCGCGCTATGGCGAGACGGCGGTCCCTATTCGCGCGCGATCCTGAATGCCCCGGCCGGCGTGAATTTCGATTCCGACGGCTCTATGTGGATCAGCGATACGTCCAACAACCGAGTTCGGCGCGTCGTCGCTTTCCTCTCCCAATAAGTGCAATTTCCCCGAAAGGGTCTTTGTGAGAAAACTGCTTCCCGTGGCGATTGCAAGTCTCTTACCGCTCGGCATTCTCGGATGCCCGGCCAATCCAACCGCGCAGACCAAGTCGATCAGCCTCAAGTTCGCGGCCCAGATGGGTGACACGCTCGCGACCTGTGGCGCAAATTTCGACGGTCTCGGCACGACGGCCGTTTCGGCACAGCTTCTCGACGCGCGTTTCTACGTCTCGAACATTCGGCTGATCAACAGCGACGGCGACGAAGTCCCGCTCACGCTCACGCAGGACGGCAAGTGGCAGACGTCAAATGTCGCGCTGCTCGATTTCGAAGACGGATGCGGCGATCTCGGCACGACCGAAACGAACTCCGTTGTCACCGGAACGGTGCCCGATGGTTCGTATTCCGGCGTGCGATTCGACATCGGCGTGCCCTTCGAGCTGAATCACGACGACATTGCCGCTTCCCCTTCGCCGCTGAATGTCTCGTCGATGTTTTGGTCGTGGGCCGGCGGACATAAGTTCATCCGCGTGGACCTGAGAAAGAGCGACGAGACACAGTGGTCGATGCACCTGGGCAGCACAATGTGCGATGCGAACGGGCCCGCGAGCGCACCTGTCTCCGGCTGCGCGCATCCCAATCGCCCGACGGTCGCGTTTGATTCAATGGACGTCGATACCGATACAATCGTCTTCGACATTCAGAAGCTCTTCAGCGCCTCTGATCTCGCGACTGACACGCCGGATTCTGCGGCGGGCTGCCAGAGTTTTTCCGACGATGTGAACGAGTGTACCTCGCTGTTTCCCATGCTGGGTCTGGCGTTTTCCTCCGGCGTCTGCACGGATGACTGCGCGAATCAGATTGTGTTCCAGGCTGAATCCGGCTTCGACCGCGGTCGTCGCATCTTCACCACGGCGCGGGCGACGCAGGGCGGCCAGGTGCTGGCGTGTGCCAACTGCCACTCTGAAGACGGCTCGGGGAACATCGGCCCGGACATCCGCGCCGATCCGATCGAGCATCTGATCGAGCATCGAGCGCCGGGACCGCATCCGCAGGGCGTGAAGTTCACGACGCTGACCCAGGCGGAGTACGACGATCTCCATGCGTATCTCTCCACGAACTGTGCCAACGATCCGAATTGCGAGCCGTTCGGTGGCCACGAGGAACACGAGTAGGCGTTAGCACGAAGGTAAGGGTCAATGTTCGGTTCCGGGCGAAAACTCCTGGCATTCATGAGCGCTGCCGGCGGCGCGCTCTGGTTGCTTGCCGGCTGCCCGGTTTCCATGCCCGATGCGCCGGGGACGGGCACGACCACGCCGTATGACCTGCAACTGCCGGCCGGATTCCCGAACCCGATCATCCCGGACGACAATCCTCTGACCGTTGAAAAAGTCACCCTCGGACGCCATCTCTTCTACGACAAGCGGCTCTCAGGAAACGGCACGGAGTCCTGCTCGTCCTGTCATCAGCAGCAATTCGGATTCGCCGATCCGCGCGTGATGCCGCTCGGATCGACGGGCCATGCAACGGGGCGCAACAGTCCGGGACTGGCGAATGCGCTTTACTACTCCAGCCTGACCTGGTCCAGCAAAGTCCTGGTGACGTTTGAACAGCAGATGCTCGTTCCGATGTTCGGCGAGGATCCCATCGAGCTCGGCCTGACGGGCCACGAAGAGGAAGTCCTCGCGCGTTTCCGCGACGATGCTCAATATGTCGCGATGTTCCAGGCGGCATTTCCCGACAGCCGGGACCCCATCAACTTCGACAACGCCGTGAAGTCGATCGCGAGCTTCCTTCGCACGATGGTGTCCGGGAATTCACCGTGGCATCGCGCGATCTACCAGGGCGAGGACGCGGCGATCAGCGATTCCGTACGCCGCGGCGCGGAACTGTTCTTCTCCGAACGCCTCGAGTGCCATCACTGCCATGGCGGGTTCCATTTCACCCAGGCATCGACGCACGAGGGCACGGCGTTTCAGGAAGGTTCTTTCCAGAACACCGGACTCTACAACATCGACGGCATGGGCGCGTATCCGGCCGCTGACACGGGACTCTTCAAGAGCACCGGAAATGCGGCCGACATGGGCAAGTTTCGCGCGCCGAGCCTGCAGAACGTGGCCGTGACCGCGCCCTATTTCCACGACGGCAGCGCCGCGACGCTGGAAGAAGTGATTCGCATCTACGAAGCCGGCGGACGGAACATCACCTCCGGCGCGAACGCCGGCGATGGGCGGACCAATCCGCTGAAGAACGGCTTCGTGCGCGGTTTTACGCTGACGGATCAGGAGCGCGCCGACCTGATCGCATTCCTGGAAGCTCTGACGGATGAGGAGTTCTTGCATGATCCGCGCTTTTCGGAGCCGGGTCCCGACGCGCCCTGAGCGGCACGCGGCGACCGGAGTGCTGTGGAGCGCGGGAGCGCTATGGCTCGCGCTGACGGCCGGATGTCCGCAAAATTCCGGCACGCCGGACGCGCCCATTGCGCTGAATCCGGACGGGACTGTCGTGACGATCGCTGGTACCGGTGAAATCGGCTACAGCGGCGACGGCGGCGCTTCGGTCCGGGCAAAGCTGAGCCGCGCGGCCGATGTGGCGGTCGATCGCGACGGGCGCGTGCTCTTTGCCGACGTCCAAAATCACCGCATTCGCTGCGTCGATCTCTCGACCGGCATCATCGTCACGCTGGCGGGCGATGGTTCCACCAGCGGCACGGAGGCGCTCGATTCTCCAACGGGAATCACTCCCCTGCCAAGCGGCGAATTCCTCGTCGCGTCCTGGGGATCGAATCAGGTCTTCCGGTACGCGGCCGATCACGCTACGCGCTCGATCGTCATTGGCAACGGCCTCGACGGCTGTAACGACGATTTCTCGCAGAACGCCGCGAGTGTGCCGCTCTTTGCGCCGCGCAGCGTCGATGTGCTGGCCGATGGATCGATCCTGGTCGGTGAGCAGGGTTGCAGCCGCATCAGTCGTGTGCGCGGCGATGGCTCGATCCTGGCCTACGCCGGGCTTGGCACTAGCGGCTATTCGGGGGACGGACAGGCGGCCGTCAACGCCACGCTGCACGCGGGCGAACTCGCGGCCGGCCCGTCCTTCGGGCTTTCGCTCAGCCCCGAAGATCCGCCGGACGAGTTATTCATTGCCGATTCGCTGAACCACGTTGTCCGGGTGGTGAAGCCGTTCACAGGACTGATCGAGACTTTTGCAGGCACGGGGCAGGCAGGGTTGGCCGACGGCCCGCCGCTCGCCGCCCAGTTCAACACCCCCGCGCACGTTTTTTGCGCCCGCGATCATTCGCTCTGGATTGCCGATACCGGAAATCATGTGATCCGTTACATCGATCCGCTGCGGACGCGCGTGCTGACGATTGCGGGCACCGGAACAGCCGGGTTTAACGGCGACGGCCTGCCGGCGACGGAGACGCAGCTCAACGAGCCGCTCGCGGTCTTTGTGACTGAGGATCGATACGTCTATGTCGCCGATGCGGGCAACGCGCGCATTCGGCGCTTCAAGTATCTAGGGAATTAGCGCTGTCGCACGACCAGGTCGTGCAGGAGATCGAGCCTCATGCGAATGTCATTCGTCAGTCCGCTGCGCGCGTTGCCGTTGCTGTTCGCGGGCGCGGGCTGCACGATGAGCGCAAGTGATGCGCCCAGTGCCGGGGACGGCGACGCACACAGTGCGCTGAACTGCGACGCATCTAGCCCATTTGTGGGACAGACGGCCGTGCTCGCGCAGCATTTTCACGGCGTGTCCGGTACGGCGCAGATTGTGGACGACTGCACGATCGAGATTCGTGATTTTCACTTTGACGGCGGCGGTCTCGATGTGCATGTGTACGGGGCTGCCGACCCGGCTTTTCAAAGCGGAATCGTGCTTTCCGACGACCTCCGCCGGCTCGGCGGCTATGCGGGCGAGACGCTGACCGTGCATCTGCCCGCGGGCGTGACGCTCGACCAGGTGCGCTATCTGAGCATCTGGTGCAGGACGCTTCAGATCAGTTTTGCGGATGGGATGTTTGAATAGCCGCGCCGGTGCTTTGATTTTCACCAGTGACCGGCGTGATTGCGACCCGCATCTGGCTGATGCGGGTAACGAACGAGGTAGCGGGGCAGGACCGACACCTGCGTGAGCCAATCAGAGGATCGGGCGCGGCGCCCGATCCTCTCCCGCGGCCGGGTTCTTCGGCGAGGAATGTGGACATGCGAGTTCTGAAGTCAAGATGGATCATGGGTTGGATCGCGGCGCCGGCCCTGGCGGCCCTGGCGGTCATCGGCTGCCTCAGTCCGGACAATCCGCTGGATACCGAGACGCTGACCGAATTGCAGAAGACGAACTGCGATGACGTGACGAGCACGTATGAGAATTTCGGGCAGAGTTTTTTCCAGGAATTCTGCCTGCGCTGCCACAGCTCCACGCTGGGCAATGACCTGGCGCGAAACGACGCGCCGCTCGGCATTAACTTTGACAATATCTCCGGCATTCGCAATTTCGCGACGCGCATCCGCATCCGGGCCGGCATCCTCGGCGACATGCCGCCCGCCGTCCTGAGCACGCACGAGCAGCGTCCGACGAAGGAGCAGCGACTCGCGCTGATCAAGTGGCTCGATTGCGACGTGAGCGGGCGTTAGGACGCGAGGCGGCACGCCTCCTCTACTTTGATTACCTAGCGCCAAGACGGCTCCTCGGGAGCCTGCGTCCGCGTGCTCCTATTGCTGTAATGCGTCACTGCTCCATCCGCAGGCACTCGGGCGTTTGTTTATGACAGCTTCGTCCTGGATCGTGGCTAGCGCCGGCGCAGAAGTGCCCCGGCGGAGAGCAGCACCATGGACCCCGGTTCCGGGATCGTGGCGATAAACGGCGCGTAGTCTCCCGCGGCATTGTGGCCGTAGCCGAGAATCGTCGAGCCGTCGGCGGAGATGTCGATGGCGTTGGAGAGATCCATCCATCCGTTAAGGTCGACTCCTTGATCCAGGAGGAATTCCTCCAGATCACGCATCCCGTTCAGTTCGTCCCAGATAAAAATATGATCCCCGTCGATGGCAGTCGTGTCGCTTTCGCCTATCACAATTCTGCCGTCGTCGCTGATCGCCCGCGCCACAGCCCCTTTCGTGCCGCCGGGCAAATTTCCTAACGTGATGGGCGCGCCGTCGATCCAAAGCAGGGCATCATCACGCGAACGCGGCGGACGCGTGCCATTCGTTCCGGTCACGTATCCAACGATGCGCGAACCGTCGGCCGAGACGTCGAGCGCGTAGCCTTGTTCGATCGCATCGGGACCGATAACGGGAAGCGCTTCCATGATGCCGTTCTGCCAGCGAAACGGACGGGTTGGATTCTCCCCTGTTCCGCCGCCCCAGCCGACGATAACCGATCCATCAGAGTTCACGGCTAGTGCTGAACTGGTATTGTCGCTTCCGGGAATGTTCTCGAAGTCCTCGCCGCTGACGAGTTCGCCGTTGTGGCGGATGGTGTACTTGCCCGTCGTCAAGAATCCCTGCAAGGCCAGGAACGCCCCGATGGTGGTGCCCTCGTCCACGAGGATCGCCGACGTGTCATTGCCGACGTTGTTGTAGAACGTGATGCTGAACTGGTTCACAAAGGTCTCCTTGGGGCGTCTGCCCCGTCCATGGATGGCCCGGTCACACGAGAACACCTCGTGCTTCACCGGGCGAAAGAGCATGTCAAACTTGGGACCAACAGGGTTGCTGGCTTGAACGCAAACCCTTACTGCGTAGTCACTTGTGGAACTGCTACCGCCGACTCTTAATCAGCGGGTCCAAGGTTCGAGCCCTTGTCGAGGCATTTTCCCGCCAGTCAGATCGAAACAAGTTCAACTCGGCCCGCAAAGAACAAACCGAGCCGGATCATCCTGCATCCGCCTGTGGATGGAGAACAACCCGGCTCGGCCAAGACGCGGTCAAATCTCGTCGTTCGATCGACCGCCTAGTCCTTCTTCGAGAAGTCGCCCGCCCGCACGATCACCAGCTTCTCCGGCTGCACGTACTTGGCGATCGCCGCCTGAACCTGCTGCGGCGTCAGGGCTTCGATCTTCGCCAGCAGCTCCTCCGAGAACTTCATTGTGCGATCCAGGCTGAGATCGCGGGCCAGCGCGCCGGCCACCGCCCCGTCGTTCGCCAGACCGACTTCGAGCGTCTGGCGATAGCCCTTCTTCGCGTCGGTCAGTTCCTGATCCGGCACGCCATCCTTGATGAGCCGGGCGATCTCTTCCTGCGCACAGGTCACCGCCTTCTCGGCGTTCTGCGGATTGCAGATGCTGAACGCGATGAACGTGCCGGCCTTGTCCTGCGAGCCGACGGCCGTCATCGAGCCGCAGCCGTAGGCCAGACCCTCTTTCTGCCGAATGCGGTTGAGCAGACGCGAGCTGCTGGAGCCGCCCAGAATCGTGTTGGCCATCAGCAGCGCCGGGTAGTCCGCGTCGTCATCGCGAATCTGCAGCGGCATGCCGAGCGTGACCATCGAGTTCGCCTTGTCCGGCGTCGGGATCACAATCGTCTCGGCCGTCGCCGGTTGATACTTGCTCGTCACGCGCTCGTACGGTTTCGGGCTGTGCCACGCGTCGAAATTCCGATCGAGCAGCGCCTTGAGCTGCGAAGAATCGAAATCTCCGACGAACGCCGCCTCGGCGAAGCTGCCGCCGACGAGGTTCTTGTAGAGCGACGTCACGTCGTCGAGCTTCACGCTCTTGATCCGCTCGATCTGCTCCGCCGGCGTCGGAACGTAGCGAATGTCCGTCGCCGGATAGCTCGCCATCTTGCGCTGCAGCGCGTTCGTAGCCAGCGTCTGCGGCTCGGAGAGCTGCTCTTCGGCGCCCGCGATGCGCTCGGTCTGGAGCTTGTCGAACTCATCCTTCGGGAAGGCCGGCTTCTGCAGGATCTGGGCGACAAGATCGACCACCGCCGGCAGATTCTCGCGCGTCGTTTCAATCGAAACGTCGAGCGTGCCCGGCCCGTCGCGGCCGACGCGCACGTAGCGCCCACCCATCGCACCGCCCTGGCCGATCCGCACCTGGGCCTTCAGCTCGGCCAGCTTGTCCTGAATCTGCCGCCGCGACATTTCCGTCGTGCCGCGCATCAGCATCGGCGCCAGGAAGCTCGCGGCCGTCGTCTTGCCGGTCAGATCGGCTTCGCTGCCAAAGTGGAACGTGATCGTGCCGCTGACCTTGTTGCCGCGCGTCTCCTTGGGCAGCAAGGCGACCTTCATGCCGCCGGCCAGCGTGATGCGCTCCGTGCGTTTCTCGATGTTGGCGTAGGTCGCTTCGAACGCCTCGCCTTTCGCCATCTCGTGCGTGTCCTTGTAGTCCTTGAGCAGAGCGACAACATCCGGCGTGGCCGGGATCGCCGCGCGGGCCGGCTGCGCTTCCGGAGTAAAGATGCCGACCGTGCGGTTCGAGGGCAGGAAGTAGTGGCCCGCGACGCGCTGCACGTCGGCCGGCGTCACCTTCTCGAGCCGATCGCGCTGGAGGAACAGCAGCCGCCAGTCGCCATGCGCGGCGGATTCGCTGAGGCGCAGCGCGACGCGCTGGCTGTCGGTCATCATCAGATCGAACGTACGCGCGAAATTCTGCTTCGCGCGATTCACTTCCTCATCGGTAAAGGTCTGCTGCCCGAGATTGTCGAGCAGCTCGAACAACGTCTCGCGAATCGTCGTGAGCGACTGATTCTGCCGCGCCTGAACGGTAATCTCGAAAACGCCCGGCTCGCACAGGGCTTGGGAACTTGCACTCACGTCAGTCGCCAGTTGCGGCTCGATCAGGGCCTTGTAGAGCCGGCCGGTCTGCTCCGTGCTGAGGATGTTCGCCAACACCTGGAGCGGGGCCGAGTCCTCATGCGCATCGGCGCAGATGTGATAGACGCAGCCCAGAAGCTGCACATCACCCGTGCGGCGGAGCGTCACTTCGCGCTCGCCGTCCTGTGTCGGCTCGACGGTGTAGGTGGGTTCGAGCTTGCGATCAGGCTTGGGAATCGCGCCGTACAGCTCGTTGATGCGGGCCAGCGTCTTCGCCTCGTCAAACTTGCCGGCCACGATCAGGTACGCGTTGTCCGGCTGGTAGTACTTCTTGTAGAACGCCCGCAGCCGATCAACCGGCACGCGCTCAATGTCCTCGCGCGAGCCGATGGTCGACTTGCCGTAGTTGTGCCAGAGATACGCGGACGACATGATCCGCTCGCTCAGCACGCGCGCCGGGCTGTTTTCGCCCATTTCAAATTCGTTACGCACGACGCTGAATTCGCTCGCCAGGTCCTCGGCCGCAACTTTGCTGTTCACCATGCGGTCGGCTTCGAGACCCAGCGCGAATTCGAGGTTCTCCGGCGTGGCCGCCAGCGTCTCGAAATAGTTCGTGCGATCGTCGTTCGTGCTGCCGTTGAACTGCGCGCCGTGATCCTGGAGCAGCTTCCAGATTTGCGGGCGCGTCGGCGTGCCCTTGAAGAGCATGTGCTCGAGCAGGTGGGCCATGCCCGATTCGCCGTAGCCCTCGAACCGCGAGCCGACCAGATAGGTCGCGTTGACAGTCACGGTCGGCTTGGAGGCATCGGGAAAGAGCAGCACACGCAGGCCATTGTCGAGGTGATACTCGGTGATGCCACCGACGGTCGTCACCTTGGTCGGTTCGCCCGCGCTCAACCGCGCCGTCAGTGCGAGCAGACAGACAACGGACGCCAGCTTCCCCATCAGGCCTATTGGAAATGCGAAACCACGTCGGATTCTCATAGTTGCTCCCCAGGCGGTGTCAGAAAATCGCCGAAAAAGACGCTCCCATTGAATGCTGAATCATAAGGGAGACGGTCTGCACGACGAAATCCGGCCGCTTTTCGGCGCGTCGGGCTCGACACGCGTTCGATGGGAATGAAGCAATTGGACTGTTTGCGTTCACGTCGGGCGACCAGGAGGGCGAGGCTCCGCCGCGCCGTCTTGAACTCAAGATTCAGGGCCCGGCCGAGGCAGTTGCGCATCTCCCGAGTTCCCATTACTCGGCCGTCAGCAGCCTCCTCGGGCGCGCCTCGCTTCGATTGACTTTCGGCGAATCCTGTCTTAGCGTGATTGGTCTGGCCCCCATCGTCTAGTGGCCTAGGATGTCAGGTTCTCATCCTGGAGACAGGGGTTCGACTCCCCTTGGGGGCGCTTCGTCATCTCGGACGACTCGGAGACCGGCCGCTCGGGCCGGTCTTTTCGTTCTTCTACCCCTTCACCGGATAGCCCGGATCGAAAAAACTCGGCCCGAGCGCGCGCCGCGCGGCCCAGACACTGAATAGCCCGATACCCGCGCCTGCGATCACGTCCGACAGATAATGATTCCGTGAGACCAGCCGCTCCAGCGCTACGATGGCCGCGTAAATCCAGAACACCGCCCGGAAGCGTGGAAAGAAGAGGCTCGCCACGGCCGCGATCGTGACGGCCGCACTCGTGTGCCCTGACGGAAACGACGCCATCCCAACCTCGTCGGAGAACGGCGAATAGACCCGCGCGCCGAGTCCCACGTACGGCCGTGCTCGCCCAACCACCCACTTCAGCAGGTGCGTGAGCACCGTCGAGAGCAATAGGGCGGCGTTCCAGCCGATGAATAGGCGCTTCCAATTCGGCAGGGCGAGGAAAACGGCCGGAAACGCGAGATATACGAACGAGTTCAGCAGCGTCGCCACCCATTCGCTGACGCGCTCGCGGGTGCCCGGGCGGGTCAGCCAATCGGTGACATCGCCATCAATCCATTTCCCGACGGCGATCAGTGCCAGCCAGACGCCGATCGTCGCCGCCCAGCGCCATAGCCGGCCGACTCCGCTCGCTGAGGGGGTCATGTCTTTGGGGTCAGCGGACAAGCGTCAAGCCTGCGTCCGCGGCCCGCGCCGTCCGCGCTCCGGCCGGGGCTGCGACACGCCTAATCCATCGAAAGGCGCCTCGACTTCGAGCAGCCCGACATTCACCACGACGACGCGCTTCTCCGGCTCGACCCGGACGATGCGCCCGTCACGATGAAAGCGCTTCACGTACACCGCGTCACCCTGTTGCAGCGCCGCGATCTGGGCGTCGCTCAGCGGCTGAACGGCCGGTTCGGGCCGCGGCGGGCGCGGTTCGCCGCTGCCGTGCGGCTGCCTGCCCTGACCACCGCCGTCCGGACGTGGGCCGCGTGGGCGTCCGCCGGAGCCGTGCGGTCCGCCGTGTTCCCGTCGCGGGCGGCGCTGTTGCTGCTGTTCCGGCGGGCGTGGTGGACGCGGCGGCGGCGCGGGCGTCTCGGGCGGAAGCAGATCGCCCAGCGGCACTTCGATCGCCATCGTGCCCAGATCCACCTCGGCCCGATGCTGATCGATCCGCACGCGCACGATCTTGCCGTCGCGGTCGAAATCGCGCACGCGCACGGGATCGCCCGGCTGCAAGTGCACGACCCGCTGCACCCACTGCTCGAATTCGCTCTGCTGCCGCTTCAGTTTCGACTTCTCCGACTCCGCCAGGCTCCGCTCGCGAGCCGCTTCGAGTGTGGCGTTTTCCGCCGCTCTGCGCGCTGCCTCGGCCTGCCGCTTCACCGAAAGCGTACCCTGCATGGCCGCGTGCAGCGCACGCGACTCGTGCGACAGATTATCACGGGAGGCCTGCACCAGCCGCTTGGGCATGCCGAGCCGCTCGGCGATCGCGATGGCGTTGCTCAAGCCCGGCTCGCCGAGCCGCAGCTTGTAAGTCGGGCGCATCGTCTCTTCGTCGAATTCGACGCAGCCGTTTTCCGCCCGGTCGCGCGTCAGCGAAAAGCTCTTCAAGGCACCGATGTGCGTCGTCACGATGCAGCGTGCCTTCAGCCGCAACAGATCGTCGAGCACCGCCAGGCCGATGGCCGCGCCTTCGTCCGGATCGGTGCCGGCGCCCAGTTCGTCGATCAGCACGAGTGTCTGCGCGCCGGACTTGCGCAGCATCTCCATCTGTCGCGTCAGGTGCGCGCTAAACGTGCTGAGCGATTGCGCCATGCTCTGCTCGTCGCCGATGTCGATCTGCACGTCGCCGAAGATGCCCATGCGGCTGCCTTCGCCGACCGGCACGGGCAGGCCCGCCTGCACCATCAGCGTCAGCAGCCCGATCGTCTTGAGCGTGACCGTCTTACCGCCCGTGTTCGGGCCGGTGATGATCAGCAGGTCAAAATCGTCGCCGATGCGATAGTCGATCGGGACGACGTACGTTTCGGCCTCGCCGCGCGCCGCGCGCTCGCGCATGAGCTGAATTAGCAGCGGATGCCGAGCGTGCCGCACGTGCAGCGTCGCGCCTTCCTCAAGCTCCGGGCAGCGCATTTCGTACGTGTCGCCC
>JBGAJB010000312.1:0-3935 GCA_044225155.1 Phycisphaerae bacterium | reverse complement strand
CGATGGAAAATCGTGCCGTTGTAGAAGCCATCCTTTACGTAGCGAAGAAAGTTCTCGGTCGAAATCGGCGCCTTCGCGGAGTCGAGTTCGACATAGATATCGCCCTTGCTGGTCTCCAGTTTGACGACCGGCATGTCGTCGGCCCGGGCCGCCGTCACACTCAACCCCGCCGCAATCACCAGTAACGCCATCACACTTCGCATGATCGGGTTCTCCGGATATTCCGCCGCCCGATTGACGCGACCGACCGCGCTCCGGGACGTTTTTGCATGGATACAAAAGATAGTGCATCAAGCGGAGATTGTCATCGATTTCTCGCTGAATCGTGGACAATTGGATCCGGGCCGTGCACGAAAGTCTGCGCGGACGACGAAATGTGTTCGCCCGGAGCGGGCGTTTTCGATGACCTCGCCCGCTCCCTCGCGGTCGCGATTTGGATCAAACAGCGCGTAGTAAAAGACCCTGATAAGCAGCCAGAGTTGCCGCCGTCATTTCGGCCGCGCGGGCGACACGCGGCCATTCGATCGCGGATGGCGCGGCGTGCCAGTCGCGCAGGCAGCGGGCAAGGTCGGCGGCGTCGCGCGGGTCGAATTGCAGGCGTGCATCCGGCACGAACTCGGCCACGCCGGGCATGCGCGACGCGAGCACCGGCACGTTCGCGGCGCGCGCTTCGAACACCACCATCGGCAGGTTTTCGAGCCACGCGCTGGGCACGACCAGCGCATCGAGCGTGCGGTAGAACGCGCGCATGGCCTCGGCCTCCAGGCGGCCGAGCCATTCGACGCTCAACCCTTTCGCCGCCGCCTGAAGGCGTGCGAGGTAGTCCTGATCATCGCCGCCGCCGGCGACGAACAAGCGTGTTTGCGTCCAGCCGAGAATTCGCAGCGCGTCGAGCAAATTGTGGAGCCCTTTGTGAGGGGCGAGAGCGCCCGCGTACCCAAGCACCAGATTCCGCGGATCGCTCGGGAGCGGACGGCTGGGCGCATTCGTGAACCACTCTTCCGAAAGGCCGTTGCGGATCAGATGCATGCCCGGCCGCGTCAGACGAGCGCCGATTCGTTCCTGAGCGGTCTGCGAGAGAAAAATCACGGCATCCGTCTGATTCAATTCGTTCAGCACGAATTCACGCCGCGACATCCATCGGCCGATTTCCGCCGTCGATACCCCCCGCATCAACCAGCGGCCGAAGAAAAGTGGCGGCAGGAGGGCGTCGCGCAGAACGGGCAAGTGCGCGACGCGCGCCCGAAACGAGCCCGTGCGATCGGCCGAGATGCATGCCACGCACTCGCGCCAGGAGACATCGCCCTCGCAGACTTCGCGCTGAAAGTGTCGCAGCGTGTGCTTCGGGCAGAGCCACCAATAGTCAACGACCGTGACGACCGTTGGAATTCCGCGCCGGTGGGCGGCCGCCAGAATTCCCACGCCAATAAACCCGGGATTGACGAGATGGACGACATCCGGGCGAAGTCTCGCGAGGAGAGCTTCCAAGTCCGAAGTTTCGACGCCGCGCGTCGCCATCCAGCCGGATGTGGGATAGTGAAGAACGCTCGCGTCGTCACTGACCGGCGTGCCGAGGGCCGCTGGCGCGCCGCGATTTTCAGGATCACCCGCGAGAACCGTGCTCGCAACCCCGAGTTCGGCCAGCCCGGCTCGCAACAATGCAATATAGCGCTCGGTGCCCTGGGAATAACCGCGCCCGAACTGCATCGTCGCGAACAAGACGTGCATGCGGCTCCTGTGAGCGGCCGCGCTCAGGGCTTGGCGCGGGCGGGCTTGGCGCTGGGCTTCGCGCCGGCCGATTTTCCGCTCGCGGGTTTCGTGCTCGCGGCCGGCGTGGAGACCTTCGTGGACGCTCCGGGAAGCTTCAGCGCGGTGCCCTCGATGAGATTGTTCGGGTCCTTGATGCGGTCTTTGTTGAGGTTGTAAATCTCGCGCCAGCGCTTTTCATCTTTCAGGAGCGTGCGTGCGATGCGGATCAAAGTATCGCCGCGCGCGACGACATACGTTCCGCCGGCAGGCTTGGTCGGCGTCGTCGAGTTTCCGTTATCCGTACTGCCGAACGTGGTCGGCTTGGCCGGGGGCGTGCCGGCGTTCTTGGCCCGCGCCTCGGCGGCCGCACGCTCCTTTTCGCGCTCGATCCGCACGTCCGGCGGCTCTTCAATCTCGGTCGGAGTCTGTGGCGCGGCATTTCCGCCCCGCGCAGCGCTGGGTGGATCAGCAGCCGGTCCCAGCACTTCTTCCTTGGGCGGCAGCGATATCTGCGTCCCCACGGATACCTTGTTGGGGTCGATCGTCGGATTCGCGGCCTTGATTTTCGGCCAGTATTTCTTGTCGCCGTATTCGCGCAGTGCGATCTCGCTCAGCGTATCGCCGGCCGCGATCACGTAGTTTCGCGCGCTCGGTCTCCCAGTTGGCGTCGTACGCGGCGGCGGCGTGTTTGTCGGCTCGACGGTCGTAGGCTTCGGCATGGGCGTGCCGCCCGATCCCGGCGGCGTAATCGGTGTTCCACCGCTGCCCGGTTCCGTGCGCGGCGGGTTGGAATTCAATCCCCCGCCCGAGGTCGGCGGATTTACGGTTCCCGGTGACGGATTCGTCAGCGGTTCTGTACCCCCGTTGACCGGCGTACGCGGCGTCGCACCGCCGCCACCGGAGTCGCTGCTCGTCGGCGTCTTCGGCGGCTCGGCCGGGTGCGAAGTCGGCGGCGCTGCGCCGCCCGTAGCCTCGCCCGAATGCGGCGTGTTCAACGGCGGAAGCTGCGGCTCCGTCCGTTTTGGTAAATCGATCTGCGCTGGATCCGGTTTCGTTGGCTTGGTCGAGTCCGATTCCGATTTTGGCGGTTCGGTGCGCGGCGTCACGGGCGGCGTGTGCGTCGCACCGCTCGGCTGGCCGGTGCCGGAGTGAGTAGTCGGCGCGCGATTCGTATCGGACGCCGGGCTCGCGCCGCGCGTGTTGCGATTCGGCTTACTCGGCGCAACCGGCTCGGTCTGCTTCTTTTCAAGCGGAATGTCCGTCTTTTTGGACGGGACATTCATGACCCAATAGACGCCGCCGAACACAAAGATCGCCGCAACAACGATCGTGACTTTCATTCCGGTAGTCATGACGCAACGCCTCCTGCGTGCATCGAAGGTGAGCGAACTCGAACCGCAACCGCGTCGGCCAGTATAGCGGCATCGACTGGAACGCTCGAATTCTGTGAGCCAGGGGTGCGGTACGGATCAGTTTTGGGGGCCTGATGCAGCGCGCGTTGCGATTCATGCCGCCCGCTGTTCGCAGCGGCTCGCACCTGGCGCCCAAAACAGCGCCCCCCAAATCACGCTCGACCCCGATCGGCCGGTTGCGATTCCAGCAACAACACACGTCACACCGCCTGATGAGGAGTATCCCCCTACCCCGGCGCCGTTGCTTCAATCAACGAACACCGGCAACTTGGGGCATCAGAATCCAACAAATCGCACCCGCGCCGCTCTCTCACCGCCAACCGCCGCCGCACTCCAATTCGCCACGCGAATAATCCACGAATTGGAGGAACGATATTGCCAGCTCCCCGGTCCGGCGGCCGCTGCTCTTCCAGCCACGCAGCCGACAGGATGCCCCCCAGCCCGGCTCGACATGGCCAAGGAGGTCAAATAAGCCCTGCGCCCAGCGGAGCACCTTGGGCCCAGTTCGCACAGAGCGAGTCGACTAGCGCTGCCCAATTCGCGACCAATCGACATCTGGTGCCGGAACGCGAAACTCTCAATTCCGATCCATCGCAGCCGGCGCGAATCCACTTCGCAGAACCGATTCGACTCATCGCTGGCCAATTCGATAGCCGCCCCCTATACTTCTCGCGGTTGAACTGCTACTCGGGTAGTACGCGACGTTTGTTTCGTCCCGCACGTCCTTGTTCGCCAGTCCGCCTTCTCGGCCGGAAAGTCGGCCGCTTTCACACG
>JBGAJB010000010.1:0-33062 GCA_044225155.1 Phycisphaerae bacterium | reverse complement strand
CCGCATTCGAAAATGAGCCGGCCCGCCAAATCAAGGAAAAAGTGACCCGCGTTCTCCGACCCGAGCCGCGCGACGGCCCGCTGGTCGAGGTCGTGGCCAAGACGACAGTCTCGGACTTTGGGCGCGCGATGGAAACGCTGATTCGCCGCCGCGCGGCCGTCGTGCTGGTTGCGCTTTCCGCCTATCGCGCTGCGCACGGAAGCAATCCCGAACATCTCGATGACCTGGTCCCGGAGTATCTGCCGGAGCTGCCGCTGGACGCGTACACGGCGCGCTCGTTCATTTATCAGCGAAAAGGAGACGAGTTCGAGCTCCGCCCGGCGCTCGCGCTTACGCCTGATTTCATCCCCTACACCTGGGCCCTGGTGCAATTCGGCTATCGCGCCGACAGTTATGTCCTCACCCGGACGCGAATTCAGAAATGACGGAAAGCCCACAAAGTCCGGAAAGCAGGTCAGCCCCGCTCGAACGAGTGGGCCAAGTCTGGCCGCCCATTGGCGGATTGGAGCCGGTGCGCGGGTGGCCGATCCCCTGGCCTCTCGCGCCGCTCGCGGGCATCCTCGGAGTATTTTTTCCGCGCACCCTTGGGCCGCACTTGGCGGCTTCATCCTGGTGGGCGGCGTACTTCGCGCACTTTGTTTGCCTGATTTACGCGTTCGGAATTCCAGCGAGCTTCTTTATTCACGGATCGATCGGCCAGAGCATTCCCTCCGCGCGGGAGATTCTGCTGCAGGATCTGCGAAGTCCGCCCGCCGCTTTGGGCCTCATTCTGATGTCGCTCTCCAATTCCTCGCAGGTCTACGAATTCCTGGTGGGATTCGCGGTGCTGGAGGCCCTGCCTTGGATTGGCGGCCCCCTGCTCCTGCTGCAATTCGTCGCCGTCGGTCAGACGAAACGTCTCGCCTACCTGCAAAGCGCGAAGTTGATGCTCTGGAGCACGTGCTGGTTGCTGCCCGCCATGGTCCTGTTCATCCTGAGCGTGGAATGGATCGACCGCTGGTCCCAGGGGGCCGACACGAGCGCGATGATTTTCGCCGTGGCAGCGCTCTGGTGGTTCCTCGTCCTGATTCGGCTTAGCGCGCGATACGGCGGGCCGGCCATCGGGCCGCGCTGGGAGAATCGCACGCCGCGCTGCGAGGGTTGCAGTTATTCGCTGACGGGCCTGCGCGTCGATGCGCTGTCCGGAGTGCGGCCGACCGATTGTCGCATCACTGCCGGGGCGCGACTGCCTGGTTTTCGCGCGGGGCCGCGGGCCGGCCCTGATCAGCTTCGCGCGCAGTTTCGCCGAGGGAATGCGCGGCCAGACGTTCGGTGAGCACGCGGCGATCTGGAGCGGAATGCGAAGCGCGCATTGGTTCGCATTTTACAACTACGGACTCATCGCCATCTTGCTGGCCGAAAGTCAGTTCCTCTATTGGTTCTTCGCTCACCCGTCCATTGGCGGGGAAGAGAGCCCAACTGAACGCCGCATTTGAACGCCTGCTGGGACAGCAACGTTATCTCGCGCTCACTGCGCGCATTTGCAGGCCTGGGCGGCGACTGCATCGTGTTCCTGCTGGTTTCGGTAACGCGCATGCTGCTCTCGTTCTTCGGATTGCGCGACGCGGCGCGCCACACCGTCCCCGTTTCCTACTCGCTGCCGCGCCTCGTCATCGCCGTGGCGCTGGCCGTCGTCGGTGGCTGGCTGACTTGCGGTATCAAACAGCAGGCCTATCACATCTGGGCTTACTATGAGATTCGCGGCGTCGGCAGAATTGAGATCCTGCTGGTCGTGGGGTCAGTGTTGGTGCTTCCCGCCCTCGCCGTTACGGCCATCTGGGCGCTGCGGATTCGCGCCCTGCTAAGAGTGACGCGTTTCGCAAATTCGTAAAATCCCTGATCGCGTTTTGGATCAAATCCCTTTGCGGCTGTCGCGGTGCGCGGCAGCCAGAACGGTCGAATCGAGATCAGAAAGTGGCTCGCAATGATCAGCGGGACGAAATACAGCGGCAGCAGGACCAGCGGCAACGAGCGCAGCGGCACGATCGCTTCCGGCGCGAGGTGCAGATAGCGGCCGGCGATCATCACGACCAGGGCGATGTCGAACAGTCCTGCGATATTCCAGATTCGTAGGATGCGCCTCGCGCTGTGCGAAGGCTGCCGATTGATCCACGCGACCGCGATGCTCGTGGCCGCGACGACGATGTCGCCGACGCCGATCACGCCGAATTCAAACGGCAACTGGCCGCGACCATGGAGATATAGAAAGTAGATTCCGACAAATCGAACGAGATGTACGGCGAGCAGCGCATGGAGCGATACCGTGCGTGCCCAGTGGCGCAGCGGCGCCGAAAGGTAGCAAGCCAGCAGCGCGCCGATCGAACCGAGCACTACGATCGCGGGAATCGCCAGCGGCGTAGTTGGCGCCGAGGGCCCGAGGCGCGTGGACAGCGCTGTTCCCCGTCGACAGCATCAGCAGCGCGACCTGGCGCGCGCCGCGCTCGGCAGAGTTCATTCGCCGGAACTACCACGAACCGCCTCCAGCATGGAGTCGATTTCGGTGCGGGCCGGAGCGGGCATCCAATCAGGCGGGGCTTTCGCAAGGCTGCGTAAAGGATGACGCACCTGGGCACGGAGTTCGGCCCGCGGCTTCGATCTGAAGGCGCGGATCCCTTCCCAAACCGCCAGGCCGGCGCGGTCCCGCGCCGTTGAGCAGGTTCGCCACTTGGTCGGCGGAATAGCGATCATGTTGCAACATGAGCATCATGATCTCGACCGCCACGCGCGTCGCCGTGGGAGAACCGGCGTTCTGCAGGTCCTTCAGGGCGAGGCGGAAAGTCGTTAGCGCGTCGTCCGTCTGATCCGCGCCGGCGCGCTCGCGGGCGAGCCGCGCCCGCACTTCACCCAGCTCCGCGCTGGGGGCGCTGCGAGCCACGAGGCCTTGTTCCGCGTTGAGCCACAATTCGATCGCCAGCGCGCGACGATTGGGGGCGTCCGGCAGGCGCGCAGCGAAGCCGTCCAGCTCCGCGACGCTGCGGCCGCTCAGCAGTCGCAGCACGCCGCGCCAGGCCAGAGAGCGAATCGCCTCCTCCGGCTCATTGGCCGGATTCAGGCGCGCCCAGAGTGCCTGCAAGTGACTGTCCGAAAACGCCACGCTGGCGAGGGCTTCGATCGCAGTACGACGTACCGCGGGATCCACATCCGCGGCGGCCGCGGCGATGCCGTCGACCAGCTCCGTGCGCGTCGCGATGTCTTCGCGCGGCGCGGATTGCGGCTGCGTGTCGGTCGGCGGAGTCTGCTTTGGGTTGGCGAGCTGCGCGGCGCCACGGATACCGGCCACGCGCACCGCGGTCGCCTGCGAATGTTCCATCGCCTTGAGAAACACTCTGCCGCAGGCGGGGTTGCCGATCCGTCCCAGCGCACCGACCGCCCGCTCGCGGGAAACGGATTGCTCTTCCGGAAGCCCGTTGTAGTAGGACATGATCGCCGTCACGGCCTCGGCCCGTGATTGGGCACTCAACACGTCACGCTCGGCCAGTCGCCCCACCGCGACGGCCGCCTCTTCCGCGATCGCGCCCGGCTCCTTCAGCACGCTGAGCAAGGGATGCAGCGCCGCGTTTGTGCCCACGTAGCCGAGGGCGTTTGCGATTGCGGACCGAACCGTGACATCGCGCTCCAAGTCCAGCATCGCCACCAGCCGCGTTTCATCCTCGGGATCGCGCAGATTGGCCACCGCACGCACCGCCGCCGCCCGTACCCGCGCCGACGGCGCCGTCAACAATTCTCGAACGCGGAGCGAAAGTTCCGGTGGCAAAGCGCGCGAGTCCTGGGCGAACTGCCGCGTCAGGTCCAAGCCAAGCACGCGAACGACGGAGTTTGCGTCACTCAGGTAGGAAGCCACGAGCGCGGGACGGTCCGCGTCGGCCGTCCTATCGAACGCTTCGCGCAGCGTCGCGGAGAGCCGCGTCTCGAGTTCGGAGGTTTTTTGCTCCAGTTGGCGGCTCTGGCGCGTCAGGCGTTCGATTTGGAGCTGCTGCCACTCGCTCAATTCCAAGGCGCGCGAACTCTCCCACCACGTCAATGCCGCATTCGCGTCGCCGCCGAAGTCGATCGCCGCGGCGCGGGAAAGTGCCGCGAGGGCGGCCGACTTTAGGGCCGGGTCCGGGTTACTCAGCAGTTCAACGAGCATGCCGAGGGCGTCGCGCTGCGTCATTCCGCCCAGCACGCTGACCGCGCCTAGGCGGGCGCGCACCGAGGCGTCAACATTTGATAGTAATTTACGAAGCGCGGGCAAAGTAGTTTCGGGCGGAGCGGAGGTCAGCGCGGCCTGCGCGGCGCTGCGCAGCTCGTCATCCGCGTCATCCAGCGCGATCACCAGCGGGTCGAGGTAGGCGGGGGCAAAGTCACGCGGATTCTCCGCCACCGTGAGGGCGATCGCGATCTTGGCCGGCTTGTTCGTTCCCGAGAGAATCGCGGTCAGGCGGGACACGACTTCCGGCCGGCCGAGCCGCAGCAACTCACGCACGCCGGTGCGGCGCGCGGCCAGCGAATTCTGCCCCTCGACCAGATTGATCAAATCTTCCCAGCGCTGATCGAAGCCCTCGGGAGCGGGCTGCGTCGTGGGGCCGGGCGGTTTTTGCGCATAGAGCGGCGCGGTCCAGACGCCGAGCAAAAGTCCGAAAAATGCCAATCGCATGAGACCGCGGCCCCGAGCGCTAGAACGACAGATTCTGCAGACACGGCCTATCGACGTGGACCCGCTTCGCCGCGACAAGTTTGCCGGGGCAAAAACGGAGGCGTGAGCACACCAGCGTCCAACGTCGAACGAGTATACCGGGGTCGCGCGCTGCGGGGTGCTGACGAATCGGCAATCTTTGCGATGCATCCGGCACGAGATTCGGGATCATTGCCTGGCATGATAGCGCGGCTACCGCGCAGATTTGACCGCCGCGCAAGTCGTGACGGGTCGTTCATTTGGGTGAGAATCGCACCAAGACACCTGCCAGCCGATAGGATGAGAGTGAACCCGCGTCGTGTGCGCCCGTACGAGGGATGTCTTCCGTACAATGCGCTTGCCGCGCCGCGGCCGGGCGGATAGCGTTTTCAGCAGTCGTTGTTTGGAGGTCGTTTCATGCGCGCTTGGATGGCAGCCTCGGTCGTGGGATGTTTTGGCGCGAGTGTCGCATCCGCCGGCGTGTTTTCCGACCTGTTTCAGGGGCTCGACTACCTCGCGACGCCCAGCGGATCTCCCGTTACCCAAAATGCCAGCGGCGGGTTGCAGAACGGCGCGCGGTTCGGTCGCGTGCGGATCGTGCCCAACGATTTCGGCAACGGCTATCGCCTCGAATTCGACCGCTCATTCGGCAACGATACGCTCGGCCGGCCGGAGATCTTCGATTTCGGCAATGGCGAGGTGCAGCTCAGCGGCGCTATCGACCTGACGGCGGCCGTCACAACCCGTGGCATTCCGACCCTCAACCTGAACTCCGGCGCGACGAACCTGGCCTACAGCGTGCGCGGTAAGTCAGGCGCGCAGGACGCCGAGCTGCGCGGCACGCTCAACGCGACCTCGTCGCTGGAAATCAATCCGCTCGGGTTCTATACGTACTCATTGACGGCGAACAACACGAACTCCGACTTGCTGCTCGACGGCGTCGTGGCCCAGGGTCAGGACGATTCGGATTTTGACATCGGCCCGATCAACGTTCGCGGAAACATCTACGTCGATGGCCTGACCGCCATCCTCAAGAGCGCCGGCGTGGACACCAGCGGCCTCGAAAGCGCGTTTGCCGATTCGCCGATCAACCGCATCGATCAGGAAATCGCGGCCGCGCTGAATTCGAAGCTCTCCGATCTGACCGCGAGCGGCGCGCTGACGAGTCTGGACCCGGCGACGGTTACTTCGTCCACAACGACCGATCTGATCGCGGCCGACGCGGCCGTCCCGACTGACGGGACGAATCCGGTTCCCGAACCCGCATCCGGCCTTCTGCTCATCACAGGTGCGGTCGCACTGGCGTGTCGCCGCCGCCGCTAATCGCTCCACCTGCTTTTTTCCGAATTGTCAGTCGATGCCAGATGGCGAGCCCGATCGCGGCTGCGCCCGCGCCCGCCAGCACGAGTAACGCCCTGGGCGCTCCCAGCCGGACGAGATCGGCGGCATCGGTGCCTTCAAACCAACTGCCGGCCGCCAGGTAAGCGCCGTTGGCGATAGAGCAGAAACCCGCGAACCCCCAAGCGACTCTGGTGATCCAAGGCCTCTTCACTCCGCGCGACAGATGTGCAATTCGGCTGTTGCCGATCGAAGCGAGCAGCGGCAGCAAAACGCCCCAGATTGCTCCGCCGACCGCCACGAAGAGCGGGTGAGGATTGTGCGAGAGCAACGTCTGTGAGAAACCAAAAAGCGGAATCGTGACGTGTTCAGTGACGCCGCCGCTGAGCCGAGCGTGCAACACGTGGCCAAGCTCGTGTAAGGCCAGCATCCCCAGCCAGGCGGGGTACGCCAACGCGGCGATCACGACCCTCGTTTTGATGTTCCTTGGCACGAATTGGGAACTCTAACAGGGCCTCGCGGTCCAAATCTCGGAAACCGGAGATTGCCATGCTGAGTTCCTTGACTCGCCGTCGCGTTGCCAAGCCCGCACTGCTCTTGGCGGTCGTTGCTGGCGCAATCGGCGGCGGACCGTTGGCCACATCGATCGCGCCCGCGGACTTAAGCGTGCCCTTCCCAAGCTCCGACGATGCCGTGCAAGCGCGGCTCAACCAGCTCGTCGACGTGGACTTTCAAGAACGTCCGCTGCGCGAGGTTTTGCAGGAGATCGCAGACCTTCTGCAAGTGAATTTCGTCGTGCGATGGGATCAACTGGAAGCCAATGCTGTCACCGGCGAAAAGGTCGTTTCACTTCGGTTGAGCCACCAATCAGTGCACCGCGTGCTCTCCATGCTGCTGGAGCAGATTTCCGTGGACGTGCACCTCGAATTTGACGTTCTAGGAGGCGTCCTGATCGTCAGCACGGCCGAGGACCTCAATCGACCGATGGAAACGCGCATCTATCCGATCAGCGACTTGCTGATGGTTGCAGGGATGCAGGGGAGATTCGCGCCGGAGGACCCGGACGAAACGCCGACTCTCATGAGTTCCCACTTGTTGCGCTTCGCCGATCAGGCGTATCGGGAAAGCCACGCCTTGGAGTCCGTACGCGCCACTTCGACGATGTTTGACGATAGCGCCGCGAGCCAGAACTTGATCGATTTGATCGTCAGCACGGTTTCCCCGGACTCCTGGCAAATGAACGGCGGTCGAGGCACGCTGCAGGAATTCGGCGGAAAGCTCGTGGTGCACGGGCCGCGCAAGCTCCAGCGAGAAACGGAGCGATTTCTCGGGCAACTCCGCGTAGCCGTATTCTCGACTCCATGACGTTTGCGCGGCCCGCTGAGGATTGCGCTGCCCCTATTGCGCCAACGTCAGTCGGGCCGTGGTCGTCTGGTTCGCCGCGACCGTCGCATGCCCAACCACTGGATATGGATGCGCGTTCCGATCGATCGTGTATTCGCCGGGGAAGAGGCCGGTTTCGCGGAAATGACCGCTGTCGTCCGTAGTGGCGTAGCGGATGTACTTCGTCCCACCGTTCGGCAGGGGAATCATGATTCGCAGATTCGTCTGCGGCAGCGGCTGCCCATTTTCGGCGGAAATCAACGTGCCCTCGAGCGTGCCGCCGGCGGTCATCACCCAATCGCGCGTGGCGACCGTGCCCGGCTCGGTCGGGACGGCTATGTCCCACCACGAAAGGCCGTCCGCGCTGGTGTACGTCGGATGCTCCAGCCGCACACCGATGTAGTAGGACCAGTTCTTCGACTTGTCGACTTGCGTCAGCGACCCGGTTTGCACGGGATCGAAGCGATAGCGGCCATTCGCATCGGTTTTCGTTCGCATGCTTTCCCAGCGCGTGGCCAATCCGCTGTACAGGATGATCGTCGTGTCGGGCACGGGGCGGCCCTGCTCGTCCACGATGCGGCCCTGCAACACCGGCTTGGCAGTGCTTCCCGGGGTGCTCTTCACCTGAAGTTCAAGGATGGGCGCAGCGGATTCGGTTCGCGAAGCGGCGCAGCCGCCGACCAGGCCCAGAATCGCGAGCGTGATGGACACACCCAGAAATCCTGAAAGAGTCGCGTAGGTTCTCATCATGTAAATTCCTCGTCGATGCGTACGGAGATTGGAACTGCGAATTAGACGTCGAGAGCGTCGGCAAGTTCCCCGAAAATAATCTACGTGCGAATCGGGAGAATTCTCAGGCTTGATCGGCGAGCAGGCGGTCGATCAGCTCGGCCACGCCGCCCTCGTCATTGGAAGCCACCCGCAATCGCGCCGCCTCCAGCGCGGCCGGACGAGCGTTGGACACCGCGACGCCCAGGCCGGCCGCGCGCAGCATCGAAAGGTCGTTCACGTCGTCGCCGATGGCGGCCGTCAGGCGCGGATCGATGCCCCAGCGGCGGCAGAGCTTTTCAATTCCGCTCCACTTGCTCACCTCCCCAGTGAACGTCTCCATGACCGTGAACGCGTACGCGGGGACATGGATCGTGTTCGCCGCGACGGCCATGCCGAACTCCGCGAAGAAGCGATCGGACAACTCCGTGAGCCGTGCGTCCTCATCGACCACGCTGATGCGCAGCGCCGGCGGAAACTCGGCCGGAATTTCGGGCAGGGCGCGCATACGACAGGGCGAGCGCGTGAGCCATACATCCACGGCCGGATGACGTCTCGGCCCATCGATCGCGTAGCCATCGTCGCCCGCGGAGTGCACGTCATGCAGCCAGAGCAGCGCATAACCCGCGCCGCGCAGCCAGCCGGCGACGCGCCGCGCGAGATCGGTCGACATCGCCGTCGCTTCGAGCGTTTGGCCGGTGCGGGCGTCGCTGAGCAGCGCGCCGCCCACCGTGATCGTGGCGTCCAGATCGAGGCCGATCTGTGAGAGGACCGGACGCGTTTCGGTGAAGCTGCGGCCGGTACAGAGCACGACCTTGATGCCCGCTTCGTGCGCGCGATGCAGCGCGGCGCGATTCCGTTCCGACAATTCATGCGAGGAATTGAGCAGCGTCCCGTCGAGATCGATCGCCAGCAAGCGGTAGTGCGACATCACTTCGCCTCGGCCCGCGGCGCGAACGCGTCCAGATTCGGCAGGATCTGCGCCGCGCGCTGAAACACGATCTCGTTGAAACCGGCCGCGCGCAACACTTCGACGGCTTGCTCGGGCCAGCCCGTTTGCCGGACGCGCTGATACTCCCGGCCCAGCACGCGCCGAAAGAGCGGCAGCGCGACAGGCACGGGGAAATCGCTGCCGTAGAGAAACTTCGCGTGTAAGTCCTGCTGCCGAGCGAACCACGACACCCAGGCGACTTTGCCCGGATTCGTGAAGGCGGAAATGTCGGCATAGACCGGGTCGTTCGCAAACTCGCCGCGAATCGCCGCACACACGGCACGTACGGATGTCTTCTCCCCCCATGGCCACACCGGCGTCGCGACGTGGGCGAAGATCACGGGCGGCATGCGGCCTTCGCGCCGTAGCTCGCGGAGCACGTCAAGCATCGCGGTTGAACTCTGAAACCCGCGGTGCTGCGTCGCGAGCGTGAACTCCGGTCCGTAGTGCACGAGCAGCGGCAACCCCAACTCCGCGCAGCGTCGCAGAAACGCACGCGTACGAGCGTCGCGCACGTCGATGTGCTGGTGTAAGGGAATCCATTTGTTCAGGCACGCGCCGCCGGCGAACACCTCATCGAGCGCGGCCAACGCGTCCGGCCGATAGGGATGGATCGACGCGCCGAACAGAAATCGATCCGGATGCGCGACGCATAACGCGCGGATCAGACTGTTCGACGTGTAAATGTCGCTGCCGAAATCGCCGGACCGCTCGGGCAGAGGCGGACGCCGGCCATCCGCGTCGTGATACCAGTCAAACGCCAGCAGCACATAGCGGTCGATCGCGCGGCCGGGATGGTCGGCAAAGATGTGCCGCTGGTAGAACCGGTCGAGCTTTTCGTCGAGCTCCTCGCCGGGCTGTACCTTGCCGCGCAATCCGACGAACTTCGCGATCACGCGCCAGGAGAGTCGGCGCATGGCGCGTGGCGAAACACACGAGTCCAGCTCGCCCGCCGGTTCAAATCGGAAACGTGGGATGTGCGGCCGCCGCCGGGCGGAGAACGTGTAGTGGCAATGCACGTCGATCAGCATCGCGGCTCCTCGCGCTCGGCCCCGCTCGCATCCGGCGGCGTGCGCGCCCATTCCGCGATTTCTGAGGACAAATTGACCGGCGCCGCGTGTTCAGGCCGCAAGGTATGCAAATCGGTGCGCGCCGTATCGCGGCGGCGCAAGACGCGCCAGGCCACGACCCCGGCGAGCAGCGCCGCGCAGACGCCGCCGATGCCCCAGGTGCCCGCCGTGCCCGTCGGTAAAGAATTGAACGCTACGCGTGAGATGCTGCTCGGCCCCTGCGCCACGATCAGCAGCGCCGGTGCGACGCGATTCTGCCGCGTGTAGTACTGGCGCACCATCGCGAAATATCCCGTCACGCGCACCTTTGCCCCAAGCGGCACGTCGCCGACATCCTCGGTCAGAATCACCGTGCACGCCACCGGTTGATCCGCGCGTTCCAGCTCCCACTGCCACACGAGCCCAATGTCGGACGTTTCCGCCGTGGTGGGTCGCCACGAGGAACTGCGGCCCACCGTGCCTTCGACCGTGATCGCCCGGCCGCGAAATTCCCCGGGCTTTTCCAGCACCGTGCGCCAATCCTCCACATCGGTCGCGGCGAACCTCGACCCCGGCGCTTCCCCGCTGCGATTCACGTAGCGCAGCAACGCATAGAAGCCGGGATGATCAAATCGCAACGCGAAGTCTTCGATCTGGTCGAGCTTGATCAGCACATCGGCCGGCAACTCGCGTGCAGCGGCGCTGGAAGGCGAAGTCACCGGTCGCACTTCCTGTGCGAGCGCACTACCGCAAACCAGATTGAAACGCGAAACGGCCGTGACGGCGAACAGCAGGAATTCAGGGCGGGAAATCATGCCTCGTGGTCGCGCGCGGGCCACTATTCCTCTTCCCACGGGTAATCGGGCGCGGCCTCCTGCGACGTCGTGCTCGGACTGCTGCCTGTTGCGCGATGCGTTCGCAGCGACGGCGGCGCGGGCTGCAGCCGCCACTGGCTCGACTCGCGATGCACGATGATCTCCACTTCGCGGACGGGCTTGCGCCGGCCAAGATTGCTCTGCGGATCGAGCTTGGCCGTCCAGTGCACCAGCCACACCTCCGGCAAGTTGAGTTCCGGCGCCGCCTTCGGCTCGATCCGATCGATCGTCACCGATTGCAGCGACTGAAACGCGGCGTCGAAGCGCTCGTGACTGTCCGGCGTCGCGCTGGTTGCGATGAAGCGGCGATAGCCGTCGTAATCGCCCGCCAGGCAGGTTTCGAGGAACTGCTGAATGACGCTGACGATTTCCGGGAATTGCTCGCGCAGGCCGCCGGTGAACTGATACGTGACCCCGGTCTTGCGCATCGATTGCGAGGTCGCGCCGGACGTGCGGCCCGTTTCCCGCGGCCGATCGCAGCCGACGACCCCGAATACGAGCAGCGCGGAGCAGACGCAGCCGCGGCGAATTACGTGCGAACGACTCATGGGCGTCACTTTAGTTGAGGGGGCTGCGCATCGCGACCCGCGACCCGAAATCCCGGCTGCCCCCTTGCGCCTCAGCATCTCATCGCTCGTCAGCGCTAATGCACTCAGCGCCGCCGGGAGCGGGGTTTGAAGCTGCTGCCGCGCTCCACGGCCCACTTGACCCACTCGACCGTGACATGCCGCAGCCGCCCAGGATCGATCCAGATCACGTTGGAGTGATATTTGCCGTGGGCATTTTTGGCGCCGCGCTTTCTCCCAAAACGTGTTTTATCACTGGTCTGATGGCTTGAACCCGACAGTCGGCGCAACGTACGATCCTTGAATCCCAATGGACGCAGACCTTCTCCATCGCTGGGGAGCCTGGCTGCTGGACCAGCCGTGGGCGTACTACGTCACGGCCGGCCTGCTGGCGTTCATTTCGCTTCGGATTCTCTACGCCGGGCTATTCGGCGATCGGGCTCGGCGCCGGCGGCGCTGTCCGAAGTGCTGGTACGACCTGCGTGGTTCGTCGGAGCCGCGTTGTCCGGAATGCGGCTTTATCGCAAAATATGAGCGCCAGCTCCATCGTTCGCGGCGACGCTGGGGTTTGACGCTGATCGGGTGCCTGCCGCTCGTCGCGGCACTTTTGTTCTCGATCGTCCCGAGTATCCGCCGATACGGTTGGTACTACCTTGTCCCGACCAAAATTCTGCTCGTTATCGCCGAGCCCGGCCGGCCTGGGGGCGCCGCGCCAAGTCCGACGCCAATCGGCAACGAGTTGCTGCGACGCAAAGCGGCGCTCTATTTGACTGACGCTGAGTGGAGCGACGCAATCGTGAACCAGGCGTTGCGTTTTCGGCGACGATGGCCGGTGGATATTCCATTTCAATTTGAGGTGTCCGAGCCGAACTGGTTCAACGGCCGAACGTTGAAATTCCCGGGAGCACAATCGACCTCTGCTTCGAATTCGACGGGCGGCAGTTCGACCATTTATCGTGTTCCGTGCGCGCCTACCGGCGTTGATTTGGATGTGGAAATCTGGCCAAATGACTATGGTCCCCGCTGGGGCCGCGTGATGTGGCACAAGACCGTCCATCTGCCGGTGACCGTGGTTCCGAATCTTGAGGACGCTGTTGGGGTTTGGAGGGGCGTCGATGCGAACGCGGCAATTCGCAGCGCGGTCCATATTGGGTTGAATCAGCGTCCTAACATTTTCGATTCCGATCTGAGTGTGCAAATAACCCTTAGCCGCGCCGCTGGCAATCTCGACGACGTGGCTGTGGCATTCGATCTTTCGCTGGCGCATGGTGATGAACTCGTGGAGCAACTGCGCCACTTTGAGACCGGCTCAAACTTGGTCGGAGAGGTCACCTCCGTCCCACTTTCGAAGATAAATGCGGACCCAGACGGTTATTCGATCCGGGTCCGCTCCGACGTTGTGGCCGCGCTCCTCGATTGGGAACGCCCGAAATGCTGGGTGGGCGAATTTGATGTTCCATTCTCGGAAATCCTCAAGAATTCCAATACCCAGGGAACAGACTATTCGAACCGTTTCTTGCGAGACTAACTCCCCGCCCCGTTGATCAGTCTTTCCAGCGCCGCCGGATGCCCCGCCAGATTCGGCAGCTCGCGCCCGCCGCACGCCTCCGGCGCCAGCGGAAACAGCGCCTCGCCCGTGAGCTTCGTCATCACCCCGCCGACTTCGCGGATCAGCACGCAGCCGGCCGCGATATCCCAGAGCTTCGTGTTATTCAGGATCGACGCGTCGGCCTGTCCGCTCGCCACCAGCGCGAGGTGCAGCGAGGCCGCGCCGAGGCTGCGGACGACGTGACGGCGCACGGCGTGCTCCGTCAGACGCCGATCATCAGACCGCCACGCGCTCGGAATCGCGACCACCAGTTGGCGCTCCGTCGACGGCGGAGGCAGCGCGGCCAGCTGCACACCGTCGCGAAACGCCCCCAGCCCGCGTCCCGCCGACCACGTCTGCGGGCGAATCGGTTCATGCACTACGCCGACGATCGGCTCGCCGTTGAGTATGGCTGCGACACTGCACGCAAAGAGCGGCACCCCGCGGACAAAATTTCGCGTGCCGTCGATCGGGTCGACGATCCAGTGAATTCGCCGGGCGGAATCCGAGGTCGCCGCCGCCGAAACGACGCCTTCCTCTCCGAGAAATGCGTCGGTGGGCCGCGCCGCGCGGATGGTGTCCCAGACGGCCCGCTCGGCCTCCCGGTCATATTCGGTGACTTCACTGCCATCCGACTTGAACTCGGCCGCCTGCCGCCGGCCAAACGCGGCGCGCGCGATCTCGCCCCCGGCCAATGCAGCTTTACCGGCCAGTGAGACGAGCGTGCGGCCGTAGCGCTTGCCCCTTGGCGAGTGCCGTATGATGTACCGGGTTGGATCGGGAGGCAGCGCGTGCGTGAAAAACAGCGGTTTGCGGTGAAAACAGTCGGAACGCTACTCGTGCTGGCGGCGGCCGGCCTGCTCGGCGGCTGCCCCAACGGGTCCAGCAACGGCGTCAATGCCGAAATCACGATTTCCTCCGCCTCCGGCGCCGCGCCGCATATGTTCACGGTGTCGGCCGCCGGCTCGACCTCGACCAACGGCACGATCACCGGCTACGCATGGGACTTCGACGGGCTGGGAACTTCGACCGATCAACAGGCCACGTTCACGTTCACGACGCCCGGCCGCCATCGCGTCTCGCTGACAGTCACGGACAGCACCGGCCTGAGCGACACCACGGGCATCGACGTGCGCGTACAGGGCGGACCCGCGACCGCCGACATCGTCGCCAGCACGATCAGCGGC
The DNA here is from genome assembly GCA_044225155.1 of Phycisphaerae bacterium. Taxonomy (GTDB): domain Bacteria; phylum Planctomycetota; class Phycisphaerae; order UBA1845; family Fen-1342; genus CAYMBL01. Next base: position 18,624 of record JBGAJB010000010.1, on the reverse strand, counting down.
GAAGCGCCGCTGACTGTCGAATTTGACGCCTCGGGCAGCACGGCCGCGGACGACGTAATCGAAGATTACTCGTGGGACTTCGGCGACGGCGGCACGGCGCTGAATGCCAAGCCGACCCACACATTCGGCGCGGGCACGTTCACGGTCACGTTGCTGGTCACCTCGGCGGGCGGCGTGCAGGACATGACCGAAATCACGATCACGGCGACGCAGGGTTCGGGCCACTCGCTGCAATTCAACGGCACCCAGTCAGCCACGCTGCCGGTGACGGCCAGCGGCCTGAACGCGTTCACGATTGAGGCCTATGCGAAAGCGGACTCGACCGGTGGCACGCTGCTGCGCTTTGGCACGCCGGTCATCACGATCGAAGTCTTGCCCGATCAGAATCTCGTGCGCGTGCGGGCCGGCGTGCTCGAATATCAGGCCACCGTGTCGAATCTGGACGGCGCTTGGCACTACATCACGCTCGTCAACGACCCGAGTGGGGCGACGATCTATGTGGATGGCGAAGCGGTCGGCAGCGGCAGCGCGCTGACGGGCCTGAATCTGGCCAGCATGACGCTCGGCTCCGGCTATCGCGGCAACGCGACGGCCGTCCGCGTCTGGAGCGTGGCGCGCACGGCCGCACAGGTGGCGTCGGACATGAGCAGCAGCGTTTCGGCCGGCAGCAGCGGATTGCTGGCGGATTGGCCGATCGACGAGGGCAGCGGCCAGATCCTGAACAACCGCGTCAGCTCCGGCACCGACGGCACGCTGGGCGTGAGCGCGTCGAGCGAGGCGTCGGACCCGGCGTGGAGCAACGACGCGCCATAAAAGATTGAGAAGTGAAGAGCGAGAAACGAGATTGGAAGAGCGGGCACTGTCCGCCAAGCCGATCGCTGTTCGGCGGGTATCAAACGCCCACAGGAATTTGACGGCTGCGAGTCCGACGCATTTGTCTCGTTTCTCGTACTTCGTTTCTCGCTTCTTCCCACCTGAGTTATCTTCACCAACCGCATGATCACAGATTGGAGCAACAGGCGCGTCACCGTCATGGGGCTTGGCCGTTTCGGCGGCGGCGTGGGCGTGACGCGCTGGTTGGCGCGCCAAGGCGCGCGCGTGCTCGTCACGGATCAGTCGCCCTCGGACAAGCTCGCCGACAGCGTTTCGCAGATCGCCGACTGCGGTGCGGAACTTGTCTTGGGGACGCATCGCGAACAAGACTTCCGCGACACGGATCTCGTCGTCGTGAACCCGGCTGTCCCGCCTAGTTCACCGTTTCTGAGTGCGGCTAGCGCGTCCGGCGTGCCCGTTACGACGGAGATCAATCTTTTCGTCCAGCGCTGTCGGGCAACGACCATCGGCGTAACGGGATCGGTTGGCAAAAGCACCACGACCGCGATGATCGGCCATGTACTCGAGCGCACACTCAGCGGTCGCCGCGTGTGCGTGGGTGGGAATCTCGGAATTAGTCTGCTGGACGAACTACCGCGGATCGGCACGGAGGATGTCGTCGTGCTGGAGTTGTCTAGCTTTCAACTCGAGCGCACGCCCGCCGTCCGCTGGAGCCCGCACATCGCCGTCATTACGAATCTGGCGCCGAATCACCTGGATTGGCACGGCTCGTTTGAGGCGTATGCGGATGCAAAGTTCAATATCGCGGAGTTTCAATCGGTCTCGCGAGACAGCATTGTAATTCGGTCCACACTGACGCCCGACTACCGCCGACGATTCGGCGAAAACCAGCGTCTTTGGGAGCTGCATTCCGAACGACCGGGAGAGATTCGCGTTAGGAAAATGCCGCTCGGGCCGGGGAGGAATTGGTTATTCGATGAGGCTCGAGATTTCGACCTCCGGCTCGACGGCACCCTCGCAACACCCGGATTGCACAACGTCGAAAACGCCGCCGCCGCGTGCACTGTGGCCTTTGTCATGGGCGTCAAGGTGGAAATCGCCTCCGAAGTGGTTCGCACGTTTACAGGGCTTCCCCATCGATTACAGCGCGTTGCCCAACGTGAGGGTGTGGCGTATTACAACGACAGCAAATCGACCACGCCCGAAGCGGCCATCACTGCCATGAACGCGATTGACTCGCCCTTGCTGTTGATCCTCGGCGGCTACGACAAAGGCATCGATCTCACTCCCGCAATTGAGATGGCCGCCAGCAAGGCGAAGTTCACGGCGTGTGTGGGCCAGACCGGGACTGCGATCCGCGAGAAGATTCGGGCCTACGGCGCTGAGGCAGAGTATTTCGATCAATTCGAGGCGGCGGTTCATGAGTGCCGCCGTCGGGCAGTCGCGGGCGACGTCGTGCTGCTGTCCCCGGCCTGCGCATCGTGGGGAATGTTCACGGACTACCGCGAACGCGGCGACCTCTTCACGCGGCTGGTGCAGTCCTAGCGCCTGGGCCCGCGCTAGCGCCGCTTTCGCACTGTGTCCATCAATCGTACGTACAACTGCTCCAACTGATCGACCATGCGCTCGGCCGGGAAGAGATCTAGGCACAACCGCCGGCCGGACGCGCCGAGTTTGCGACGCAATTCCGCATCCCGCGCCAGGTCGAGAATCGCCGTCGCAAACCGGTCCAGATCACCCAGCGGAATCAATCGCCCGGTCTCGCCGTCGCGCACGACTTCGGGCGTCCCGTCGATCGCAAATGCGACGGCCGGCACCTGCATCAGCAGCGCCTGCACCACGACGCGCGGCAGACCCTCCCACTGCGACGTGTGCGCGAGGATGTCGCAGCCGGCGAGCAATTCCGGAATCCGGGCGGGCGGCACGAGACCGGTCAGGATCGTGCGGTCGCGCAGGCCGCGATGCATCAGTTCCGCCTCGTACTCACCCCGCTGCGCGCCGTCGCCGATCCACACAAACCGCAAGGCCGGGTTCTCGGCCGCGGCGCGCGACATGATCGGCAGGAGCTGTTCGTATCCCTTGCGCCGAAACAGCCGCGCGAGACGATCTGATCGTCGCGCAATCCCCACTCCCGGCGAATCGCGGCCCGGTCATAACGCGTCGGCGTGAACGCCTGCACGGCCATGCCCGAATAGACCGTCAGCGTCTTTTCACGCTTGCAGACGCCGGCCGCGATCGCCTGCTCGATCATCGCGTCGGCCACGCCCACGATCGCGTGGCTTCGGCGCGCGGCCATCCACTCCAGCCAGCGATAGCCCTCGCGCACGGCCCACGGCTGGGTGCGGTTGAAGCTCATGCCGTGAATCGTGTGGACGATGCGCGGCACGTCGGAATCCCACGCGGCAAAGCGCCCGACGATGCCGGCCTTGCTGCTGTGCGTGTGCACGATGTCGGGCTTGCCGGTCCAGAACAGCCCGCGCAGCTCGCGCTGCGCTCGCAGGTCATACCACGGGTTTACCGCGCGGATCAGCTCCGGCAATTCGATGAAGCGATATCCGCCGCCCCGCGCCCGCTCGACCAGGCTGCCCTCGGGGCCGCGCGTCGGACCGCTGATGAGCGTCACGTCATGGCCACGCGCGTGCAGCCCCTCGCAGGTGAGCAGCGTGTTCTCCTGCGCCCCGCCGATGATCAGGCGCGTGATGACGTGGCAGATTTTCATCGGGCAGGATTATGGCGCATTTCGGAGGCCGCGGAGCAGTCGCGGAAAGCGCGAGTGGCCCAGCCGCCCTCGGCCAAGCCGAGCTGGCAGCGATCACCCCTCGGCATCCGCCCATCTGTTGCCACATTCCGGGCATCTTCCCGAGAGATTTCCGGTCAAGTCGAAGCCGCAAATGTAGCAGTGCTTATCAAAGAATTCCGCGTCAGCGCGCACACCTTCTAGCCTGCGCGCGCGAACGAAGTAAGCTATCGCAATCAGATTGCACAGCGCCCACGGGTAGAACGCGCACGCGAAAAAACGCCCCGTTGCTGATGGCTCAGAAGGCAGACAAACTAGTACGGCGCCCGGAAGTAACGCGATGAAATTGCACGCCCAGATCGCAATCGTCAGCCGTTTTTCATCCGGCGTTGGCGGTCGGGTCATGTCGCCTTCCGGTTCCGATCAATCAATCAGCCGCCGCTTCCGCTCCGGTCGCTCTGTCGGCCGCGCGGGTCGGCTCGGGGCTTTCCCCGGCGGCTTGCCGGAATCCGTGGTTCTGGTCTTCCCGCGATCCGCCCGCGGGGGTCGCGATTCGGACGAGCGCTCGCGCTGAAATCCGGATTTCTTCCGCCCGCCCCAATCGGTGTCACGCCGCGCATCGCGTGCCGGCGCGCTCTGTGTTCGTCGCGGCCGCGGCGACAAATCGGGCAGCGCGGGCGCCGAACCGCCCTCGGTCAAGCCGACGGCCGCGCGCAGCGCGTGAATCTCCGCGCCGCTCAGGCGGCGCGACGCGCCCAGCGGCAGCCCCTTGACGCTGAGCGGCCCGATCATGAGGCGCTTGATCTTGCGCAGCTTGTAGCCCAGCCGGGCAAAAATGCGGCCGAGTTCGCGTGTGCGAACCTCGCCGAGCGTCAGGTGCACCACGCTCTCGCTGCGGCCCTTGTGGATGATCACCGCGTCGAGCGCCTGAGCCTTTCCGCCCTCGATCCAGACGCCCTTCTTGAGCTGCTCGGGGAGTTCGTCGCCCACCTGGCCGCGCACTTCGACGCGATAGAGCTTGGGAACGGCGAAGCGCGGGTGCGTAACGCGCGCGGCCAGCTCGCCGTCATTCGTCAGCAGCAGCAGGCCGGTGCTCTCTTCGTCGAGCCGGCCGGCGAGAAACAGCCGGCCGACATCCGGCGGGACCAGATCGATCGCGCGCGGCCGGCCGGCGGGATCGCGCGTGGTGCAGACGTAGTTCTTGGGCTTGTGCGCGATGAAGTACACGGGTGGCTGAAGATGCACCCGCGCCCCATTCACGATCACCTTGTCGCGCTGCGGATCGATGAATGCCGGCAGCTTGTCGACGATCAGGTCGTTCACAAGCACGCGGCCTTCGAGAATCATCTCCTCGGCCCGGCGCCGCGACGCCACGCCGCAGTCATTCAGAAAGCGCTGCAAGCGCACCATCCCCGGCGGGGCGGTGGACACCTGATCGCCACCGCGCCGGCGTCGCCTGCTTCGCTCCCGTTCCATCCCATGCACTCCTCGGGTCCGCGCTAAGGCCGGCCCGCGCTATTTCGCACCCTCGGCCGATTTCGCGCGGTTCAGTGACCAGCGCAGGGCCACGGGCGTCACCAGCGTCGTCACGATCACCATCAGCACGACGGCCGCAAAGACGCCCTCGGAGACGACGCCGAGCCCTTTGCCGACGCTCGCGAAGATCAGACCAACCTCGCCGCGCGGCACCATGCCGATGCCCACGCTGAGGCGATCCGTCCCGGGACCGGCGGCCGCGCCGGAGACGATCTTTCCAATGATCGCGGCCACCGTGAACGCTCCGCCCAGCAGGGCCGTCTTCGGATCGGCGAAAGCGTGCAGATTCACCTGCATGCCGATCAGCACGAAGAAAATCGGCGCGAAAAAACGCTCCAGCGGCGCGATGCCGTGCTCGACCGAATGGCCGCGCTCGGGCGGGCCGAAAAGATCGTCGCGGATCAACAGGCCGGCCGCGAACGCGCCCACGATCGCCGCCAGCCCGAGGGCGTTTGCGAGCCACGCCATCAGAAACGCCAGCGCCAGCGGGAAAAGCAGCAGATCATGATGCTTGTCGAAACTGCGATACATGAAAAGCAGCTTGCGCACGATCCAGTCGCCCAGCACGATCACGATGCCAATGAACAGCAGCGACAGGCCGAGGATGCGCAGCGCGGCGAGGACATCAAACGTGCCCGTCGCGACGATGCCCACCACAACTGCGAGAATCACGAGCCCGAGCACGTCGTCGATGACGGCCGCGCCGAGAATGATCTTCGCCGAGCGCGTCTGCAGAAATCCCAGATCGCGGAAGACGCGGGCCGTGATGCCGACACTGGTGGCGGTGAGCGTCGCGCCGAGAAACAGGTGCGCCGCGAATGAACCGCCGGGCGTGAGCCAAATGCTGCTGAAGTAGCCGAGCGCGAACGGAACCGCGATGCCGATGACCGCCACGGCCAACGCGCGCGGCCCGACGCGCAACATTTCCTGCACGGTCGATTCGAGACCCACGACGAACAGCAGCAGCATCACACCCAGGTTCGAGAAGATCCAGAGCGCCGTGACAATCATCACATACGACGGACCGTGTTCGCCCTGAAACGCGCCGACCAGCTCGGTCCCGATCCCGCCCGGCTGCAATTGCTCAGGCGAAAATACGTGCTTGGCAGCCTCGCTCACCGAGCTGCCCGTGCTCCACACCTCGGTGATCAGCGCTTGCGCGTCGGTCAATTCCATGATGACGCCGAAGATCGGCGCGCCGATCGTGTAGCCGATGTTCCCGACGAGGATGCCGAGAATCAGCTCACCCAGCACGGGCGACTGGTTCACCTTGCCCGCCAGCCAGCGTCCGGCCGCCGCACCGACGACCATGAAGACCAGCACCAGCAGGATGAGCGCGAAGTTCTGCTCCTGCGAGCCGGAAGCGAGCAGAAATGTCGTCGTGCACTGCAACATGGTGGCAGGACATTAACTGACACTGCGAACTCGTGCGACTCCAGCTACACCGTCCGCCGGTATCATCTTGTCTGATCCAGCCAGCGGAGCTCTGAATGAGTGCTGCCGACATCGAACTGACTGACGTGCAAAAGGTCTACTACAAAGATCGCTTATCCATTCCGGTGCTGAGCGGTTTGAGTTTGAAGATCGCAGCGGGCGAATTTGTCGCGATGATGGGCCCCAGCGGCTCGGGAAAATCCACGTTGCTCCACCTCATCGGCGGTCTCGATCAACCCACGGGCGGCAGCGTGCGCGTCGGCGCGGAGCGCCTGGAAACGCTGAGCGAGCGCCAACTCACGACCTGGCGCAGCCGGCACGTTGGCTTCATCTTTCAGATGTACCACCTCGTACCGGTGTTAACGGCGGCCCAAAACGTCGAGCTACCGCTGCTCCTGTTCCGCATGGGCAGCGGCGAACGGCGCAAGCGGGTTGAGACCGCGCTCCAGATTGTCGGCCTCGGCGATCGCATGGATCACCGGCCCAATCAGCTTTCGGGTGGTCAGGAGCAGCGCGTCGCAATCGCGCGCGCCGTCGTCACCGATCCGGATGTGATTCTCGCCGACGAACCGACGGGTGACCTCGACGGGAAGACGTCCGAAGAAATTCTGAAACTGCTGACGCTGCTGAACACGGAATTCGGCAAAACAATCCTGATGGTGACGCACGACCCGCGCGCCGCCGCCTTCGCCCGCCGCACGCTGCACCTCGAAAAGGGTGTGCTGGAGCGCGACGTAGCGAATGTGGCCTAAGGGGTAGCCGAATGAACACTGCTGAGCACCAGAGTCGTCGATTCGAACCCCGCGCTGAGTGGAAGGCCGGACCGTTCCGCATTCTGCATTCTCCATTCTGCATTCCGCCCCGGAGCCCGGCATGACGCTTTCCTACGTCCTCATGCAGAACCTGCGGCGGAATCCGCTTCGCACCGCCCTGACCGCCGTGAGCTTCGCCCTGCCGATGGCGATTTTCGTCGCGGCCATCTCGCTCGTGGTCGGCTTTGCGCAGGCGGGCGCGACGGCCGCGAAGGGCCTGCGGCTCGCGGTTCGGCACAAGGTCACGCTGACGAACTACCTGCCTGAGCGAATGCGGCGCGACATCGAGGGACTTGATCCTGAAAAGAACCGCATCCTCGGCGTCTGCGGATTCCGCTGGTTCGGCGGGCGCGTGGAAAACGCGCCGAGCGTCGTGCAGAGCCTGGGCGTCGACCCCGACACGTTTCCCGATGTGTTCAGCGAGCTGGAATTCACGAAGGAAGAACGCGAACAGTGGGACCATGACCGCAAGGCGGCCATCGTCGGCGAATGGCCCGCCACGCAGTACGGCTGGCGCGTCGGGCAGCGCATCCGCCTGAAATCCACCGTGCCGCCGAACCTCGATCTCGAGTTCAACATCATCAAGATCAGCTCGATCAGCGGCCGCAAGGCGTCGATGTATTTCCGGCGCGACTATTTCGAGGATTCGCTCAAAGAGGCTGGCGTCAATGCGCCGTCGTGCAATCTGTTCTGGGTGAAGACCGCCGATTTGGCGGCCATGCAAACGCTGCCGCGCGAAATCGACGCCCTCTTCGCGAATAGTCCCAACGAAACGCGCACGGATGACGAAAACTCGTTCACGGCGACCTTCCTGCAAGCCACCGGCAACCTGCCGGGCCTGATGCAGATGATGGCCATCGTCGTGCTCGTGATCGTCGCACTCGTCAGCGGCAACACGATGATGATGAGTTTTCGCGAGCGAACGCGCGAGTTGGCCGTCTTCAAGGCCCTGGGCTTCCAGAGCGGGCGCGTCTTCATGATTGTGATCGGCGAAAGCCTGACGCTGGCGCTGCTGGGGACGGCCATCGGCGTCGGTTCCGTCGTGCCGGCGCTGCTCTATCTGAAGGCCCATCCGCCGGCCGCCATGCCGGTGTTCGTGCTGGGAGTATTCGAAGTCTCCACCGTCGCCGTCGTCGTATCGTTCGTGATCGCGGCGCTCATCGGGCTGGCCGCCGGCCTCTGGCCTGCGCTGCAGGCGATGCGACTCAAACCCGTGCAGGCGCTGCGAACCGTCGCGTAGGAACTCGAAAGGAATCGGCCGCAAATGGCGCTGCCGCTGAAATATCACTGGCGAAACTTGTTCGTCCGCAAGACGACCACCTTCATCACCATCGCGGTGATCGGCGTCGTGGTCGGAACATTCGCCTGGCTGCTCGGCTTCACGGCCGCGCTCGAAAAAACGCTCTCGATGGCGAATGACGATCACAAGATCATCGTGATTCAGCGCGGCTCGCTGGCCGAGGGCAACAGCGCGATTCAACTGGAGGACTACAACCAGCTCACGCAGCTCACCGACGTCGAGCATGATCCGAAGACCAACGAGGCGCTGATCAGCCCAGAGGTGGTCGTGCAAGTCTCGCTGCCGCGCATCAACGGCGGCGGCGGGTACGCCAACGTGGCCGTGCGGGGCGTCCTACCCGACAAGGCTTTCGCCGTTCACCCGCGCGTGCGTCTGGTCGAGGGCCGGCAATTCTCCACCGGCGCGCCGGAAGTGATCGTCGGGCGCGGCGCGGCCAAGCAGTTCGGCGGATTGAAGCTCGGCGACCACATCAAACTCGGTTTCGCGTCGAATCGCGAATATGAGGTCGTCGGCTATTTCGATTGCGGTGGCGGGCCGGCCGAAAGCGAGATCTGGGGCTATCTGCCGTCGCTGCAAAGCGCTTATGGACGGCAAAACGCGTACTCGTCGGCCGCGCTGCGCGTGCGCTCCAACGTATCGCCGCAGGCGACGCTGGAGCAGATTCGCGGCCCGGCGATCCAACTCAGCGGCCAGACCGAGACGGAGTATTGGCAGGCGCAGGCCGCCAACGTCCGCATCTACCAGATGATGTGCTACGTGCTGGTAGCCCTGATGGCGCTGGCGGCGATCTTCGCAGTGGCAAATACGATGTTCGCGATGGTGGCCGGCCGCGTGCGGGAAATCGCGATGCTCAAGACGATCGGCTATGGGCGGAGTCCAGTGCTGCTGGGCTTCGTGCTCGAGTCGGTAATGCTCTCGCTGATCGGCGGCGTGGTCGGCTGCGCCGCTTGCGTCGCATATCTGGCGATCGCCGGCCGGCAGAAGGACATGTTCGGCGCCAATACGTTTACGACGCTCGCCTTCGAAATCGACCTGACGCCTGTCCTGGTCGCGATCGCGCTCGGATCCGTGACGATTGTCGGCGTGGGCGGGGCGCTCTTCCCGGCCTGGCGCGCCGCGCGCTTGCCGGCGATCACGGCGCTGAGGCAGTAGCCGCCCGCGTCAACCCACTGCCGTTGAAACGGTATTGGATCAGTTTGATTTGAGCAGCACTGCGACCGCCAAGTTTCTGCTTGACGCGCTTGTTCGCCGACTTGAGCGCGACCGTTCAGATTGCTACGCGAATTCGAGCGATCAATCGGATGAGCCGAGTGAGCCAAAATACGCTCGCACGGCCGCCTTCACGAAGCGCTCAAAGCCCGGCGTCTTGATCTCGGCTTTGTCGTGCACGGAAATCGCCACCGCTTCGACGCCTTCGATGCGCGGCCGAATTTCCACGCGCGGCCGGCTGCCGTAGGCCTGAATGTCCTCGCGCTCGTCGAGCGTTTTGAGACCGATCTGGCGGTTGAGCGCTTCCGCGTCAAAGGTGTCGTTGGGCACGCGGAAGTAAAGGTCGAGCAGCCATTCGCCGGCAGTCAGCGCATGCATGAACCAGCGCTCGGCATTCGGCGCGGTGATCTCGACGCTCGCGCGCTCGTTCCAATTTGTCGGCGCAAATCCGCCAAACGGCTCGCCGGCGTCCTGCACGAGGTCGACAATGTACGAGAGAGCGTCTGATTCCCATTTCACCTGGCCGCCGCCGCGCGTCGGCCGCAGCTCCAGGTGCCACTTGCGCCCATCGACCTGCCAGGGCATCTTCACTTCGCGCCCGACTTTGCCCAAGCCCGCCCGCGCGGCTTCCAACTCCTGTCGCGCGTGCTCGGCGGGGTCATAGCGCGGGCGCGTTTCCCGCGGATCGGAAGCGAGCAGGGGAGCAAGCGCGGCGGCGGTGTGGGAGAATAGCGAGTTGCGAGTAGCGACTAACGCATGATCGACGATCGCGGCCCGCTGCTTCGCTGAAGCGCCCCCCAATTCGTTATGCGCGACTCGCGGCTCGCGATTCAGTTCCTCCGGCTTTCCCATCGCCACGATTCGCCCGCCCGCGTCACCGGCCTCCGGCCCAAGCTCGATGATCCAGTCGGCGTTCTTGATGACGTCGAGATTGTGCTCGACCACCAGCACCGTGTTCCCCAGATCGACCAGGCGGTGCATGATCGCCAGCAGCTTGCGTACGTCGTCGAAGTGCAATCCCGTCGTGGGCTCGTCAAGAATGTAGAGCGTGCGGCCGGTATCGGGCTTGCCAAGCTCGGTCGCGAGCTTCACGCGCTGCGCCTCGCCGCCGGAGAGTGTCGGCGCGGCCTGGCCGAGCTGCACATAGTCGAGCCCGACATCCGCCAGTGTCTGCAGCATGCGCCGCACGCGCGGAACGTTCTCAAACAAGGCGACCGCGTCCGCCACCGAGAGGTCGAGCACCTCGGAGATGTTCCGGCCTTTGTAGCGCACTTCCAGCGACTCGGGGTTGTAGCGCCGCCCGCGACACACTTCGCACTCCACCCAGACGTCGGGCATGAAGTGCATCTCGATTTTCTTCTGCCCGTAGCCCTCGCAGGCTTCGCAACGTCCGCCGGGGCGGTTGAAGCTGAAGCGATTCGACGTGTACCCGCGCACCTTGCTGTCGGGCAGCCGCGCGAACAACTCGCGAATCCACTCGAAGACGCCGGTATATGTCGCCGGATTGCTGAGCGGCGTGGTGCCGATCGGCGATTGATCGACGTTGATCACCGCACTTAGATGTTCGAGTCCCTCGATCGCGTCGTGTTCGCCGACGGCGCTCGTCGCAAGATTGAAATGCCGCGCCAGCGCCGGCGCGATGATATCGTTGATGAGCGAACTCTTTCCCGAGCCGCTGACGCCCGTTACGCAAACAAATCGGCCCAGCGGGATCGTAACAGTGACATTCTTCAGGTTGTTCTGCCGCGCGCCACGAACGACGAGCCAGCCGCTGACCGGATCGTCAGGGTTCGTCGGCGCGCGCGCCGCCAGACGGGCGCGCCATCCTCCGCCCTTTCCGGCCGTGTCGGCCGACTGGCGGCGCGAACGCTGCGGACGCGCGTGTATAGCCGTCTTTTCCCAACTGTTCGCGTCGACGGGGCGGCGATTGACGGGAATGGGAATCGCGCTGCGGCCGGTGAGATAGTCCCGCGTCAGCGATCCCAAATCTTCGGCAGTCGGCGATTTACTCTTTCGTGCGCGGCCCGCATCCGTCGCGCTCCGGCCCACGAGTTCACTCGGCGACGTATCGGCCACGATCTGTCCGCCGAAGCGCCCGGCCCGCGGACCGAAATCGAGCAGCCGATCGGCGCTGCGAATCACGTCGCGATCGTGCTCGACGACCAGCAGCGTATTGCCCAGATCGCGCAGACGGTGCAGCGCCTGAATAAGCCGTTGCGTGTCACGCGGATGCAGGCCGATCGTCGGTTCATCGAGCACGTAGAGCACGCCGGAGAGACCGCTGCCGATCTGGCTCGCGAGCCGAATGCGCTGAGACTCGCCGCCGGACAGCGTCGGCGCCGCCCGATGGAGCGTGAGATAATCCAGCCCAACGTCGATCAGGAATTTCAAACGCGTACGGATTTCCAGCAGCAGATCGCCGGCGATCTTTTTCTGCTCGCGCGGCAGCTTCAGTTCCTCGAAATAGGCGAGCGCGTCGCGCAGCGGAAGGTTGCAGACCTGCGTGATCGTGGAAACGGCGGAACCGGAGGCCGGCAACGGTGAATCGTCGGAGTCGTCCTGCGCACGCGCTGCGAGCGAAAATTCGTGACTTGCCACGCGCCACTCGCTGCTCAGCCGTGTCGCCGCAGCATCCGCGCGCAATCTCCCGCCGCGACACGTGATGCAGGGGATGTCCGTCAGCACGTTGTTCAGCTTGTGTCGCAGCGTCCAGCTATGCCGGGTGGCATGATCAATCGCCGGGAAAAAGCCGCGCCAATGGAATCGGAACGGCGCCGTTTGCTCCTTTGCCTTGCTGCCCTTGCCGCTCTTCTGCTTTCCTTCCGCCTCGTCGGCCGCGATCCAGTCGCCGCTGGTGCCGAAGAGCAGAGCTTGTTTCTGCTCCTGAGTCCAGGTGGAAAGCGGCGCATCGACGGAGACGCCCAGATGGTGACAGAGTGATGCCAGCGTCCGACCGAGCGGCGTGCGCGCGTCAATCTTGCCCCAGCCGGCGATTGCGCCGTCGAGCAGCGCCCGATGCGGATGCCGGATGATCGCACCGGCGGCCGCGCCGCGCTGCACGCCGAGACCTTCACACGTCTCGCACCAGCCGAGCGGAATGTTAAAGCTGTATTGGTGCGGCGAGAGTTCTTCGTAGCTCGTGCCGCATTTCAGGCAGGCGAGCTTCTGCGAAAAGAGCAGTTCGCGGGCCGGGCGAATGATCGATTTTGGACTTTGAATTCTGGATTTAGGAGTGGCGGAATCGCCTAGCGCCGCGGGTGAACCGTTTGTCGAGATCGTTTCAAGCGTTTCAATAACGTCTTTTGTCAGCTGGTGCGCCGTACCCGCGTCTGACACAACTTCGCCGCCAGCAGCGACACCCTCCGCGACCTCCAGGTGCTCCGGCACAACCTCCACTTCGTCGACCAGCAGCGTCATCAGGCCATTGCCCAGCGCCAGCGCATGTTCCACGCTCTCGGCGATGCGCGCCCGCCCGCTCTTCCTCACAATGGCACGATCGACGACAACGTCGACGCGATGTCGCGTCCGTGCGTCGAGCGTGGTGGCATGCGCGGTTTCCTCGATCTTGCCGTCGATCCGCACGCGCGTGTAGCCCGACGCCTTCAGCCGATTGAAGAGCGCGGCATAGGTTTCGCCGTCGCCGAGCGTCATCGGCGCGAGCAGCGTGATCGGCGATCCCGGCTCAAGCCCCAGCACGCGATCGACAATCTGATCGACCGTCTGTGAGCCGATCGGCGCCTCGCATTTCGGGCAATAGCGCTGCCCGACGCGCGCCCACAGCACGCGCATGTAGTCGTAGATTTCCGTCACCGTGCCGACGGTGGAGCGCGGGCTTCGTCCGCCGGCGCGCTGTTCGATGCAGATCGCGGGCGACAGACCCTCGATGTGATCGACATCCGGTTTCTGAAGCTGACCAAGGAACTGCCGCGCGTAGGCCGACAGCGATTCGACGTAGCGCCGGTAGCCCTCGGTGAAGACCGTGTCGATCGCGAAGCTCGTCTTGCCCGAGCCGGACACGCCGCTGCACACCGTCATCTGATCGCGCGGGATTTCGACCGAGATGTCTTTCAGGTTGTGCTGCCGCGCGCCCCGAACCCGAAGAACAGCCGGGGAAACGAGTTCTGCGTTACGAGTCGCGAGTAACGAATGATCTTTCGACCGCGACCGCGGCGCAGCTCCTGCGGCGGACGCGCTATTTGCGATTCGCAGCTCGCTGCTCTTCCGCAGCGACTTCCCCGTTTCCGATGCCGGATTCTCCGCAATCTCCTCCGGTGTTCCCGTCGCAATGATTCGGCCGCCGCCCGCGCCGCCCTCAGGGCCCAGGTCAATCAGCCAGTCGGCGGTCTTGATCACGTCGGTGTTGTGCTCGATGACGACCACCGAATTGCCCGCATCCACGAAGCCGTGCAAAACGGCCAGCAGCTTGCGCACATCGGCAAAGTGCAAACCCGTCGTGGGCTCATCGAGCACGTACATCGTCCGGCCGGTTGGCTTCTTCACCAGCTCGCGGGCCAGCTTGATGCGCTGCGCCTCGCCGCCCGAAAGCGTGGGACTGGGCTGGCCGAGCTTGATGTAATCGAGCCCGACGTCGTGCAGCGTCTGAAGCATCGCGCGAATCCGCGGCTGACTCTCGAAGTGATCGAGCGCCGTCTGGATGTCCATCTCCAGCACATCGCCGATGCTTTTGCCCTTGAAGAGCATTTGCAGCGTTTCACGCGAAAAGCGCCGCCCCTCGCACACGGGGCACGTCACCCAAACGTCCGCCAGAAAATCCATCTCGACGCGCGTCGAGCCGTTGCCCTCGCACGCTTCGCACCGCCCGCCGCCCTTCGGACCGGCCGGCACGTTGAAGCTGAAGCGCCCCGGTCGATAGCCGCGCAACTTGGCGTCGGGGAGCTTCGTGTACAGATCGCGGATCTCGTCGAAGACTTTGATGTACGTGGCCGGGTTGCTGCGCGGCGTGCGGCCGATCGGCGTCTGGTCGATCGCGATGATCTTGTCGAGATGCTCAATGCCCTCGATCGAGTCGTGCTCGCCCGGCTTGGCGGTGATCGCGCCGTTCAGCCGCAGAGCGAGCGCCTCGTGCAGGATGTCGTTGACGAGCGAACTCTTGCCGGAACCGCTGACGCCCGTAACGACGACGAACCGGCCGAGCGGAAAAGCGACGTCGAGGTTCTTGAGGTTGTTGTGCCGCGCCCCGCGAATGGTCAGCCACTGCACCTCGCGGTTCAGCGGGACAGGGGCCGCGGGGGCCGGAGCTTCCGGCGCGGCCGGTTTGGACGGCTTCGGTCGCGCGGAGCGGCTGACCGCGCCGGCGCGCACAGTCGCAGCGCTCCTGCCGGATGTTCGGGCTTTAGAAGGCGTGCCGGAGCGCATCCTGCAATGTTATGCGATTCAATCGCGAAGCGTCCGACCCGAAAAAAGGGAAGGTCGCGGGTCCCATGATCAAAACCGCGCACGTCAGTATGCGGGAATCTTGGATGCGGCCGCGCAAGAAAAAGGCATCCTCGCTGCCCCGCTCCGTTACCCGGCGCGGCTCGAATCGGACTTAGACGCCACTCCAATGCCCTGGCGCTCTGGCGATGACCCCGCCCTCTCCGCCATAATTCACCAAAGTTGGACAAATCTGTCAGTCGGGTGATGGCGAACAAATCGTGTTCCCGTCCTGGAAAACTCTGGGTATCCGCGCGATTCCGCTCGCGGCGGTTCTGTGGGTCGCGGCGCGCACCTACGTGCAGTTGCCGCTCGGCGTTTGCTTCGATGACTCCGGCGATCTTCAGACCGCTTCCGCGACGCTCGGCATCCTGCATCCCCCCGGCTACGGAGGATTCGCTTTCGTCGGCTGGCTCGTTACCAAAGCCGCGCCGTGGGTCGAGCCGGCCCGCGCTGTGACGCTGTTCTGCTGGGTCGCGGGATTGGCGGCGCTCTGGTGCGCCGGTCGCATCGTCGCGCGAACGATTGAGCCGGCGGGCGCGGGCTTCGCGGCGAATGTCCTCGGAGCGGCCGCGATCCTTGCGCTCGCCGGCCTCGATTCGTGGCGCGACGCGCTTACCGCGCCCGAGGTCTACGCGCCGGCTGTCGCGATGGTGGCGGCCGCGGCGCTGCTGCTGATTCGCCCACAGCGGTTCACGCGGCATGAGTGGTTCGCGGCCGCGCTGGCCGGATTCGCTTGCGGCCAGCGACCGCCGCTGCTGCCGGCGTGCTGCGGATGTGCGGTCGTGGCGTGGCCGGCGGATCGGCCGCGACGCGTGCGCATGCTCGGCTGGGCGGCGATTCTCGTGACGGCTGTCGGATTTTCGCCGCTGTTTGTCGCCGTCCGGGACGCTCAGGACGCTGAATACAACTACATCGAGCAGTTTCTCCAGAACGAAGGCGGGCTGCCGCCGCGGACGGCCGGTCTGGAAGCACGCGTCGAGCGCGCCTGGTGGATCACGAGTGCGGCGCAGTTTCGCTTTCTATTGGCCGACCGCGTCGACCTCCTTCCCGCGCGAGCTCGGTGGTGTCTGGAACGCCTCGCGTTCGGCGGCCTTTGGGGCGGCGTGGCGGCGCTGGGGCTGGCGGCGCTGGGCGGCGTGCAGCTCTGGCGCACGGCGCGGCGCAAGACGGCAATCATCGCGCTCTCGATCGGCGTGCCGGCGCTGGGCTACCTGCTCTGCACGCGCATGACCGACAACGCCGCAGACTTTCTGCCGGTGCAGCTTGCCATCGTGATATTTATGGCCGGACTCCTTCCGCGGCCCAATGTGGAAAGTGCCCGGCGAAGTGCTGCCGCGCCGCTCGCCGTTCTATTGCTGGCGCTCAGTGCGGTCCACGGCTGGGGCGCGTGGGGATCGGGCTCGGGCGCTTCGCGCGAGATGGACGCCGGCTGGTACGCCGCGCGCCTCGATTTCGCGTCACTGCCTCCCGAATCGACGATCATCACCGGCTGGCGCGAGTCCACCGTTCTCTGCTACGAGCGGCTCGTCCACACCGGCCGCCGCGACGTGCGCATCCTCCACTTCGACGAGTCGCGCTGGGCTCAGGTCACGCCGCGTGTACTTGCGGAAGCAGCCCGGAAAGGCAACGCCCCGGTTTTCTGGGCTCGGGAATACGGAGCGCCGCCCGGTGCGACGCTCGCACCTTTTCGCACGCTTTTCCGCGTCGTTCCAAGTGACGCCGCAGGCTCAGCGCCCTAATTCGTTCGCGTCCGCGTCCGGGCGCTCGCCATCCGCCGCGCTCATGACCGGCGGCGCATGCGGCGCGTGCATGCCGCCCAGCACCGCCCGCGAGACGACGGCCGCGTAGATGTGCTTCGCGCCGGCCCTGCGCAGCACCTTCGACATTTCGCAGACCGTCGCGCCGCTCGTGATCAGGTTGTCGACGATGCAGACCGATTTGCCCGCGACGCCCGGGCGGCGGCTCGGCCCGAAGCACTCAGACACGTTAGCGAACCGCTGCGCCGCCGAGCCGGTCTGCGTCTGGCTCATCGTGTGCTTGATCCGTCGCACGGCCGCCTCGCGCACCGGCAGCCGCAGTCGCCGGGCCGTCTCGTCGGCCAGCAGAAACGCGTGATTGCACGGTCGCTGCCACCGCCGCAATCGGTGCATGGGCACCGGCACAAGCAGCTCGATCAGCCCGCCCCACGGCTCACGCCGGATCGCCTCGGCCAGCAGCCCGCCCAGCACATGCGCCAAGCGCGGATCGCCGCCATGCTTGAGGGCGACCACCATGTCGCGCAGCGCGCCGCGATGCTCGCCGACGCACGCCACGCGGGCGGCGTTCCAGAAGTGCTCGCGGCGGCAGAAAGCACAGTTATCCGCGTGGATCGCCGGCCCGGCCGCGAAGCGCCCGCAGCGCCGGCAATACGCGGCCCGCGTCTGAGCGCTGATCACCTCGCCGCACGGGCCGCAAAACGCGCCGCATTCGCCCGGAATCCACGCGCCGCACGCCGCGCAGGTCTGCGGCGCGAGCGCGTCGAGCGCCCCGGCCGTGATGTGTCGCAGCGCTGTGAACCAGGTGGGCATGGCGGACGTGGGCCCCGCTCGGGGCGGCGATCAATCCTCGGCTTCGTCGTCCTCGGCGTCGGGCGGCGGCGTAAAATTCTCGGCCGTGATGTTGCCGGCCGCGTCGGCCTGAATCTTGCGAATCCGCTGCTCGGCGTTTTCGAGGGTTTTCTGGCAGTGTCCGATGAGCTTCATCGCCTCTTCGTAGCGCTCGATCTGATCCTCAAGATCGATCTCGTCGCTCTCAAGCGCGGCCACCAGTTCATCGAGCCGGCGCATGGCGTCGGCAAACCGCAGCTTTTGGATGGATTTGGACCGCCCGGCCTCGCTCATGAGGGGAATCTTGGCTCGTGGCCCTTCGCGGCGTCAAGGAACGCTTTTCGGCCCTGCGCCACGGGCGTATGATTTTTCCCAGTCTCTCGGAGAGGTGGCAGAGCGGCTGATCGCGCACGCTTGGAAAGCGTGTGTACGGGAAACCGTACCAAGGGTTCGAATCCCTTCCTCTCCGTTTCCGTTCGTCCGATCCACAGGCTGACGCCCGTCGCGGCCGCGCGTCGGCGAGCGGCCTTTTCGCGTGCATGCAGGAGTGGGCATGGCTGGTTCATCGGCATTTTCCCTGATCCTGGCCGCAAATCCGGCCTTCTCTCTTCCCCTGGCCGCTTCGAATTTCAATTGGCCGATCGACGGCAGCATCGTCGGCGTCTACCTGCTCGTCACGATGATCGCCGGCGTGATGGTGCGGCGGTTCGTCTCGCGCGTGGATCACTTCCTCGTGGCCGG
>JBGAJB010000009.1:0-44192 GCA_044225155.1 Phycisphaerae bacterium | reverse complement strand
CCCTGCGCGCCCCAGGACATCGAGAAATCGTCGAAGTAGGCCGTGCCGCGCGCGTTATTCCGCGATTCGATACCAATGCGGATGTACTGCAGGGTGTTGTCCTTCGCGTTCGGAAGAAAGGGGAAGCCGGCCGCGACGTCGCTCAGCAGGTCCAACGTGTAGACGCTCCACTGATTCAGTGTGTACGGCAGCGGGACGTAGAGGACGCCACCGCTGCGATAGGGAGCGGTGATCGTGTTATCGAGGTAGTACTCGATCTGATAGAGGCGCTGGCTCAACGTGCCGTTGGAGGGGTGGGTCGACAAATCGATCAGAATGAAGGGGCGCGCGTCGGCGCTGACTTCTTCGGGGCGGATGGCGAACTTCAGCACGGGCGCGGAGGCGAGCGAGTGTTTCCAGCGCAAGTCCTTGGTCTGAAAAATGTGGCTGTAGCTGCGGAGAGTGTTCTGCGTGCGGCGGGCAGAGAGCTTCAGGCTCTTGCTACCGGCATAAGCCTGGGCATCGGTGTATTCGAAGGAGTGCTCGGCGAAGCCGGTGACGGTTTCTTCGGCGAACTGCTTGGTGCCGTTCATCTCCTCGGTGGAGCGCGGCTGCCAAGGCTCGTTGAGCCAGAGCGGCTCGGTGAGTTCCTCGAAGCCGTAATTCGTTACGTGGTGGTAATAGTTGATGCGCCAGTCGTGATCGGTCCACCAGATGAGATCGACGAGCGCGTTTTCGGCTTCGGTGACGTGCTTCTCCATCGCGCCGGTGCCTTCGCTGAGGGAGGCGTGCATGTGCAGCTGGAGCAAACTCTGACGGAATAGGGAAATGTAAGTCCGCGCGTGTCACCACCGCGCCTGATTCGCGGGCGACGGCTGACCCGCGGCGAGCGTCGATTCGTGGGGATTGATGGCCGCGACTGCGAGGATGAGAAGCAATGCCGACACGTGCTCCCGGTGAACGAATCTACAAAATCGCCTGATTCGCCGCGCAAACATCGAGCGCGAGTCCCCCGGACTAGTCGGGTTCCTATTGGTCGACAACGTTTCGGAATTGATCCAGATTCCTGGAATCTGCCCGCCAATTTTACGGTCGCGAGGTGGCAAATCAAGGTGAATATTCATTCACGGCATGCGGAAACCTCGAAAAACGGAATTCACCGGCCCGGTAATTGGTCTTCAGGGAGTCCGCCGCAAGCCGCCAGAGCTCCACGTCTGAGTGCTCGTTTCGTGCAATTCTAGATTTGCTATCCGAGGCGACTAGGCTTGGGCGTCGACGCGAGCGGGCGCGACGGGAGAGCCGAATTTGTTCAAGCTGTCAACCAAACTGAGCGGGTGATCGAGCGGTGGGAAGTGCTCGTACCGCTGGGACGGCAGCGGAGTGCATGACGGAACGCGTCATCGTGCCGCGCCGCGAGGACTTCGAGCGGGCCTATCCGAGCATCGGGCTGACGCCGTCGGCGTGCTGGCGATCCTGCAGTCGGCTGATCACGCGCCGCAACTGCAATTCGAACTATTCGGCGAAATGCTCCAGGCGGCCGCGCCTGGCGGCGGTCGAGGCGACGCGGCGGCTGCTGTGCTGACCGGGCTGGAGTGGGAGATCGTCGCGGACGCTGGGCGATGCGGGACGAGGCCCACGGCGAAGAGGCGATGCGGGCCGCGGAGTACTGTCGGACGGTTCTGCACTCGATCAGCACGTTTTCGCAGGTTCTCGATCATCTCGCGCATGCGATCGGATATGGCATCGTATGCTGGCGGAACTGGTTTGGGAAGCCGCGGCCGCTGGTGGACATCGTTCCCGTGCCGTTCTCGATTGTCGGCTGACTGGCAGGAGCCCTGGCGGCTGCGAGTGCGGACGGACGATCCGGGCGGCGGCGTGGCGCTGGACGAGGCGGCGAACAAGGGATCGTGCATCAGCCGACTGTTTGCCCGGCCGACACTTTGACGGTGGGCTGCTGCGGGCGTCGGCACTGCTGTATTCGGCAGAATCTGAGCTTCAAGGATTGGCTGATCTATTCGCCAGGAGATCGCGGGCATGCCGCTGCGTGTCGCGCAATATGAGATCGCCGAGGCGGATAAGCAGCGGCTGCTCAAGATGCTGGAAGCCCTCGGCACGATGCGGCGATAAGGGCGTGAGCCTGAAGCTCCTGGAGGCGTCGCGCGGGGAGGGGCCGTATCTCAAGCCATGCGTGAATATTGCAACACCGAGATCACGATCCTGTGGCTCGGGCAGCATCTCACGACGGACGTGCAGGGTTCGGGTTCGCGGGCAGCGGCCGAAGTGCACGACCGGGTGCGTGAAGACCTGCTCGTCGATGACATCGCCGATGAAGGGCTGACGATCCGGCGCGACCTGCTGACCTGCTGGTGCGCGAAGTTCGGCGATGCGACGCCGGTTCCGCTCTTCGGGCGCTCGCTGCCGCAATCCATTGACTCGAAGAAACTCGCTGAAACTCTGGCGATCGTAGGCAAATCTGGGCGTAGAGGTGCCGCGGGCGTGGCTGCACTCGACGCTGGGGATTCCAGGAGCCGCTGCCGGCGGCAGTCGTCGCGGCCGGGCAGGTCGCTCATGAGAGAGCCGCGAAGGTGGCCTCAGCGGTCAGAAGTGCGCGTCTCAGGGCCTGCCACGGGCCCTGCGGACGGGGTCGACTCTGAGCAAATGGAGTCCACAAGCAAGGCTCGTGCTGCGAAAGGTGATGCCGAGCGACCTTGCGCCACTGGAGTTCTTTCGATACGCTGCGGCGCAGTGCTGCGGGCAACTCGCGGATCTGGCTCAAGAGCGAGCGACATGGTCTATGCGGCGGAGATTGTTCCAGTTGGTCGGCGTGGCGATCACAACGCCGGGCAAAGGCACGGCTGCGAATGCTGGCATCCGGCGTATCGCGGACTGGGATCGGGCGGGAATCCGTCGGAGCGAGGGAGCGCGCGAGGTGCGGGCGAAAGTGGACATGAGCACCGGGCAAAGTGGTTTTATCGATCGCTGGATTGCGACGGGCGAGCGAAATTGCACAGATGGCGCGGAATGCGCGGCATTGAAGTGACCGGCGATCGCGCGTGCGCGAGCGCAGAATGGCTGACGGTTCGCGCGATAAGGGTGGATCGGTGGGGACGAAGCGGAATCGCAACTTGCGAATTGCTCGGTGACAACACTAAAGGTAACGCGACCGTGAGCAGCGCCCGCGGGCAGGTTCCGACTCATCTCGGAACAATGATCGCCGGCGGACTAATGCGTGCCCACGCTGCCGGTCGCGCTGCGCTGGTTTGACGATCGTGGCCGTAGTCCGATTACGAGACAGGTCGACGGCGCGACCGGATTGATTGTTCCGGCGGCGTATTAATCGGCGAGGTGATGACGGTTCGCGGGCGGCGTGGACGCTTTGTGAGCATTGAGCGGGTGAATACGCCGCCGGTGATTTGCGATGGAACGGTAACCCTGCGAAATTTGCCAACGCGCTGACGAATGATCCGGCGATGGCGTGCGGCGAGCAAGCCTGACGATGATCAACGACCCGAACGGCGTTACGGGAGGTCGCCTGTAACAGCGTCTGGAAAGCAGACGCAGGAAGTGGACGCGTTCAGGTCTGTAATGTTCATCGATTACGCGATGATTATCTGCGTGATCCGGAGTGGTCAGCGCGGCTAAGCAAGCGTCGTTGCCGCCAACGAGCAGGCGCGCGCGCCGCCGGGTGAAGACGACGCGGTGGACTACGCGTACGAGCAAGTGCTTGCAGGCCGCGTGGGGAGTTTCAGCATCGAGTAGCAGACCAGTGTACCGAGCGAGATTAACAAGCGATTTTTCGTTGGGGAAAATCGCGGAGAAGAGATAGTGGCACGGTGACCGAGGAGTTGGGGCTACGCGTCGGTGCCGAGCTGAACGACACTCTGATGGACGACAACGTCGTGACGACAAGGGCAATGCGCAAGCATCCCTCATTGTGCCGGGCGATGGTTTTGCTTAATGTTGGCGAAGGCCGACAACACTGTCAGGTAATATTGCCGGTAGATGGCCAGTACTCGTCGATCGACATCGCGGGCGTACCCTGCTGGCGGTGGCGGAGCCACGCGCGCATGTTGTTCGTGGGATTCCCGACGCTTCGGCCAGCGTGCGGTGGGCGCCGAAGTTTACCGCAAGCGTGCGCCTGCCGGTACCTGTGGCGTACTAACCGTCTGGTCCGATGAATGAGCCACGCTGGATCATTGCGCACGCTGTTGATCGCAAATACGGTCGCGCGAAGGCCGTACGCGTGGGCTGGCATCATGTCTGGTGAGCTGGCCGAGGACATTGATCTGAACAGAACTGATCGATATTTTCGATGTTCATCGGCGTCGACGCCATATCGGTGCTGTTCTATCCTGAGCCGGAGCCATTACAGCGTCTGGGGCGCGCGATTCCAGGGACGCGCTCGCCTGGGATGAAGGGCGGGATTTTACCGTCGTAGTCGCGCTGCCGGGAGATTGGCGGATGAGCATTGTTGATTGCCGTAATTGACACTGGCGTTTCGCCGGTCTGGCCCAGGCGGTCTGGTGGCGCGGCTGTAGGGCGATTGCACCAGCAAATCGGGGAATCCGGAGATCGCTGGCTTCCGCATGCTGCAGTGCATCGGCTGGCGGCAGCCGCTGGCAGTAGCCAGTGTGCCTGACGATCGCGGGACCAAAGGTTTGGGAGTCGACGATTCGCGCCGACGCCGACGAACAGCGCGACAAGACGGGACAGTGCGTCAATGAGCTAGCGTGGATCGCCAATACCTGAATACGTTGATCACATGGATTCGCCGTTAGTTACGACGGCGTTACCGCTGCGCACGATAGCGACTGGCACGCAGAATATATCACTTCCATGACGTCATCGCCGACTGCACAGCGATGCCGATCGCGGAGGCGACTCACGAAGGCGACGGAAGCCGCGGGCTGAAGGACGATCAGGCGAGCCGCCCAACGAGGCGCGCGAGCCTTCGTCATGGCGCCGCTGAGTTTCACCATTACCTGCAGTAACAGATAATCCGGTTGACGTCGCATGTTCTCCGCGTACGCTGACGTGGACGCAGTGATAAAGCCAAATGAATCGCCGCCGCTTTGTCTTGCAGGGATGCGCGTCTGGTTCATGAAAGCGGCCAAGCGTCGTTGGGAGTTCCGCACGGCGTGACGACGATGCACCAAATATGCGACGCCTATCTCTGACGGATCGCGGGCGTGCCGACAGCGTGGGGCGCAGCATCACGATGAGGCATCCATGAGTGGACAGTATCGGTGTTATGACGCTGGCAAGCTGGATCCGGTTCGAGCGATGCGCCTGAAGGCGTGCGTTGATCTGGCCGAGTTAACGGGTGTACACCAGCGCCGGGATTCTCCGGCCCGTTGCGATATCTGGTTGATCGCCGTGGCGACGGGCAGCAGCAGCGCCGCCGGTGTCGGCAATAGTGGACGACGGTCTGTCTGACGCTTGCAAGCAGAAAGAGATGCCGAGCGTTGCGGTGCGATGCGGGCATCGAGCAGGCAAGCGATGGCGGTAGCGGGGACGTTTTTGACCGCCCGGGTGTCCCGGAAATACACCGCCATCGCTTACTCCTGCTCGATCGCCCTGCATCCCCGCCGCGAGCCGCTCGGCATCTCTCCACCCCGCTCACTGCTCACAGACCGTCCAACTCGTCCCGCACGAAGATCTTGCCCGGAACTCGAATAACGCGGACCGTCGTCCGCGGGCTTCGTGCGCGACGCCGGCGCGCGGGCGCCCGGCAAATCGGCCGCGCCATTCGCCACGGCGATCAACCAGGCCGCCGCCGCCCACGCGCCGCCGTCACCCGGGCCGGAATCCCGGCACTGAACGGCGACCCCGCCACGCCCGTTGCTCGGCCAGGTCCAGCACGCCCTTCGAGCACATCGCCCGCCTCCGGATGCCGCCGTGTCGATCGGCGTCGCGTAACGCCGTGCGAGATAGCTGTCCGCTTCGCCGGATGCCTCATCGATGATCTGCTGCGCCACGCTGTCGCTTGCCGTCGCCGGCCACACGATCCGTCACGCGCGTAGAGCGTCACACCGAGCCGGTCCCGCAGTTGCGTCGTCGTCACATATGCCATTGCAGATTCCCACGCAAGCGCCCCGGCCGCTTTCTGCGAACCGAGGCCGCATCCCCTGCACAAACTCGCACGACCGGATTACGTGAACTGCACGCGGCAGGCGTTCTGCCAGAAGCCGAAGCCCGCGGCATGCACGGCCTTCACGCCGTATTGATGCTGGTTTTCGCTGATCTCCGTACTGCTGCTCCGGCCAGCACCTGCATCTGCACCGCCTGCTCCTCCTGGAAGATGAACGGCCGCGCGTCGCCGTCCGTGCGGAATACTGCGAAGGAATCCGTCCACGTCAGGGCGCGGATTCGCCACCCATTCCACGCGGAAGGGCTGATTCGCCGACGTCAGCGGATTGCTTCTGGAGCCTCGATCTGGTTACCCGCCAGGGCGATCAGCGTCGACGAAAGGAAACTCAGCGGCACCAGTGACGAAACTCGCGCGCCGCTTGCTGAGCGGCTCGCCCTGATCGTCCTTCAGGCCCGCGAGCGCGCGATCGCCTTCGTGATCGCCTCGAACATCTCGGCGTCCTTCGGTGCAGTCGGCGTGGCTGCGTCATAGGTGATGCTGTTGCTCTGCGTGCCGGAGTCGCCCTCGGTATGCGTCGTGCCGAAGAACGGGCGCGCCGTCGTAGCCGTTGGTCGTCGCTCCCGCGAGCAGCAGGTCCGTGATCAGCTTGTTCGGATGCGCGGGGCGACGCGTACGCGCCACCATTGACGGCACGAGAATCTGTCCCGTCTTGTCGCGCCGCTGTTCGTCGCCGACGCGAATCGTCGACTCAAACCTTGTTCACGATCGTCAGGTCTACGCAGCGGCCGCACGCCGTCCGCCAACCCATTCGCGCATTTGCGGCACCATGCCGAGCCAGCGATAGGTCTCGATTCCTGCGAACTGCTGAATCGCATCGCCAGCCGCGTCCACCAGGCCGCCTGGGCGAATTCCTCCAGCCGGCGATAGAAACGCCCGATGATCGCCCGCGAAGTCAATCCGGTATCCACAACAATGCTCATCACCACCATGCGCGGCCCGGCCGGCGCGCGTCAAAATTCCACCCGCTCATATCCGGAGCGCGTCCCCCGAACGCGCCGCCCTGAACGTCACACTCACGCGCTAGCTGATATCCCGGCTCAGGATGATCCAGGCCGTGCCCGTGCACAGAACGAGCACCGTGTCGTTAATGGCGTCGACGCCGGTGAACGTCGAAGAGCCATCGATCAGTTCCGTGCTGTTCGGATCGAGTGTCACTGCAAACCCCGGCGTTCGTTCACCAGGCGGAACCACGCACCGGCCCGCGCGGTTGCCACGGCCGGTAGCCCAAGCGTTCGCGCGCCGTATTTGCGATCAGCAGCGTGCGGTTGATGTGATCCAGCGTGAGCGTCGCGTCGGCATCCGCGAGTTGAACGATCGGCTGATTGTCGATCACGCCGCTCAGCGAGAACGCCGGCTGAATCCGCACGCGCCATGCCGGTCGCCTCGCACGCCCACCACGCGGCCGATGCGGCTCGTCGAAAGTCCCACGAGACTGAGCGGTGCTGTCGTCGAGGGCGTAAACATCCTTGCTGATGTCCGCCACCGCCACGCTCGACAGGGCATGCACGATGTCGATCGACTGGTGCAGCCGCACATTCATCCCGCCGGCTGTGTGGCCCGTGACGGTGTTGTCGGCCTTCTTGTAGGCCAAGCCCAGGAACTCATCGCCCGTCACCAGTGAGCGGGCATAGCCGGTCGCGCGGCTGCACCCACAAAGCCGCCCTTGTAGATCACGACGTTGTCGTCCATCGGAATGTCGACCAGCTCGGCCGACGCGTAGTACGGCACGTCCCGATTCGCCGCTGTAGCCGCCATCTATCTCTCTCTCCTTGTTTTCCAGGCAGAAAATCGCTGGTAATCTCGCTCGTCACACCTTGGGTCTGCTACTCGATCGTGCTAAGCTCCCCGCACGCGGCCACCGGCAGCTGCCCGCCGTACGCATCGAGGTCCGCCGCGTCGATGCTGTCGCGCCAGCCGCTCATTCACCCGGCCGGGCGCCGCGCGCTGCCCTTGAATGCGCCAGCACTCGTCCCGGCGGCAGCACGACCGCCCGCGCCAGCCGCGCGACGTTTCTCCGACGCGCAGATAGTCGTCGCGCCAGTCCATGCTGGTCGCCTCGACAATCTTGCCCAGCCGCAGACCCCGCTCGACGAACGCGTCCGCCTGTCGCGCAATCTCGCCTTTCAGAACGCTGATCTCCTCCTGAAGGCGGCAACTTCCGTGGGTGCCGCCGTTCGAGTCGTGTTGATCGGCCGAATCCGCATCGTCGGAAACGGCGAACGCCCAGCCGCCAGCTGCCGCCACGCCATGCATCGCCGGATCATTCGTCGCGCCGCGACGGGCCCAAGGCTCGCAAGTTCACCTGTTCCGCGTCCAGAAGATCACCGGCGAGAAATACTTGTATTCACCCGATTTCAACAGCTCCTTGCGCGCGCGGCGTCCACTCGACCTCGACCGCCCACAGACCGTCATCACGCACCTCCAGACCGCCGATCCAACCCGCCGCCGGACGCAATCCATCCGGTCGCGTTCAGTCGATCGATGCTCTGATGCTCGTAATCAATCGCCAACTTGCGGCCGATCGTTTCAAACCAGCGCTGTGCGCGGCCTCGGCATGGGCACGCGTGAACTCAAACTGTCCGCCGGCGATCGGCTGATCGACCCCCACATTTCCGAATGGAATCAGGCGGAACTCGCGGGCCGGCACCGTGCCTCACCCGCGGCACACGTACCGCGAGCACGCCTGTCACGGGCGCGTTCTTCGCCCATTCGCGCTCACGGTGCGCGGAATCGTTTCCCCGCCCGCGCCCGGGTGAGCAAATCGCCGAGCAGTTCGCAGAGTTGCGATTCCATTTCGTCCCCGCCGATCCGCACCATGCGCTCGCGCCAGACCGTCCAGCACGCGCGCCCGACGCTCGCCAACGGATCACTCGCTCCGGTCCGCCCATCGATGCCGCTCAAATTCCACCTCGCTTTCGCCGACTTTGAGTTCGACCGCCTGTTTCCCTCACCGGCTCGTCCAAGCGTGCCATGAGTTCGATGTTTCCTCCTGTTTCGCTCGCCCGTCGCCGCGAATCCCAGCGATCGATAAAACCGGCGCGCGGATCGCCGGTGCCCGCGTCCACTCGCCCGCACCTCGCGCGCTCCGCTCGCCCCGACCAGTTCCCGCCCGATCCCCGTCCGCGATACGCCGGATGCACCGTTTACTCACCAGCCGTGCCCTGCTGTGATCGCCACGCCGACCAGCACCAGGTCAATCTCCGCCACATAGACCTCATGTCGCTCGCTCTTGGAGCAGATCCGCGAGTTGCCCGCGCGCACGAAGTAGTCCGCCGCAGCCGCCGTATCGAAAAAGAACTCCAGTGCTGCAAGGTCGCTCGGCATCGCCTTTCGCAGCACGAGCCTTGTGGACTCCATTTGCTCCAGAGTCGACCCGTCCGCAGGGCCCGTGGCGGGCCCCGAGACGAGCGCCCATGACCGCTGAGGCCGCCTTCGCGCTCTCTCATGATGTGCGCACCTGCCCGGCCGCGACGACTGCCCGCCTCGGCAGCGGCTCTGGGAATCCCCAGCGTCCGGTGCAGCCACGCCCGCGGCACCTCTACGCCCAGATCACGCACCACGATCGCCAGAGTTTCAGCGAGTTTCTTCGAGTCAATGGATTAAGGCCAGCGAGCCGCCGAAAGAGCGGGAACCGGCGTCGCATCGCCGAACTTCGCCCGCACCAGCGAGCGCAGGTCGCGCCGGATCGTCAGCCCTTCATCGGCGATGTCATCGACGAGCAGGTCTTCACGCACCCGGTCGTGCACTTCGGCCGCTGCCCGCGAACCCGAACCCTGCACGTCCGTCGATGCCGCCTGGTTGTACAGGATCGATCTCGGTGTTGCAATATTCCCAGCTTGAGATACGGCCCCTCCCCGGCGCGACGCCTCCAGGAGCTTCAAACTCTCCACGCTATTCAGCACGGCCACCGCATCGGTGCCGAGGGCTTCCAGCATCTTGAGCGCGTCGCCTGCTTATCCGCCTCCGGCGTGCCGATCTCATATGCGCGACACGCAGCGGCATGCCCGCGATCTGCGAATAGATCAGCCAATCCTTGAAGCTCAGATTCTGCCAGACGTTGTTGGTGCGCCAGATACAGCAGTGCCGACGCCCGCAGCAGCCCACCGTCAAAGTGTCGGCCGGGCAAACTGGTCGGCTGATGCACGATCCACTTGTTCGCCGCCTCGTCCAGCGCCACGCCGCCGCCCGGATCGTCCTCCGTCCGCACGCGCAGCCGCCAGGGCTCCTGCCAGTCAGCCGACAATCGCGAGAACGGCACGGGAACGATGTCCACCAGCGCCCCGCGCTCCCAAACCAGTTCCGCGGCGCCGATGCCATATCCGATCGCATGCGCGAGATGATCGAGAACCTGCGAAAACGTGCTGATCGAGTGCAGAACCGTCCGACAGTACTCCGCGGCCCGCATCGCCTCTTCGCCGTGGGCCTCGTCCATCGCGCCGTCCGCGACGATCTCCCACTCCAGCCCGGTCAGCGCCAGCCGCCGCGTCGCCTCGACCGCCGCCAGGCGCGGCCACTTCTGGAGCATTTCGCCGAATAGTTCGAATTGCAGTTGCGGCGCGCCGTGATCAGCCGACTGCAGGATCGCCAGCACGCGCGACGGCGTCAGCCCGATGCTCGGATAGGCCCGCTCGAAGTCCTCGCGGCGCGGCACGATGACGCGTTCCGTCATGCGCCTCCGCTGCCGTCCCAGCGGTACGAGCGCGCCCACCGCTCCGATCACCCGCTCCAGTTTGGTTGACAGCTTGAACAAGGCTCGGCTCTCCCGTCGCGCCGCTCGCGTCGACGCCCAAGCCTAGTCGCCTCGGATAGCAAATCTAGAATTGCACGAAACGAGCGCGGGGCATTGCGCGACTCTGGCGGCTTGCGGCGGACTCCCTGAACCAATTACCGGGCCGGTGAATTCCGTTTTTCCGGGTTTCCGCATGCCGTGAATGAATATTCACCTTGATTTGCCACCTCGCGACCGTAAAATTGGCGGGGCAGATTCAGGAATCTGGATCAATTCCGAAACGTTGTCGTTCCAATAGGAACCCGTCGCGCTCGATGTTTGCGCGGCGAATCAGGCGATTTTGTAGATTCGTTCACCGGGAGCACGTGTCGGCATTGCTTCTCATCCTCGCAGTCGCGGCCATCAATCCCCACGAATCGACGCTCGCCGCGGGTCAGCCGTCGCCCGCGAATCAGGCGCGGTGGTGACACGCGCGGACTTACATTTCCCTATTCCGTCAGAGTTTGGCACATGCACGCCTCCCTCAGCGAAGGCACCGGCGCGATGGAGAAGCACGTCACCGAAGCCGAAAACGCGCTCGTCGATCTCATCTGGTGGACCGATCACGACTGGCGCATCAACTATTACCACCACGTAACGAATTACGGCTTCGAGGAACTCACCGAGCCGCTCTGGCTCAACGAGCCTTGGCAGCCGCGCTCCACCGAGGAGATGAACGGCACCAAGCAGTTCGCCGAAGAAACCGTCACCGGCTTCGCCGAGCACTCCTTCGAATACACCGATGCCCAGGCTTATGCCGGTAGCAAGAGCCTGAAGCTCTCTGCCCGCCGCACGCAGAACACTCTCCGCAGCTACAGCCACATTTTTCAGACCAAGGACTTGCGCTGGAAACACTCGCTCGCCTCCGCGCCCGTGCTGAAGTTCGCCATCCGCCCCGAAGAAGTCAGCGCCGACGCGCGCCCCTTCATTCTGATCGATTTGTCGACCCACCCCTCCAACGGCACGTTGAGCCAGCGCCTCTATCAGATCGAGTACTACCTCGATAACACGATCACCGCTCCCTATCGCAGCGGTGGCGTCCTCTACGTCCCGCTGCCGTACACACTGAATCAGTGGAGCGTCTACACGTTGGACCTGCTGAGCGACGTCGCGGCCGGCTTCCCCTTTCTTCCGAACGCGAAGGACAACACCCTGCAGTACATCCGCATTGGTATCGAATCGCGGAATAACGCGCGCGGCACGGCCTACTTCGACGATTGCCTGGACCAACTGGTTCAGGAACAACGCCAGATGAGTCTCTCCACCCCTACGTCAAGAACTACATCGGCACCGAAATCTCCTACGGCTTCCCGCACCTCACCGAATACGCCCTCGATCCTGTGATTCACGATTACGACCAGCTCATTGATCTCAGCGGACTCGCCGATCAGAACGGCGTCATCACCGATCAGCCGGCCTTTGAGGACTGGGTTGCCCGTTACGTAATCACCGACGCGCACTCGCGCGGCGCTCTGGTCGCGTGGGATCACATGTTTGGCCCGTATACCTGGAACGACACGCCCGAAGAACTAATTGCCTATTTCCTCGGCAATCATGCCAAGGGCGCGGACATCATCGAAGTCGGATACCGCAATCGCGAGGGCTACACGCTCGACCAGTACAAGGAGGTCTGGGACGCGCTCACCAAAAATCAGCTCTACCTGATCGGCGTCGGCACGTCCGATTCACACGGCTTCGGCCCCGCCGGCCACTGGCTGACCGACACGAACAACTTCGTCTCCTGGATCTATGCCGAAAGCATGGACCGGGCCGACATTCTTCAGGGCCTCCGCCGCGGCCACGTCTACTTCGGCGATCCCGGCCTGTTCACGTTCGGAAGTATCTCGCTCAACACCGATCACCGCTTCGATATGGGCGACATCGTCGTCACCGATCGCACCGAAATGACGGTGAACATCTCCGTAACGGGCACACTCCCGGGCGACGAGGTGCGCGTCATCGTCGACGGCGAGCCTTGGAGTTCCTACTCCGCCGACGGCTTTTTCTTCGATACTCAGGAAACCATTCCGATCCAATATCCCCTCGGCTCCTTCCTGCGCGTCGAAATCTACGACGCGTCCGGCTGTCAGCGCTCCTCCTCAGAGCAAGGCTGCTGTTCGGCCGGCGCGCCGGATACGCCGTTCGGACAGGCCTTCCAGCGCCTATATCGCTCGGAAAACACCTATCGCGCCAGCCAGTGCGAAAAAGCGTTCAGCAATCCAATCTGCTTCACGCCGACCGTACCGCCGGGCGGATTGCCCCGTCAGCGCGTCGCAGTCGACATGGGCGGCGTGTTCTCGCGCATGATCAGCGATTTCGCCGTCTACGATGTGACCTTGGAGAATAACGGCCAGAGCGCCACGCTTCGCATCGTCGGCAACGCCGACAACGGCGGCATTCAGCTCGACTTCTCGCAGGTCGCACCCTGTATGCCGTCGGTCCAGTTCAACGGCCTCGACGGCACGTTTGATTTCGCCGACAGTCTTCTGACCATCACAGGCATCAACGGCGACGGCGATGTCGCCGTAAGCTGGGCCGTCGGTCCGGATTGCAACAACAACGGCATCGCCGACTCCTGCGAGATCGACAGCGGCAGCGCGATCGACTGCAACGGCGACGGCATTCCGGACGAATGCGAAACCGTCCCCGACCTGCAAATCACCCAGCAGCCGACCGACGCAGTAGCTTGCGACGGCGACAGCGTCGCCTTCTCCGTCGCCGCCGTCGGGACGGCGCCGCTCGATATCCAGTGGCGCAAAGACGGCAATCCGATCGACGGGGCCATCGGTGCGTCCTACATGATTGCGGCCGTCACCGCCGCCGACGCCGGCAGCTACGACGCCGTCGCGACCAACCCATGCGGCACGCTGACCTCTGATCCCGCGCAACTGCGGTGCAACCGCACGCTCGCTGGCGCTCGGTGCAGATCAATCGATCTGCTCCGGTGCGGACGCTTCGCTCACCGGCAATGCCTCCACGTTCGCGGCCGTCGAGTGGACCAGCGCGGGCGACGGCAGCTTCGCCGATCCGAGCACGCTCAACACGACGTACACGCCGGGACCGTCCGACCTGACCGCCGGCTCAGTCGTGCTCACGCTGACGGCGCATCCGCTGGCCCCCTGCGCAGCCGATGCCACCGACTCGCTGCTCGTCTCGATCGACGCGGCACCCACCATCAATGCTGACCCGCAATCGCTCACAATCCAGTTGGGCGCGGATGCGGTCTTCTCGATTGACGCCCAGGGAACCGGGCCGCTTACGTACCAGTGGCGACTCGCCGGCGTCGATTTGACCGACGACGCGCGCATCACCGGCGCCACCACCGCAACGCTGACAATCTCCCCGACGCAGGCTGAAGACGCCGGCAGCTATACCTGCCTCGTCAGTGGTCCCTGCGGCATGCTCGAAAGCGGAGCGGCCGAGCTGAGCCTGACCACCCCCGGCTGTCCGCATCCTCAGACGCCCTGCGAGATTTCCGACATCTATCCGCCCGACATGGGCGACTGCGTCGTCGATTTGGGCGATCTGGGTGTCGTACTCGCGAATTTCGCCCCCGGAGTACCCGGCAAAACCCGCGCTCAGGGCGACGTCTGGCCCCTCGGCGGCGGAGATGGAATCGTCAATATCTCGGACCTGGGCCAGGTGATCACAGACTTCGCCGCGGACTGCCGATAGCGGCTGTATTCGGGGGGCATTTCCGCATCCGTCGGCGCGGCGCGCGCGTAGCGCGCGGCTGGGGCACGGACGCGGAGCAATCGCCACCCTCTACAATCCGGCGATGTTTCCCATGCGCCCCATCCTCACGCGCGTTCTGGTGGTTTGTTCCCTCTTGCTTGCTGACCGCGTATTCGCGCAAGGCGAGCAGGACTCAGGCGGCACTCCCGCCGAGGGTTCCGCGCTCAACCAGACCCTGACGCGCCTGGCCGGCCTCGTTCGTAGCGCCGGCGGCTGGGACACCTTCGCACGTGATCTGAATCAATCCGCCGACCGCACATTCGAGCACGCCGGTTGGGACTCCGAGGAAGACCTCTTCGCGCTGACGCTCGTGCATTCGCTGAACGAACTTCCCCCTTGGGACTTCCAGGGCCGCCTCAACGTCCTGACCGACGGTCTCGCCGACCGCTACCAGCTCGACGAGCAGCAGCGCGCTCATCTCTCCGACATGATCGAGCAGGCCACGACCGAACTCGTCTCGCGCCACTCGGAGCGCATCCTCGGCTACGCCGGCGAAATTCTTCAGGCCCGCGCCGGCGGCGACCCTTTCACTCCCGAACAAGTCGCGCGCTGGACCGAGCAAGCCGGGCCGGTATTCGACGATGCCACCAAAATGTTCAATCGCCGCGTCGAAGAATTCGCCCGCGAACTCCGCCCCGCGCAGCGCGATTTGCTCGAACGTGATGTCAAAGCCGACCGCCACCGCCAGGAACAAGTACGCGGCATGATGGACCAGTGGCGCAAGGGTAACTGGACCGCGGCCGATTGGGGACTCGACGCCGATCCCATTCAGCAGCGCAACGCGGTGATGGCCACAGCCCTCTCCGGGAAAACGCCGCCCCCGGCCAGTGGCACGCCCCAGCCGCCCGCCGGCGCCACCGAGCAGCCATCGAAACCGGATCACCAGCAGTCCGACGACGATGACGACGACGACAATTCCGATCACGCCGTCCAGACCCCACACGTCGAGCAGCCCGCGTCGCGCCCCGTCCGACCGACCAGCGTCCCCGCTGACGATTGGGCCCGTTACGTGCTCAGCTTTATCGAGCGGTTCAGTCTCGACGACGAGCAGCAGCAGCGCGCCTGGCAGATGTACCGCGAATCCAGCATCCGCAAGGACGAAATCGTTCAACGTTCGGCAAAGACGGGCAAGAAACCGGACACGCGCACGAACCAGCAGATCGAGCGTGCGTTCGATCAGCTCAAGCTGCGCCTCGAACGCCTCCCAACCCGCGCGCAGCGCGCCGCCGCCACGCCCGGCAAAGCCGCCACGCCGGCGAAGGGAAAGCCATCACCGCGCTGATGTGAGGGTTGCTGCGTTGGGTGCCGTACCTACGGCTGTACGCGTCGGCATGCGAAGGTCTAAGAACGTGCCGAGGCAAACAATTACCGTTCGACCAAGCCTCGTAGACCGGGCATTAGCCGCCGCCGCGCGCCCCCTTCGGAAGGCGCCAACCGTCAGCGCGCATCCGCAATCATGGTGGCCAGCCGATCCAACCCCGCCTTGAGGTTCTCCATCGGCGGCCCGAACGAAAAGCGCACCCAATTTGCCAGCGGCGACGGCCCCGTGCGCGCCCGATGCGGATTCACGTCGAAATACTCGCCCGGCACGGTGAGCACGCGATACTCCAGCGCCTTGCGAAAGAATGCGACGCCATCCCGCAGCGCCGGCGGCAGTTTCGCAATGCTGCCGAAGGCATAAAACGTGCCCTCCGGCTCGCGCGGAAATTCCACACCGACCTCGCGCAGCCGCTTCACCGTCAGCGCGCACTTTTCACTGAAGACACGCCGCACCGTGTCCGTCTCCTGATCGGCCCGCGCCGGCTCCAGCACGGTCAGCGCCGCGCGCTGCATCGGGCACGGCGGTCCGCCGTCCACGAAACTCCCCGAAGCCGTGATCGCCCGAATCGCGCTCTGCGGCCCGACCGCCCAACCGAGGCGCCAACCCGGATAGCGATAGTTCTTCGTCAGCCCATCAAACAGCACGACCGGATCGCGCTCAACATCATCGATAAACTCGGCCGCACTCACCGGCCCGCTCGCCCCGCTCGCCTTCCAGACATAGTGCGAATAGAACTCGTCGAGCAGCAGCGTGCAGTTCTCCCGCCGCGACAGCTCCACCCACGCTGCTAGTTCCGCCCCCGCGAGGGTGCGTCCCGTCGGGTTGCACGGATTACTCAGCAGCAGCGCCCCAAGCTTTTCGCGCCGCATCGTCTCCCGCAGCCGCGTCATGTCCACCGCGAAATCCGTTTCGGCCGTATTCGCGACAAGAACCGACTGAAAGCGGCCAAACGCCGTGAGCAGGTCTTCGTACGCGGTGTAATCCGGAATGAAATATCCCACGCGCGTCGCGCCCAGCGACGCCCCCGCGCGCGTCAGCGCCGTCCGCCCGCCGCTGGCGACCACCACATTCTCCGGCGCGTATTGCGACTTCTTCCCACGCCGAAACAGCCGGTTGTAGTGCTCGGCGATCCGCTCGCGCAGCACGCGCAGCCCCTCCACCGGCCCATACGCCAGATCATTCGGCTGCGCCTCAAACTGCAGGACACGCGGCGGCGCGCCCGGCAATACCCCAACCTCCGGCTGCCCTTGCCCCAGATTCGACCAGTTCGGGTCGGTCGCGGAATACCCGCGCTTCATCGCCTCGACGACGACGCGGATCACTCCCATGAATGGCACTTCGCGAAAGCCCGGCAGCAAATCAGCACTCTGACTCATGTTCGCCTCGTCTCAGGTTTCGTGACGAACCAAGTATAAAGGCCGTCCGAAATTCCGACCCGGCCGACGTTTGCAGCGCCGCAACTCAGCCAATCTCGCAGCCCGCCCGCCTCCGGCTATATTCACTCGCATGTCGGCCGCGCCGCAGTCTCAGCCTTGGACGATTTCCCGCCTGCTCGGCTGGACGCGCGAACATCTCGAAAAAAACGGGATCGAATCGCCGCGCCTCTGCGCCGAACTGCTGCTTGCCGATGCGCTGAAATGCGAGCGACTGCGGCTCTTCACGCGCTTTGAGGAAACTCCCGCCGAACCGGTTTTGGCCCGCTTTCGGGAGCACGTGCGCGAAGCGGCCGGCGGCAAGCCGATCGCTTACATCCTCGGCCGCCGCGAGTTCTTCTCGATCTCGTTCGAGGTTACGCCGGACGTGCTCGTCCCGCGCCCCGAAACAGAAACGCTCGTCGAGCGCACGATCGCGCTGTTGAAGAATCACCCCGCCGCGCCGCGCGTGCTCGATGTCGGCACCGGCAGTGGCTGCATCGCCATCGCCTTGGCGCGTCACTTGCCCGCTGCCGTCATCTGCGCGAGCGACGTTTCAGACGCCGCCGTCTCGGTCGCGCGCCGCAACGCCGCTGCGGCCGGCGTGGCGGAGCGGATCGAGTTTCGCGCGGGCGACCTGCTCGCCCCCTGGAATGGCAGCCCGCCTTTTGACGTCATCGTCTCAAATCCGCCCTACATCGGCACGCGCGAAGCCGCCGAACTCCCGGCCAACGTGCGCGACTTCGAGCCGCACCTGGCGCTCTTCGCCGGCGATGACGGTCTGAGCGTCATTCGCCGCCTGACGCGTGAAGCGCCGGCGGCGCTCGCGCCGGACGGGCACCTGCTCATGGAAATCGCCTTCGACCAGTCGCCCGCCGTGCGGGAATTAATGGAATCCGCCGGCTGGGGCGATATCCTGTGCTATCGCGATGCGTTGCAGCACGAGCGCGTCGTGCACGGACGTCGACGCAGCAGCGCGGCCATCGCGGTGTAGATCGCGACGGGCGACGCGCTCGCGTGCCGTTCGCGTGGAACGCCGAGTCGCAGGAACGCCGGTCGGAGACCGGCTCCGCAGCGCCGGTGATCGCCGGTAACGACCCCGGCGTCGCAGCGCGACAAATCACGGAGGAGCGAAAGCATGGCACTACCTTTTTATCGCATCAGCGGCGGGAATCGGTTGCGCGGACATGTGCGCATCAGCGGCGCGAAGAACGCCGCGCTGCCGATCATGGCCGCGGCCCTCATGTGCGAGGGCGAAGTCATCCTCCGCGACGTACCGCATAACGCCGACGTGAAATCGCTGGCCGAGCTGCTGGTCCAACTGGGCATGGAGATCGAGCGTCGCCCCGATGACGGCCTGCGCATGATCGTGCGCGACGAAATGAACTGCCGCGCCGAATACGACATGGTCCGCAAGATGCGCGCCAGCATCTGCGTGCTCGGTCCGCTCCTCGCCAAGCGCCGCCAGGCCCAGATTTCGATGCCCGGCGGCTGCGCCATCGGCGATCGCCCCGTCGATCTCCACCTGCGCGCCATGAAGAAAATGGGCGCCGAGATCGATCTGGTCAGCGGCGACATCATCACCAAGACCAAGCGGCTCCGCGGCGCGGAGATTTTCCTCGGCGGCCCGTTCGGCTCGACCGTGCTCGGCACGGCCAACGCCATGATGGCGGCCTGCCTCGCCGAAGGCGTCACGGCGATCGAGATGGCCGCCTGCGAGCCGGAAGTCGTGGACCTGGCGAATTTCCTGAACGGCTGCGGCGCGTCGATCACCGGACAGGGCACGCCGAGAATCGTCGTCGAGGGCGTGCGGCAACTGAAAGGCTGCGATTACCGCATCATTCCTGACCGCATCGAGGCGGGCACGTTCATGATCGCGGCCGCGATCACCAACGGCGAGCTGAAGCTGGAGAATTGCCGGCTCGATCACCTGCTCGCATTCGTCGACCGGCTGAACGCGGTCGGCGTCGAGGTGGAAAAAAGCGACGGCCTCGTCACCGTCTCCTCTGCTCGGCGCCTCGAACCGGTCGAAGTCGTCACTCAGCCGTTCCCCGGCATGCCGACCGACTTGCAGGCACAACTCCTCACGCTGCTCTGCCTCGCCGACGGCAACAGCATCGTCACCGAGAAGATTTTCCCCGACCGCTTCATGCACGTGCCCGAACTCGCCCGCATGGGCGCGCGCCTGCACAAGGAAGGCGCGACGGTCATCGTGCAGGGCGTCAAACGCCTCAGCGGCGCCCCGGTCATGGCCTCCGACCTCCGCGCCTCCGCCGCCCTCGTCCTCGCCGGCCTCTCGGCCCGCGGCGTGACGCATGTCAACCGCATCTATCACCTGGAACGCGGCTATGAGCGGATGGATGAAAAGCTGCGGGCGGTGGGGGCGGAAATTGAGCGGCGGGATGATGGGGAGGATTAGTCTGTGGGTGACCGGCGAAGATTTCATTTCATCACTCTACGGAGCGTGCACACTGCCTGGGAACTAACGTCAGTGTTTCGGTAGGATTCCATTCGGAGAAACGATGCCCTACTGGACTGATCTTTTCACTGTTGAGACTTATCGTGGCTTCCTGAGCT
This sequence comes from Phycisphaerae bacterium, assembly GCA_044225155.1. Classification (GTDB taxonomy): domain Bacteria; phylum Planctomycetota; class Phycisphaerae; order UBA1845; family Fen-1342; genus CAYMBL01. Next base: position 24,249 of record JBGAJB010000009.1, on the reverse strand, counting down.
CGGATCGTTCGGTCTCCGGATTCCGAGAGTCCCAGCGTTCAATGGCGAAGAAACTGGTTTCCGGGGATAAGTTGCTCGCTTACGTTACGGGGCTCTCCAGGTGGGCAGGAGTCCTCGAAGTCATCGAAGGTCCCTATGAGGATCGAACGCCAATTTTCTATCCCAAAGACGACCCGTTTATCATCCGCGTTCGCGTGCGGCCCACAGTTGTTCTTTCCCTAGAGTTCGCGCTTCCAATTCACGAGCCGGCAATATTCGATAACCTTTCCTTCACGCGTGGCAAACACGACCAATATTGGGCCGGTCCGCTTCGCAGGAGCCTCCAACATGTCTCAGACCAGGACGGTTGGTTCCTCGAGCGCCTGCTCGTAGAGCAAGCTCGCGCGCCTAAGACGTTCCCGATTGAGGCCGGAGCGCTCGAGAGCTTCGAGCCTCAGCTTGTAAGACGCATAGATGGTGACGTAAGTGTAATTGTCCCGAAAGATGAAGCACATGCGGCGGGGTCCGACGCAAAAGCTGAGCGCGAGTCAATTCGCATGCAAGCTGAGTTGGCTCGCCTTGGCGAGGCTATGGGTTGTCGAGTTTGGTTGCCTCGCAATGATCGGACGGCCGTTTGCCGGCACTGGACGCCGCACGACGGCTGCCTCATCGATAATTTGCCGCTTAACTACGATGACACCACGCTGAAAACAATTGAACAGATCGATGTCATTTGGCTAAAGGGTCGAGCGATTCAGCGCGCCTTCGAAGTAGAGCATTCGACAGCGGTCTACTCCGGATTGCTCCGGATGGCTGACTTATTAGCTCTCCAACCAAACATGAACATCGCACTGCATATCGTCGCTCCGGCGGAACGACGAGATAAGGTGCTCGCCGAGATTCGTCGGCCCGTTTTTTCTCTCTTGGAGCACCAGCCACTTTCCAAGAAATGCTCCTTCATTTCCTATGAAGATTTGGCTGCTATCATGGCATTGCCTCACTTGAGCCACCTTTCTGACAGTGTACTGAGCGAATACGAGGATCGAGCAGACTAACCGCTCGTCCTCCAGCCCATTCGACGCAGGCAGGGCCACCTCGCGGATAGACTCTCAGCCTCGGTGATCTTTGCCGGAGCCCGATGGCGGCCGGGTGTATTTCGCCGCGCCAACGATGCCTTGGAGGTAGTCGTGCCCTTCACTCCGCCCGCTCGCATCACCGCCCTCCCACCCTACCTCTTCGTCGAAATCGACCGCCGCAAGCGCGCCGCCATCGCCGCCGGCAAGGACGTGATCAGCTTCGGTGTCGGCGACCCCGACCTGCCCACGCACGCCTTCATCATCGACCGCCTGAAAGCCGCGGCCGAGACGCCCGCGAATCATCGCTATCCGCACGATCTGGGCTATCCCGGCTTCCGGGCCGAGGTCGCGAAGTTCTTCCAGCGGCGCTACGGCGTTTCGCTCGACGCCGAGCGCGAGATCCTCACGCTGATCGGCTCGAAGGAAGGGCTCGGCCACCTCGCGCTGGCCGTGCTGAATCCCGGCAACGTGTCGCTGATCCCCGACCCGGGCTACCCGGTCTATCGCTCCGGCACGCTCTTCGCCGGCGGCTGCCGCACGTGATGCCGCTGTTGCCCGAACGCGACTGGCTGCCCGATCTGTCGGCCATCCCGTCCGATGTCGCGACTCGCGCCAAGCTGATGTACCTCAACTACCCGAACAATCCGACCGGCGCGTTCGGCTCGCGCGCGTTTCTGGAAGAGGCGGTCGCGTTCTGCCGCAAACATGACATCGTTCTTTGCCAGGACGCCGCCTACAACGAAATGTATTTCGACGAACCCGCGCCGAGCGTGCTCGAAATCCCCGGCGAAAGACATCGCCGTCGAGCTGCACTCGCTCAGCAAGACCTTCAACATGACCGGCTGGCGGCTCGGCTTCGCCGTCGGAAACGCGGATGTGCTCGCGTCGCTCGCGCGCATCAAGGCCAATCTCGACAGCGGCCAGTTCTCCGCCATTCAGGAAGCCGGGGCGGCCGCGTATGCCGGCATTGAGCGGCCCGAAGTGCTGATGGCCCGCAATACCTACAAGGAGCGTGCCATCGCGGCATCGCGCGCGACCTGAACGAAATCGGCTTCCGCGTCGCGTCGCCGCGCGCAACATTTTTACGTCTGGGCCCGCACGCCCGGCGATTTCACGGCCATGGACACCACCGCACGCCTGCTCGACGAATCGGCCGTCGTTTGCATTCCCGGCACGGGCTTCGGGCAGCGCGGCGAGAGATATGTGCGGCTTCCGCGGTGACGGTCGGCGTCGCGCGCATTGCGGAAGCGGCTGCGCGCATGAAGGCCATGAAGTGGTAACAGGCGTTTACATCGCGCTCGGCTCGAACCTCGGCGATCGCGCCGCCTATCTGCGCGCCGCCCTCGCCCAGCTCGATCAGATTCCCGGCGTGCAGGTCATTCGCATTTCCGGCTTTCACGAAACCGAACCGGTAGGGGGGCCGCCCGGGCGGGGGATGTATCTCAATGCCGTCGCGGAGCTCATACTCCTTATCCGCCGGCGAATTGCTGGCCGCCATGCAGCGCATCGATCCGATCTTGGCCGCGAGCGCACCATCATCGGCGGTCCGCCGAACGTTGATCATGCCGGTTTTCGCCCATTCCGGAAACGTCCGCGTCGCTGCGCCGAATCTGACGATCGCATCCGCCATCACCAGCGAACACGCGAATTCGTTCTGCGGCCGTTGGCAGGTGCGACCGCCTCCCTCAGCCGGCCCGCTTAGATTCCGGGCGATGTCGGGCGCGCAGGAGCGCGACATTCAACGCGGTCAGTCGGTGCCCATCGCCGCTGCGCGTCGAGCGCCCGCCACGGCGCTGGGAGAAGTCATTCTCGCCCGCGGTCAGCCCGGGTGATTGCTGGCCAGTCGCGGCGCACCCGCGGAGTCAATTGCCCGGATTTTTCGACACTTTTTTCGGTGCTGCCTCCGGCGGGCGCGCCGTTTTCTTCGGTGGACACCGCGGTTGCCGTCAATCGCGGTACTCGCCGCCGCCGCAGCCGCAGCGTGCGGCGTCCTCCAGCAGATCGATCAATCGACGGCCGATGAACTCCTCGCGCCAACCGGTCAGCAGCGTCGGCCGCTCCGTCGTCTCGCCGCGGACGAAATCGAGTAACTCCCGAAAGCGCGACGGACCGCCCACCAGGTCCGGGTCAACCTCCGCATCATCGCAGGCGGCCCGAGAGAACGCCCCGAGCAGCTCCGCCACCGCCCGCATCATGGGCGTCTCTTCCCGCTGCGGCGCGACTTGCGGCCAATCCTTCGAGTTCGTGCCGGCGGCCTGCTCGATGATGGCGATGATCTCGCCGATGACCTTGGCGTTCTTCGCCTGTGGAAAGCCGCGCAGCACTTCAAGCTCGCGCGCTCGGGTCGGCCTTCGACGGGCGATTTCGAGCAGGATGTCGTCGCGGATCAGGGCGCGGATCGGGCGATTGCGTTCGCGCGCCCAGGCGTCGCGCCATTCCAGCAGCTTTCCAAGCACGTAGAGCGAAAGGCCGTCCAGCTTCGTGCTGCCGCGAATGCGCGTGACGCGGTCGGCGACCGGCGGTTTGTAAAGCTCAGGATCCTCAAGCCGCGCAAATTCCTGTTCCGCCCACTCCATGCGCGTCAGGTCGCGCAGCCGTTTTTCGATGTGCTGATGCAGTTGCGGCAGGTAGAGCACGTCATCGACTGCGTAGTGCAGTTGCTCGGGCGTGAGCGGTCGCCGCGACCAGTCCGTCAGCGTCTGCCCCTTGGACAGCCGGCGATGCAAGACGAGTTGGGCGAGTCGCGACAGGCTCGTCGGATAGCCAAGTCCGACGAAACCCGCCCCGATCTGAATATCGAACACGCCGCGCGGTGGCCGGCCCGTCAAGGCACAAGCAAGGTCAAAGTCCTCCTTGCCTGCATGAACCACGGTACGAATCTTCGATCGATCACCAGGTCCCAGAACAGCGCCAAGTCGATCGAGCCGGTCGGGTCAATCAGCACCACTTCGCCGCACGCCGCCACCTGAATCAGGCAGAGCTGGCGTCGTGGGTCTCATCTCGAATGAACTCGGTATCGAAGGTAAATAGTCCCACCGCGCCAGCGCTCGCACGCGCATCCAGCTTTTTCTGGTCAGTGCGAGGTCAGGATTCGCCGCCGACGCGGCTGACTGCGAAGGATTCTGATGCACAAATAGCCTACTCGCCGAACCCTCTCGCCTCAACGCGGTCCGCGCCGCCCCGAGGCATTCGCCCGGAGACGGCCCGCCTCGTCCATTTCTGGCCGCCCGTGACTTCAAAATGCCCAGGTAATCCCCGCCAGGGCCCGACAGCCTCGTCGTAACGGCGAGGCCAGCGCCTTGGCGATCTGGGCGATGTGATTCAGATCATAACCCACGTCGCCAGCAGTTGCCCCAGCGTGACTTCCCCCAGGGCGAATGACCGCGCCGTTGCAGCTTTCGCTCCACCGAGGGCATTCAGGCCCTCAACGGCGCGGCAGGACTAACAAATCCCTGAGCGATTTGCCGCGACTCGCTTCAAACTGGGCATATCGATCGTACGCGTCGAACGGCCGGTCGGTCCCTTCCTCGAGAATCCGTCGTGCCCGCGGAATCCAGTCAGTTCGCTCGCCCTGAATCAGATGCCCAACCACGTCATAGGCGTTGAACACACTCGGACCAGCCGCACTCACAATCCAGCCATCGCCGATACCGGATAAGAGCGCCTCCAGGACCCGCGGCGTGCGTTCGAGAATCTCAATTGCGTCAGATAGCCTGAATTCGGATGACATCATGCCGGACCTTTCGCGAGAGGCACGATGCTGCAGCGACGGCACCAGCGAACAAAGACGCCGCGAGTCGAAGCGAGCAGGGTGCTGGAACATCGCCCGGCCGTTTGATCGCTCGCGATCACTGGATTGCCTAGCGACGCCGAATCAGGCCCGCCAGCGCACCCAAGCCCAGCAGCGCGAGCTGGTCGGCTCGGGGACGGTGAAGTACTGATCGCCACACTCAACGAGGCAGGATCGTTCCAGAGTGATCTGTCCGACCGAACCGTTGAAGCCGCCGACGCCGTCGCCGCCGAGGTTGCCCTGCGGAGGCGTCAGGCCGCCCAGGAACTGGTTCGACAGGTAGTCATGGTTGCTGCCGTTGACCATGACTGAAACCCTGAAGTCGCCGACCGGGCTGCCGAGCGCCGCCAGCGGAATCGAAAATTCCAGACCGGTGGTGACGGCCAGCGCCGCCATTTGGTCGGCCGCGCCATTCGTGCCGCCGATGCCGGCCGTGTTGCTGTTATCGAGGCGGACCGACATGTTAACGTTGTTGCCGCCGATCACGTTGCTCAGATTGCCAACCCCGGCCGTGTTGTCGAATGTGCCGACGGTGCCGCCATCAAAGAAGCCGCCACCGACGACGGCATAGTCGACGTCGAACTGCGTGCCGCCGTTTCCGTGGCGAAAGATCAGCATGTAGTCCGCGCTGAAACCGGTGTCGAACGTGAAGCCGTTGTACTTGTTCGCCCAGTTGTCATTGCCAGGATTCGCGCCGGCGTTGATGACGTTCTGACCGCCCGCCTTTGAATCGATGAAGATGTTCAGCTTGTTGAAATTCGCCTCAAGATTTCCGGCGATGAACATCTTGAGCACACCGCCGCTGACCGTCGCATAAGCCGCGTCGAGTTCGCTCTGATTATCACCAAACTGTGTCTCTACCGTCTGCACGGACCGCGCGCTGCCATACGAGGCGTCCCGTACGCCGTCGATGGTCTGCGCGCCGGCGACGCCGACGACCGCTGCAGCGGCCGCGACAGCCAAAAAGCGCTTCATGTGTCCTCTCCCTACCTGTAGTTGTTGTTCAAGAGCCCAGTTGCCCTAAAAATCCATGATAGAAGAACGATTATGGCCATGTAAAGCGTTTTCATGGCGATTCGTTCAATTCGATCTCAATTTGTTGACCCCCACGCCGCCGCAGTCGTTTTTTCCCGTCCGCTCGAACGGATAATGCCCCCGAGTCAGCCATTACCGGAACTTGAGCCTTCAACAGGCACCTGCTTCGTCTTGCCCTGTTAGGATGCGGTGCGGCATGGAGGCTGCCTGTGTTTGAACGGCGTCTGATCGGCTTGGTGATCCTCATGGGCCTGCCCGCCCTGGTGGTCGCCGTCCGACTGATCGACATCCAGGTCGCCCGCACCGACTTCTACGAAGGCCTGGCCGATCGGATGCTCACCCGCCCGATCACCTACTTGCGCGCCCCGCGCGGCAGCATTCGCGATCGCGACGGCCGGCCGCTCGTGGAAGACATTCCGGCTTACGACATCAGCGTGCATTACTCGATTCTCACCGGCGAGAGCGACAAGTACCTCCTGGGGATGGCCAACGCTCTCAAGCAGCGCGGCGAGCTGCCGCGCGACATGCAGCCCGCCAGTTACGTGCCGGAGTTGAAAACCCAGATCGCCGAGATGTGGCAGGGGTTGTCGAAGATCACTGGCCACCCAATTTCCGACTTCATCGAGGCGGGCGATCGCGTGCGCCAGCGCGTCGAGGCCATCGCGCGCGATGTTGAGCGCCGTACCGGCGTCGAGCAGCGCGTCCGGGAAGAGGACGAGCTGCATCCCATCTTGGAAAGCGTCGACGACGACACGGCCCTGCGCGTCCGATTCGAACTGGAGAAGCATCGCTGGATGCGCCTTCCGATCCTGCGCGTCGAGCCCGGCTCGCGCCGCGGATTGCGCGTCGAGAGCGAACCCTTCGTGCACTTGCTCGGCCGAATCGGCGAAGCGAGTCCGCAGCGGATTGAGTCGGACACGACGGCGGACGAGCTGCGCCATTTGCGCGCCGGCGATATGGTCGGCGTATCCGGCGTCGAATATCTCGGTGAACTCACCCTGCGCGGCACGCGCGGCCGAGTGATCGAGAGTTTCGATCGCAGCGAGGTCGAGCGCGCCGAGCCGATCCGCGGCGACGATGTCCGCCTCACGATCGACGCCGATCTTCAGGCCGCCGCCTATTCAATTTTGAAAGAGGCCGTCCAACACAGCGAAAACCCGGCCGGCGGCTCGGTCGTCGTGCTGGATGCGCAGACGCGCGAGATCCTCGCGCTCGTGAGCTATCCCGGCTATTCCGAGGACGAATTCGACCAGGATTACGACGATCTGCGGCGTGACACGCGGCGTAACCCGCTGCTCTTCCGGGCGGTTCGCGGCGAATACCCGCCGGGCTCGACCTGCAAGGCGATTACGCTCTACGGCGGCTTGGAGAGCGGCGTCATCACGCCCGAAACCGCCTTCACGTGCAACGGACCCTTTCTGGCCAGTCAGCCGAACGCGTTCCGCTGCTGGATCTACAACCAATATCGCGGGTCGCACGGGCCGCAGACCGCGGTCGAAGCGATTCAGCACTCGTGCAACATCTACTTCTTCAACGTCGCGCAGCGCCTCGGCGCGCCGCGCCTCTGCGATTGGTTCATGGCGTTTGGGCTGGGACGCCACCCCGGTTCAGGCTTGATCGAAGAACGACGCGGAATCGTTCCCACGAGCGAATACTTGCGCGCCGTGCAGCATCGCGAGCACGAACCGGCCGACGCCTGGAACTACGCCATCGGCCAGGGTGAAGTGAATGCCACGCCGCTCCAGGCGGCCAATGTCGCCGCGACCATCGCCACCGGCCGCTGGGCGCCCGTTCGCCTGCTGCTCGATCAGCCGCCCGACTCGGTCGACGAAGTTGCTTTCGACGAGCGCCCGCTGCATGTCTTGCGTGACGGAATGTGGCGCGTCGTGAATCAGGCCGGCGGTACGGCTGGCGACGCGCGTCTCAAAAGCGTCGATTCCGTCCTTTGCGGCAAGACCGGCTCGGCCCAAACAGTCCCGGCCGTCTTGACGAGCGAGTACACCTTCCGCGATCCCCGCGAGCGGATCTTCAAGGCGACCGCGGTCAGCGAGAGCGACGCGCGTTCGATCCTGACCGAGCGGGTCGATCCCGAGACACTCGAGTTGATCGGCCGCCATGCGGCGGAGCGTTTTCCGCCCTGGCAGGACGGCGATCACTTGCCGTCGCACGCGTGGTTCATGGGATTTTCGCAGGCCCGCGACACGCCGCACGGCGCACGCCCCGCCGGCCGCTGCCTGGCGATCAGCGTGCTGGTCGAGTTCGGCGGCGGCGGTGGTCGCGTCGCCGCGCCGGTCGCGCGCGACGTGATCGAGGCCGCGCTGAAGCCAAAGGCGGGTCGAGGATGAGAGGTCAGCTTCTCTAAGCGATGCGACGCCGCGGACTCAACCTGTCGCAGCTTGGCTGGGCCCTCGCGGTCCCGGTGATCTTTCTATCGCTGGTCGGCCTCGCCGCGATTCACGCCACCGATCGCGACGCCGACGACATCGCCCGGCAAAACGCTCAGGCCGTCGCGCGCGGCGAAAAAGTAAGCCTCTGGCGTCAATTGCAAGCCCAGATCGGTCCTCAAACGCTGCGGCAGGCTGCGCTGCTTGTGAGCGGCGTCGCCATGATGTTCCCCGTGCTCATCGTCGGCTATCGCCGCATCGGCCGCTATTCCGTCGCGATCTACTGGATCACGATCGTCATGCTCGCGCTGCTCGTCATCGACCGCTACGTGATCGATATTCCGTTCGTCCCCGTGCGCCGCGCCACGCGCCGCTGGATTGAGTTCGCCGGCATTGGCCTCCAGCCCTCCGAGTTGATGAAGCTGGCGCTCGTGCTCATGCTCGCGCACTACCTGCGATTCCGCGATTCCTATCGCACCTGGCTCGGTCTGATTCCGCCCTTTCTGCTCACGATCCTGCCCATGGTCCTGATTCTGAAGCAGCCCGACCTCGGCACGTTGCTCATGCTGCTGCCCGTGCTTTTTGCGATGTTGTTCGTGGCCGGCGCGCGCCTGCGCCACCTCGGCTTGATCGTCGCGCTGGGCCTCGCGACGCTCCCCGCGTTTTACGTCTACGGCATGGAGGACTACCAGAAAGATCGCGTGCGCGTGATGTTGCGGCAAAACTCTTCCGACGATGAATGGCACCGCCGCGAGGGCTACCAGCTTCGACAGGGTCTGATCGCGCTCGGCACTGGCGGCGTCTTCGGCGAAGGCTGGCGCGAGGGCGTGTTCGTGCGCTACAACCTGCTGCCCGAAGAGCACAACGATTTCATTTTCGCCATCGTCGGAAACCAGTGGGGGCTGGTCGGCTGCGCGCTCGTCATGCTCGCGTATGTGATCATCATCATCTGCGGACTCGAGGTCGCCGTCGTCACGAACGACCCCTACGGACGCCTGCTCGCCGTCGGCGTCGTTGTAATGATCGTGGCGCAGGCCCTGTTGAACATGGCCATGAACGTCGGCTGCGCGCCGATTACAGGCATGACCCTGCCGTTTGTCAGCTACGGCGGCAGCAGTCTCTGGGTGAATTTCATCGCGCTGGGTCTGCTCCTCAGCATCGCGCAGCGCCGCCCGCTGCTGATCGCCAAGCGACCGTTCGAGCATTCCGACGAGTAGACGGTGGCAAACTCAGCAGGAAAAGTGAAAGGGTCCGGCGGCCTAGTGCGCCGCCATCGCCCGCAGCACGTGCACGCGGCGGACGGACTTCGCCCGGTCGGCCGGCGTCTTGGCCTGCGACGAGCGTTGCTCGGCGGCCGCGATCGCCTTGGCGTCGATGGCGCTCTCGGGCAGTGCGTTTTCCGTTAACACGATCACCGAATTATCGTGGACTTGTGCGAAGCCGCCATCGACAAAAAGCCGGCTGGTTTTGCCGTCGGCGGTGTAGCGCATCTCGCCGATGCCCAGCTCGCACATGAGCGGGGCGCGATTGCGCAGGATGCCGATCTCGCCGTCGTGCGCGGGAATCACGACCGACTCTGCGCTGGTCTCCAGCACTTTATGCTCGGGGGTGATGACGCTGATATTGACGGCTTTGGCTTTGCTCATGTCCCGCTCATCGCCGCGGCGCTGGGCCGCGGACCCTCGTAAAAAACCAGCGCCCGAACCCGGGATGCTCGAACTAGCGCTTCGAGAACTGGAAGCGGCGGCGGGCCTTGCGGCGGCCGTACTTCTTGCGTTCGACTTCGCGGCTGTCCCGCGTCAGGTAGCCCTTGTCGCGCAGGGGTGACTCGACCGACGCATCCGCTTCGACCAGCGCCCGCGCGATTCCCAGCCGGACAGCGCCGGCCTGACCGCTGTGACCGCCGCCCTCGACATTCACGAAGACGTTGAATCGCTTTTCCGTGCTGGTCGCGCTCAGCGGCGCGTAGACCGACTCGCGGCCCAGCGGCGTGAGGAAATATTGCTCGACCGGCCGGCCGTTGATCAGAATCTTGCCTTCGCCGGGAATCAGCCGAACGCGCGCCACCGACGACTTGCGGCGGCCCGTGCCCCAGAAGGGCGGACCGGAACGCGTCGCGGCCGGTGCGGTCGCGGGAATCGACGAAAGATCAGCACCGTCTTGCATGTCGCAATTCTCCTGCGATCTCAGGCCTTGAGCGGCTCGGGCATCTGCGCCTGGTGAGGATGCTGCTCGCCCTCGTAGAGCTTCAATTTGTCGAGCATGTGCCGGGCCAGCGCGTTCTTGGGCAGCATGCGACGAACCGCGTCGCGCAGCGCCCGCTCGGGCTGGCGTTCCAGCACGGCCCGCATGGTCATGCGCTTCTGGCCGCCCGGATAGCGCGTGTAATTCTGATAGATGCGCTGCTCGCGCTTGTCGCCGGTGACCTTCACCTTGTTCGCGTTGAGCACGATGACGAAGTCGCCCGTGTCGATGTGCGGCGTGTAGGTCGGCTTGTGCTTGCCCATCAGCACGTTCGCGATGCGCACGGCCAGGCGGCCAAGCACCTTGTCGGTCGCATCAACCACAAACCACTGCCGCTCGATGTCGGCGGCCTTGGCCTGATAGCAGTTATTGGCAGTCTTCATTCCGTTTCGCCCTGTACGAACAGCCCATCCCCGCCCTGTCCGGGGAGCCGCGTAGTATAGCTGGCGGGGGTTGGTCGTCAAGCAAGCAAGCGCCTCGGTATTGGCTTCAGTCTGCGCTTGTCCGAGCCGCGCCCGTGTCAGGAAGCGGGGAATCGAGCGTCATTCTCGGCTTGCGTGAGCGGGTTTCTCCGCCGCCCCCCGCTCCCTTACGGTCGCGGCTCAGTTCAAACTGACCCACTACGAGCTCCCCGGTATTGGTTCAGCTTGAGCGAAAACGCACTTGTCGGAATCAGTTCCGCAAGACCGACGATCTTGATTGTTTGGTCGTCTCTCGCCCAAAAACTCCCACTTCGCCCGCCAAACACTCGATCACGCCCGCTCCGCATTGTGATTCTCTCGGCAAGTCGCTTAAATGCGCGTGTGAACGAACCTCGCATGACCAGCCGAAAGCGGTGCGCTGCGTGAAGATTCTCGTCGCCTGTCCGCTGCCGGAAAGTGCTTTGGAGGAACTCCGAGCCTTGGGCGGCACCGTCGTTCATGAGCCCGATCTGACTCCCGAGGAGCTGCCGCGCAATCTCGATGGCGTCGGAATGCTCATTGTCTCCCGCCTGCGTGTCGGCCAAGACGCCCTGAGCGTCGGCCGCAGCCTTCAAATGATCGTTCACGCCGGCGCGGGCACCGCTGAAATCGAGGTCGATCACGCCTCGGCCCTCGGCATCTTCGTTACGCACTGGCCCGATCGCGACGCGCTCGCTGCCGCCGAGCTGGCCGTCGGTCTGCTCCTGGCGCTCGATCGCGGTCTCGCCGAGGCGCGTTCCGGCGCGGCCACGCGCGGACGACGCGGCGTCGGGCTGAGCGGCGCTGCGCTGGGAATTCTCGGCGAAAACGCGGCCGCGCACGAATTGGAATCGCGCGCCACCTCCTGCGGAATGACCGTGCTGCGCTGGGCGCCGCATGGCCCCGACGGCGATTCCCCGGCTCGGCGCATCTGCCGCTCGCGGCGCGAGTTGGCGGCCCGCGCCGATTTTGTCGTTTCGTTCGGCGCCCGCGCCGATCACGAGCCGCGCCTGGATAGTGAGTTTTTCGAGAGCCTGCGCCCCGGCGCGGCTTTCGTTCACATCGGGCCGGTCGCGGTTTTGGACGAGGCCGCTTTGTTGCGTGCCGCCGGCAGCGGAAAGCACTTGTTCGCGCTCGACCTGCCGGAATTCGAAGTTTCGCGCGACGCCGCGCGGCTTGGGGTGCGCCTGTCCGAAATTCCCGGCGTCATCGTTTCGCAGGGGCTCGCCGCTCGCACGCGTCAAGCCGAGTTGGCGATCGCCGACGAAGTCGTGCGCGTCGCGCGCCAGTACCTCGCATCCGGCCAGCTCGTGAATTGCGTGAATCTGCTCGAACGCAGTCCGGCCACCTGGCAGTTGGTACTGCGTCTGCGTGACGCGGTCGGCGTGATGGCCGGGATCATGGATGCGATTCGCGCCGATGGGATCAACGCGGAAGAAATCACGAGCCGCGTCTTCACCGGTGCCCGCGCGGCGTGGTGCACGATCGCATTGGATGAGCGTCCCAGCGCCGAAGGCCTCGCGGCTATTCGCGCGCTCGATGGGGTGTTACACTTGGAACTTCGCGCGGTCGTTTGACGCATCGCGATTTTGGGCAACCGCCGACGTGGGGCGGGGTAAAAAGAGCCGGAGCCTCTGCGAACGGCCAACCCAGCAAGAGACACTATCGGTATTCGTTCGCCTGCATTGTGGGCCTGGTCGCCTGCGCACTGCCCGCCGCCGGCGGCGAGGGCGGCGACGGACTGCGAGCCGAGCTTTCGATCGACCGCGCCCTGCTCGCGCCGGGCGATCCGATCCGCGTCCGCTTCACGCTCTTCAACCCGACCAACGAGCCGATCGACGTCCCCGGCGTAAGTTCCGAGGATTCGCTCAACCTGCCCGCCGGCTTGATCTACGGCAGCGCGGACGACCCCTCACTGCACGTCACCTTCGAGACCGAAAAGGCGCAGCCGCTTCGTCCCGAGACGGTCGCGCCGCTCGGAGACGCAAAGCTGCGCCTCGCGCCGCGTGCCTCGCTCGGCACCGAAATCGAACTCGCTCCCCTCAGCCGCGATTTTCACTACGCCGTCGCTTTCATTTGGACTGGCATCCAATGGGCGGAAAGGCGACTCCGGCGCAGCTCGAGTTCCGCGTCGAGGGCCGCAAGAACGCCGTCTTCTCCACTGACCACGGCAAGATGACCTTTACGCTCTTTTACGAGAAGGCCCCGCGCAACGTCGAGAATTTCCTCGACCTCGTCCGCTCGAAGTTCTACGACAACACGCCCTTCAACAAGATCGTCCCGAGTTTCATCATTCAAGGCGGCGCGCCCGGCGGTGATCGCCGCGCGGTCCGGCCCGACGGGAAGATGATCCCGGCCGAGCTCAGCGACGCGCCCGTCGAAATCGGCACGTTGATGATGGCGCGCAAGGAAAACGATCCGAACTCCGCCAGTTGTCAGTGGTTCATCGCCCTGGCCCGTCTCGAAAGCCTCGACGGCCAGTACACCGTGATCGGTCAGGCGAAGGACGAGGAAAGCCTGCGGACGCTTCGGGCCCTCGCCGACCTGCCCACCCGCAACGACGACAGCCCGCTGCGCTCGGTCGTCCTGCGCGCCGTGATCCTCACCGAGGCCGAGCAGCCGGTCGAACGGATCGACGCCACGAGCGCACCGGCTGCCCCATAGGCCGTTTTCCCAATTCAAAAGTAGCTGATCATTGCTTCGGCGAATTGCGCGGCGCTATATCGGCTTGAGATGCTCGAACGCGTTTCGGCACGCGTCGCAGTAATAGATCATTCTGCAGCGCGTTGGCCCGAAGGGGCTGTCGAGATGCGTCTTCTCGCTCCCGCAGAACGGACACTCCACGGTCTGTTTCACTGCGTCACTTGCGGGACCAGGCTGGGAAATCGTGAGCGGCGTAATCGCGGCCGCCGCGCCGCCGGCATGCGGTGTCGTGACGCCGTGCCGACGAAGCGCCTCACGCCCCTCAGCCGAGATCCGCGTCACCGACCAGGGCGGATCGTTCACAAATCGCACGGCCACTTCCGCAACATCCGGCAATCCACCCACGCGATCCACAATCAGGTCGCGGATCATGTCCAGCGCCGGACACCCCACGAACGTCGGCGTTACATCGATCTCCACGTGCGCCGATTTGTTGCACTTCTGTGCAGCGGCCGCACTCGTATCGTCTTTGTCGCGAATGCGAATCTCAGCGATGATCCCGAGGTCGACGAGATTGATCGGCATCTCCGGATCGAGAATCGTCCGCAGCCGCCCCTCAATATCCCCGCGCGTAACACCCATCGCGTTCTGATCTCACTTCTCGCCACTGTCGAACGAGCAATTCGCCATCAGCCATTCGCCATTCAGTATTTCGTCACCATTTCGCCTGCGGCTCGACGCGGTAGACCTCGGTCATTTCCTCGTACAGCGCCGCAAACGCCGGCGATCGCTTCCCGGCTCGCCCGCCCGCGAAGCTCGCCCCCGGTCGCTTCAATTCCGCTTCCAGGTCCGCGGCTTCCAATACGTTCCCAACCGCCCCCGACCACGCGGCAAAGATGTCGCCGCCGGCGGGATACAGGCCGGCCGCCTCCAACTCCGCTTGGCCGCGCGTCGGCTCGCACAACTCGCACGCCGGTCCCGCGAGCTTCGTTAGTGCGGCCTGCAATCTGCCGCGCGCGTCGTCATTCGATTGCCCCAGCCGCACGATCCACTGATCCGCATGGCCCAGGCTCAGCCGCTCCTCGGCCAGGATGCGCACGGCCAGCTCGCGCAGCGGCTGATCGCGAACATTGCGACAACCGGCCCAGCCGCACCTGCTCAAAATGATCGCACAGGAATTGCCGCACCAGCGCGAAAGCCCAGTCGAATTCATCGTGCAGCTCGACGAGATTCGCGCAGCGATATTCCTCCGGCCGCCGCCCATACGCGAGCCGATCGGCGTTGTCGCCGGTGAGCTGCGCGACAAACTCATAGACCGCCAGCGCGTGCGCCAGGTCATCCTGCGCGAGCGACGAAAACGCGATGTCCTCTTCGAGGATCGGCGCCAGCCCCGTCCAATCGGCGTTGCGATGGCCAAGAATGAACTTGTCGTCGGCCAGCGCCAACAGCAGCTCGACCAGGGGAGTTTTCAGATTCGGTGCGAGATCGGACATGCGTTTCCTTTGCGACGATTCGCCGACGCTCGGTGCCACGGCAGCTCAAAAATGCTCTTTGATGTCTTCCTTCTTGTACTCCGTGTATTCCTTCGCCGACATGAACTGCTTCCATTTCTCGCCGACGTTGTAACCCTTCGCGAAGCGATAGCTCTGATCCGTCAGCCGGAACACGAGGTCTTTTTCGTAATCCGTGCGAATGATCGCCGAACGCGGCACGACCCAGATCTGCACGCACGCCTGGTCGCGCCCGTAGTGTTCGCGCGCGAAAAGCAGCGCCATCTGATCGTCCGCCGCGTCCACGCTGCCGGCATGGCTGTGCGCCTTGCCCCGTTCAAGCTGTACGAACACTTCATAGGGCTTCAGATCGCCCTCGGGCCTCCCCACTGGCTCGGGCGTCGAGTAGCTCGGAATATTTGCACGCACCTTCGACAGCCCCATCGCGTTCTCCCGCCGGCGAAACATCGCTCATTTCCGATCATATCCGGTGCCGGCCACGACCAGAAAGCGGACCGTTTTGCTGCGAGTTACGACGCAACCGCGGGCTTCCGTCACCGTTCAGAATTACACTGCGCCGACCAAAGGATTTGAGGGGCAATACCGTGAGCGAAAAAATCGCACTCTTCTGGCCGGGAGATTATCGCGCCAAGCCCAACGAATGGGCCCTCCCCAGCATCACCGGCGCGACCGAGCAGCTCGAGCGCGCCCTGACCAAGCTCGGCCGCCAGGCGTATCGCGTGCCCGGCTTTCTCACCAAACCCCACGAAGCGATCGAAAAGCTCGGCCCGATCGACGACCCGCTCATCGGCGTCTGCGTGCATTGGTTCTATGGCCCGCATACGACCGACGGCGTCGTCGGAAAGAAAAACCCGCTCCTGCTCGCCAGCAATTTCTCCGGCCAGTGGCCCGGCCTCGTCGGCCTGCTGAACACCGGCGCGTGTCTCGAAAGCGTCGGCCGCGAATTCTCGCGCATCTGGACCGACTCCGCCGACTGGACGACCGACGACGCGTTCATGCAGCGCCTGGCCGAATGGTGCTCGACCGGTCGCATCTCCTATCCCACCGACGCGCTCGGCTCGACCGTCGCCATCACGCCCGCCGCCGCCGAAATCGGCCGCCGCGTCGCGGCTGAAATTCGCAAGCGCCGCATCCTCGCGCTGATGCTCGGCGATACGTCAATGGGCATGATCAACGGCTACTTCGGACATCGCGTCCTGAATCGCATCGGCTTCACCGAGCACAAAGTCGATCAAGCCTGGATCATCGAGCGCGGGCGTGGCATCGCCGCGAAGCGCATCGACGCCGCATTCTCTTTCGTGCGCGAAAAAGGCGTGACCTTCCACTGGCGCGGCGAAAACTGCCCCGCGAGCATCGCCGCCGACGGCGCGGATTTCACCGAAGACGCCACGCGCGAACAACTGCGCGATTACCTGGCCGTGCTCGATCTCGTCGATGAGTTCAAGGCCGACTGCATCGGCTGGCAATATCAGCTCGGCCTCTGGCCGCTCCGCCCGCCCAGCGATTTCAACGAAGGCTTGCTGAACTCAGTCTGTCGGCCCGAATCCAACGGCGACCTGCTCATCACCTCGACCGAGGCCGATCAAGGCAATCTCGTGCCGATGGAGCTCATGAAGCGCGTGCTGAAAGCCAAAGGGCTGCACCAGGCCGTTATGTTCCACGACGTGCGCTGGGGCGCGCCGATCGACGAGAAACTGGAAGTCTGCGACGCCCAGCGAGCCCGCCGCTTTGTGTGGGTATTGCTGAACAGCGGCTCCTGCGGCGCGTACGCGTTCAATCACGACCCCAATTCGCTCCGCGGCGTGCACTCCTACCGCCAGCCGGCCGGCTATTTCCCGATTCCCGGCGGCACCTTCGCCGGCGAAAGTCTGCCGGGCGCGATCACCTGGTCCCGCGCGTGGCTCTGCGGCGAATCGGGCCAGGTCGTCATGGACCTCGGCCGCGGCGAGGTGTTGAAGCTCCCTGCGGCAACGCGCGACAAGCTCTGGGAAGGCACCACGCGCCAGTGGCCGTTCATGGCCGCCGACCTCGGCGTCGGTCGCGACGCGGTGATGGCGCACTACATGAGCAATCACATCGCCGTGAGCTACGGCGACATCCTCGGCGAGCTGGCCGCGCTCTGTTCTGAACTGGGAATTCGCTACCGCGTCTGGGGCAAACAATAACGCGACGAGTCAGGCGGAAAGCGGTCGCTTCGATTTCTGAACCGAACCGCGCCCGTGAGGACGCGGGGACGAGCGAGACGTCCGCAGATTGGGAGATTTTTCCGCCCTCCCCGCTTACTGACGTTCGCGGCTCGGATCAAACGGAAACGTCACGAGACAGGCGTATTTCACGCGCGTGTGACACAGCCGCCCTCGGCTGCGGTCTTAGTCGTCACTCCGCCGCGCATAGATCAGCAGAAAATAGCTCGTATTCCCATGCAGGCGAAACGGAGTCGCGACCGCCGGATTCGTCACGCGGTCGAAGTCGTTGATCATGTATTCGAAGCCAAGCGAGTCCAGGAGCTCCAGAATTCGATGCAGCGTGCGCGGCAAGCCCGGCTGATGGTGATACTCGATCACCATTTCGCGCGCATTCCGAAGCGCCGCACCGGCGTCGTCCAGCACGTCCCACTCCGCGCCTTCGATGTCGAGCTTCAGGAAATCGACCGGCTCATCGAGAAAATCGCGCAGCCGCACACACGACACGACGTACGAATCGCGCTCGCAATCGGCGTCGAAGCGCAGCGGCGTCAGAAATCCGCCGTACTTCCCGTCGCTCAGAAAAGTCTGCTCGCCCTCGCAGCCGGCCAGCGCCGACGCCATCACCGTCACGCCGGAGATGTGGTTGGCGAGGAGGTTCGCGCTCAGATACGGCAGAACGCCCTTATCCGGCTCGAACGCCGTGATGCGGGCCGCCGGGTAGCACTGCTTGAAATAGAGCGTCGCGAGACCGATGTTCGCGCCGCAGTCGAGAATCCGCGGCTCGCGCCCCAGCGCGTCGAAGTGATAGATGCGGCGCTCGAAAATGTCCTTGGCCAGAATCTTTGCGTTCGCGAGGTCGTTCACCCGCACCTCAAACGGCCCGATGCGCTGCAGCGGTGCTTCGTCGACGGACAGCGGGGCGATCGTGGGCTGATCCATGCCGGTTCCTGCGTCGGGATGCTCAATCCCTGCGGAACATATCGGCCCATTCCGGCAGAATTTGCCCCCGACATCGCGACTTCAGCACGAGGCATGAACTTACAAGCCGAACTTGCGCTTCGTTGCGCTCCAGTCGCGCGCCGCGCGGCGCAAATTGGCTCCGGTTTGACGCCGCGCCTCGTCCGTCAGCGTTCCATCCGGCGTGATGCAGATCAGCTCGTTCAGACCAACCGCATTGCGTATCTGGTCAGCGTCACCGCCGACCGCGCCGCAGAACGCAACAACCGGCACGCCCCGTTTTCCGAGCCGCGCGCGGTGTTGGGGGCCATGCCGACGGCCGCTCGCGTCGGCATGCGCATTGGAAACGGCGCCCATCCGCGCGACCGCCGCGACGACCTTGCCGCCCGCCGTCTGCTCATCGACGCGCCCCTCGCCGGTGAGTACCAGATCGCACTCCCGGATAGCCTCGATCAAGCCAATTTCCCCGGCGATCGCATTCGCTCCCGCGACCGGCTCCATCCCAAACACGCCATGCAGACCCGCCGGAACTCCTCCCGCCGCTCCGCCGCCGCATAACCCGCGAACATCGCGCCCACTCCACGCGCTCAGCACACTCGCCCAACCCGCAAGATTCGCTTCCAAGATTTCGACCGCTGTCGGCGTCGCGCCTTTCTGTGGCCCAAAGATCCGCGCCGCACCACGGTCGCCGAGCAGAGGGTTATCAACGTCGACAAGCAGCTCGATCGTTCGACAAGTAAACGGCTCAAACGCCGCGATTCCCGCGACCTCGCCCAGACTCGCACCGGTAACGCGCGCCCGAATCTCCTCGCCCGCACGGTCGAGGAGCCGCACACCCAGCGCCTGCAACAACCCCGCGCCGCCATCGACCGTCGCCGATCCACCCACGCAAAGCGTGACGTGTGCGCAGCTCGCCGCCTGAGCCGCAGCAACGAGCTGACCGACGCCAAAGCTCGAAGTCTTTAACGGATCGCGCTCGCTCGGCGCGAGCCGCGCCAATCCACACGCTTCCGCGAACTCCACGATCGCCCGGCCGCGCTTCGGCACATGCCACCAGCGCGCATCAATCGGCCGTCCGACCGCATCGGTGACACGGGCGATTCGCTCCTGGGCTCCCAGCGCTTTCGCCAGGATCGCGCCCGAGCCCTCGCCGCCGTCGGCCATCGGGAAGCAGCGAACCTCCGCCTCGGACCAGCCGTCGCGCACGCCCGCCGCCAATGCGTCCGCTACGCCCTCCGCATCGAGCGCGTCTTTGAACTTGTCGGGAGCAATGACGATCTTCACTCGAGCGCCGCGTCGGGCGTCTCCGTGACGCCGCTGACGAAGCGCGGCCTGCGCCGCAGCCGCGAAAAGCCGCGCTTGGTGGGGGACTGAACAAACGCGAGCAGCCGCCGCCCCGGCTCTGTCCGCACGACCGCGGCAAATTGCTCCACGGCCTTGGGAAACGGGAGGGCTGAATTGAACAGAATCCGATGAGCGGCACGAATCTCCGCGCGCTCTTCCGCCGACAGGCCGGCCCGTCGCAACCCGACGACGTTGGGGCCGGACAAACCGTCAAACGCGTAGGTCATGAACGGGGCGACATCCTGGATCACGGCGGAAAGGCCGCGCACCATGACCAACTCTCCGATTCGCGCGAACTGATGCACGGATGCATTGCCCGAGATGAACGAGCGCCGGCCGACCTGCACGTGCCCTGCCAGCAGCGCGCCGCTCGCCATGATGACGTCGTCTTCGAGCGCGCAGTTATGCCCGACGTGTGAGTGCGACATCATGAAGACGCGCGCCCCAATCGACGTGGTGGACCCGGGCATCGTGCCGCGATGAATCTCCGCGCCCTCGCGAATGACCGTGTCTTCGCCGATGGTCGTGTAACTCGGCGCGCCGTTCCATTTCACGTCCTGTGGATAGTGCCCGACCACCGCGAACGGATGAATCTGGGCCCGAGCGGCGATACGCGTGCCCTGCGCGACGAATGCGTGATGCCAGATTTTCACCTGCGGGCCGATCGTTGCGCCGCCTTCGATCACCGCATACGCGCCCACGTCGGCCGACGCATCGACCTCCGCCTTCGAATCCACGATCGCTGTCGGATGAATCGGCATACTCTGCTACTCGCCTCCCGCCGCGCCGTGATGCTGCCCCAGGTGCACGCCTGCCAGCAGCGCCAGGTGGCGGTGGCCGGCCTTCTCGAGCAGCGCCTTCATCTCGCGCACGGCCGCGCTCATGCCCGTGAACAACGCGCGCGACACGATGCTGTGGCCGATGTTGAATTCGGTGAAACCCGGGATTGCCGCGACGGGCTCGACGTTGCGATAGTTCAGTCCGTGTCCCGCGTGAACGATCAGACCGTGCTCGTGCCCGGCGTCCACCGCCGCCGCCAGGGCGTCGAGCGCCTTTTCGCCGGCCTTCGCGGATTTCGGATGCGCCCAGCCGCCCGTCCACAGCTCGATCGCGTCAAAGCCGCACGCGGCGCTCGCGGCGATCTGATCGGCGCTGGGCTCGATGAACGCGCTGACCTCGATGCCCTTGTCTTTCAGACACTTCACCACCGGCGCGATCCGCTTTTTCAGCCGTACGACGTCGAGTCCGCCCTCGGTCGTGACTTCGGCCCGCCGTTCCGGCACCAGCGTGCATTGATCCGGCGCGAGCTCGAGGGCGATGCGCACGATTTCCGGGGCGATCGCCATCTCCATGTTCAGCTTGGTCGCGACCGTGTGCCGGAGCAGTTCGGCGTCGCGATCTTGAATATGCCGGCGATCCTCGCGCAGGTGAAACGTGATCCCGTCCGCCCCGCCGAGCTCCGCCTGCGCCGCCGCCCAAACCGGATCCGGCTCATCCCCGCCGCGCGCCTGGCGCACGGTGGCCACGTGATCGATATTGACGCCCAGTTTCACCATGCCCGCGGGCTCCCGCGACGGTTCTACCGTCGAATCGGGCATGTTAACAGGAGCAGCGAACGCGGCGAATGCCACTAGCGCCTTCCGGTAGTGGGTCAGTTTGGCAGCGCCGACGCACCACAATGCCGACAGCGGTAATACGCCCGCCGGATCTGGATCGACCCCATCTGCGTCGCGATCGTCTTGGGCCGATGCTCCACGAACCGTTGCCGCTGACCACACACGCAGGGCCGGCGGGCGCCTTCGTAGCCCAGACGCTGACGCGCCAACTGCAGTTCGGCCGCCTTGGCCCCAATCCGCCGAACCGCGACCAACAACGCCTCCTCGACCTGCGTCAGATCGTCCGTGAGCAAAATTCCATCCGCGGCGCAGTACGACAACACCGCCTCCGCAATCCCGGTAAGATTCACGTGGCCCTCCTTGGCCAAATGGCTCGCTCAACCACAAGCCATTGAAACCAAGCCCAGGGCCTTTGTCATCTACCCCTTATCTTGACGCCCACCCGACCGCAGTGCGAATTTCTTTCGGATGTTGGAAGCGAGACGGAAGCGCGCTGCAAGGGTGAACATCAACCACAAAGCGGTCGTGATCGCGAAAGCCCCCATCAGCCATGCCCAACTCACTGACGGGCCCGCGAATCGGCGAAGCCTTCCGCCCGAAACGTTTTCGCTCACCACCGCAGTGGCAAAAGTCGCGAGAAGTGGAACTGGACCTATGACGCTGAACCTGCCGGTCCACGCGATGAATTTGGCCAATTCCGAATTGGGTATCAACTTGGCTAGTCGCTCTGAAATAACTGATGCGCCGAGTTCGGCCGCGTACCATCCGACCGCGGCGAGCAACATCATTATTAGCACGAGTCCGGACGCCGAAGCGGCAGCGAACGATCTTGCTATCGCAACGCAACCTGCGCCAGCGGAAAGCGTTGAGGCAAACCGGACTGCGACGCGTGACCACCTGTATTGCACTCTTGCACTACGCGATTCCGAGATGAATGGGCGTATCGTGATCAGCCACATGCCAACGGCCCAGGCTGCAATCGCGACGATACACAAAATGGGTTGATAGTGCCCAAGCGGCAACGAACACACGAGGAAGACCGTTCCGGAACTGACGAGGCCCAAGCCAATATTGATCACGTCCAGTCGAGACCGCGCCGCGCGCTGAAGGGTATTAGGAATTGTCGAGTGAATGATCGCCGCGCTGCATTCCGGACAGAGGCCCTTCCAGTGGAGCCCGCGGAGGTTGTACCCACATTCACTGCACCGCAGGTCAATGCGGATGTAGCCCGCGTCGTCAACCAGCTCGTCGGCGTTCATCGAAGTTTGTTCGCCACGATCCGTACATCAGCGATCAGTTCTTGACCGGCGAGGAAGTTGTTCTTCGCTCACCCGAAACGACCCGCGAAATATCCGCGATCAAGTCAGCCGGCACGACGATCTCCAGATGTACGGTGCGCGGCGAAACCGAAGCCCCGCAAATCACCGGCGGAGTTTCCGCATCGGCCGTGACCGGTGGGGGCGCCGCGCCGCCCGGCATGTTCATCCGCACCGCCTGCATCATGTCTACGATGCTGACCGCCACGGGCTTTCGCGTGAGCCGCGCGAGCGCCGACCGGACGCGCGGCGCCGCGGATAGTGCTTTCTCGTCTCCCCGCAGTGCGCGCGTGATCGCTTCCTTGGCGTGTCCCTCGGAGCCGGCCCGCAGAATGACCTGACCCTTGTCCTCGGCAAAATAGGTTCGAATCGACCCGCCGCCGAACATTTGCGACATCGCCGCGTTCATCATCGGGTCGTCGGCCGAAAATTCCTGCGTGACGGACGTCACCTTGTGCCCCGCGATCATTTCATTCGCGACCGTCGACTTGAATTTCATCCCCGGCGCCCATGCGGCCGCCATCTCGCTCGAAAACTGCGTCTGCTCCGCCGTCAGCTCCGCCAGGCGCGCCGCGTTGGAAGTCCACGTGCAGCCGGCCATCTCCATGCCGCCGGGCCCGATTCGCATGCCGAAACTTCCACCCTGCGCCAGCTCGGACATTTCCTTGTTCAGCGCCTTGAGCCGCGTTTGATCGGGCTGTGAAGCCGACTTCGCGCGGCTCAGCATACCGTTCAGGAAATACTCCGACGCGTTTGGCGTCCCCGGTGCGAGTCCGAAATCGTTTCCAAACACCACGAAATATTGCCCGTCCGGCAATCCGCGCAGCAGATCGCCCTCGCGTGGCTGAATTCCGTCGATGTACTTCGCCACCGCTGTCTCGGCTTTAGCCTCCAGGCTCAGCGTGGCGTGTACGCCGTCGCCGTTGACCGTGGCGCTCATCACCACGTGCGCGGTTTGGCTCGTTAGTTCGCGCACCTGCCAGAAATACCAATCCAGAATGCCCGCGACCGATTCGCCGTTCGGCGCATTCGCCATGGCGACTTTCATCAAACCGGCCGCCGCCGCGACACCCTGCGAAATCGTGTCCGCCCAGGCCGGCACGTCCGCATACACCATGAAGCTCGTCTTCTCGTTCGGCGTCAGCTTGCCGGCTTCGAGCGTCTTTCCGAAGCCGCCCGTCAGCTTCGCGGCATCTTCGACCGCGCCCTCGCCGTTACTCAGCAGCAACACGCCGTCGCGGATCACCGCAAACAGCTCGTCGCCGTCGACCTCGGTCAGGTGCATGATCTTGTCGCCTGTCGCGTTGCTGGCGGTCTTCCACGCGTTCGCGTCCGTCACGCGCAGATACACCACCGGCTCGCGCGGCGCGCTCGACAGAAACACCACCGCGAACGGCCCCTCGATGTCGAGCCCGTCAAATTTCTCAATCACGTCTTCGAGCAGCGCCTTCGCGTCCATGTGGCTCAGCGGCGGAATCCCCGCCGCCTGCCCGAATGCCGCCAGCCCCTTCGCCGCCCGCCCCACGCTCGGCGCATAGAGCAGCAGCGCCGGCTTCTACGGCACTACATCCAGAATATCCGCGCCGCGCGCGACACCCGGCCGCGCCGCCAGCCCGGCGCACAACAGAACAAATCCGCCCCAACGGCTTCGGAAAACTCTCATTCGTTGCTGCTCCAAAATTCGCCCACCGCAGTGTCGTGGCGATTCGCGCGGGCGTCCAGTCTCCG
>JBGAJB010000311.1:0-3979 GCA_044225155.1 Phycisphaerae bacterium | reverse complement strand
GGTGATCCTCTACGCCGATCAGCCGTATACGACGGCGACGCTGGCGATGATGGATTTGTGGCACGCGGCGTTCCCGGACACGCAGATGGTCGCGACGGTCCACTTCAACGACGATCCGCGTGACTTCGAGTACGCGATGAACCAGCGCTGCGTCACGCTCGGCTTCGGCATGGTCAACACCGGTCTGAACGAGGGCGACCACACGGATACGCGCTCCAGCTATCGCTTCTGGCGCGATACCTACGGCATTCGCTGCGGTTGGGGCGGTGTCACGAACCTGGGCACGAAGATTCCCAGCTTGACCGGCCTGCCGCTGCGCCTGGAGATGATGAAGCAGGGCACCGGTATCGATTCCGATCCGCTCTATGCACCGAACGCCCGCATTGCATACATGGTGTTTGGCGACGACATCCTCGGATTCTCGGATGCGTTGACTTACGCGTATCAGCACATGGAGCCGTAGTCGCGGAGCCGGGAGGCCGGTCAAAACAAGGCCGGCCTCCGGACGCAAGGCGGAAAATCGAGAATATCTGGTCCACAAGGCTGTTCGCATTCGGCAAGCTTCTCCTGACGTGCCTGCGGAGGCGAACAGCAGTCCGCAAGGCACCAGCCGCGCGGAAATGAGCACGGCGAGGCGCCGGCCTTCTCGCTCGTGACGTTTCCGCCGCGCCTCACAATCGATACTCTGCGAGATGGACGACCCACGGAGGCCGCCATGGCGCTGACGTATTCGAGTTACCTGAACATCGACGCGCTGCTTGCGCTGCAACAGCCGCGCTCGACGCCGCCGGAGCATGACGAAACGCTCTTCATCATCATCCACCAGACGTACGAACTCTGGTTCAAACAGATTCTGCACGAATTCGACAAGGTGAAACGCGATTTTTCCGCCGGCGATCTCTACGGCGTGATCCACACGTTCAAGCGCTGCCGCACGATCCTGAAGACGCTCGTCGGGCAGCTTGACGTGCTCGAAACGATGACGCCGATGTCATTTACGAGTTTTCGCGATCGGCTCGAATCGGCCAGCGGCTTTCAGTCGTACCAATTCCGCGAGTTGGAGTTCGCGCTGGGGTACAAACGCGGCGACATGAATTTTGCCGCGCTGTATGGCGCGGACACGCCTGGATTCGCGGCCCTGCAGCGCCGGCTCGACGAGCGCAGCGTGATCGACCACTTTTATGACTTTCTCGCGGGCTGCGGCATCGCGATTCCGAGCGAGTTGAAGTCGCGCAATCTGCGCGAATCGAACACGCCGAGCGAAGTCGTGCAGGACGGCTTGTTCGAGCTATACCAGCGCCGGCCGGACGTGGCGATCCTGCTGGAGCTGATGACGGACTTCGATGAGGGCCTTCAGGAATGGCGCTATCGCCACGTGAAAGCCGTCGAACGCACGATCGGAAACAAGACCGGCACGGGCGGCTCGTCGGGTGTCGAATTCCTGAAACGCACTCTGTTTCAGCCGGTTTTTCCGGACTTGTCGCGCGTGATCCAGCCGCCGCCGATCACGCAGTCCGACGCGTCGTAAAACACGGCCGCCTGCCCGGGCGTAACGGCCGGCTGCGGCTCGTCGAAGCGTGCCAACGCACGGCCATCATTCTGCACTGCGAATGTGCCCGACGCGGGTGTGTGCATGTGCCGGATCTTGATCGCCGCGGCCGTCGATTCGTTTGCGAGCGGCGGGTCGACGTGCCAATTCACCTGTTCGGCCAGCAGTGAAGCGCTGCGCAGCTCGTCCGCGTCGCCGACCGTGACTTCATTTTTCAGCACGTCGAGCCGGACGACATAGGCCGGCGCGCCGAGCGCGATGCCCAGGCCGCGCCGCTGACCGATGGTGTAGGCTGCCACGCCTTCGTGCGTGCCGACGACGCGGCCGCTCGTGTCACGAATCTCGCCCGGCCGCAGCGTCTCGGGACGCCGCGCGGCGAGCAGCGTGCGGTAGTCGTTCTGGGGCACGAAGCAGATCTCCTGGCTGTCGGGCTTGTCGTGCACTCGCAGGCCGAGTTCGGAGGCGACGCGCCGCACGTCGGCCTTGTCGGCGAAATCGCCGAGCGGAAACAAACAGCGCGGGAGTTCTTCACGGCGAATGCCGAAGAGCACGTACGATTGATCCTTGGCGAGATTGCGGGCCCGCGCGAGGCGCGCTTCTCCGCCCGACCGCAGCGTGCGAGCGTAATGCCCCGTAGCGACGAATTCCGCATCCATCATTTCCGCGTAGCGCAGCAGCTTGCCGAATTTCAGCCGGATATTGCACTGCACGCACGGATTGGGAGTGCGACCCTGCGCGTACTCATCGACGAAGTAGTCGATAATCTGCTCGAAATCGGACTCGAAGTTGAGCGCGTAAAACGGAATCCCGAGCCGACCGGCAACCGCGCGCGCATCCAGTGCGTCTCCGGCGGAACAGCAGCCGTGACGGAGGCGGCGCGGGGCCGGCGAAGCTGAAGTCGGATCCGAGTCGGTGGAAACGGCGCACGCTTGATCCGCTTCGGCCGCTTGCGCGCCGACGCGCATGAATGCGCCGATGCATTCGTAGCCCTGCTCCTTCAACAGGCAGGCGGCGACGGAGGAATCGACTCCGCCGGACATGGCGACAATCACGCGGCCGTTACGCGACATGCAGGATGTTCTATGCAGGCGGCGCGAGTGGGGCAACTGTCCGCGTCGCGTCTCGTCGCTGCACGTGAAACATGTTTTGCGTGGAGTTCGAGGCGCGAAAATTCTTGTGGCGCGCTAGCGGAAGGTGTGTACACTTGGCGCAGCCAGTCGATACACTGACTGTGCGATGAATGAGCGCCGCGAGTTGGCGCAGACAATTTGGTCACCGGCGGCGCGGATCGCGCCGCAAATTCGGTGGAAGGTTCGCACCGCGCCACGGCTGGAACCTTCCACTTCTTTTTCCACTCCGAGCGAAGAGCGCGGCAGGTCGCGCGAAATGAGCGCAAGCGAGCGCCCGGAGCGATGGCTCTCGAAGTCCTCGAAAGCCGCCTCTCCGGGCGCTCATTTGCGCTGTTTTCTAAGCGCGCTGCCTACTCGATCGGCGCGAGCCGCACATCGCCGAAGTGAATCTCAGCGCCTTCGGATTGCAGGCAGATCGTGCCGGGAATTTCGGCCACGTCCCACGCCTCGTTCAGTACGTCGCCGTTGACCATGAGCGTGATCCGTCCGTGATCGACGATGATCTCGTACTCATTCCATTCGCCGATCGGACGTTCGGCGCTGTGCGTGTGCTTGGTGTTACGGCCTTTGAGACGGGCGGGATCGGTCTTCATCTGGAACTCGTCGATGTTCCAGAAGTCGCCGGCGTTACCGCTCTCTAGCTGTGCTTCGACACTCTTGGGCCAGACCTTGTCGGGCTCCTGTGTGCGGAGCAGCACGCCGCTGTTGCCGGCCTTCTTGGTCACCGGGTTGAAGCGCCACTCGACCTTCAGGACGTAGTTCGTGTACTGCTTTTCGGTGCGGATGTAGCCGATCGGCTGGCCGAGGCAGATCAGCACGCCGTCCTTCACGCTCCAGGTGTTCTCGGGCTTTGCGTTGTCGGGAAGCACGGGCTTCCAGCCGGTGAGGTCCTTGCGGTTGAAAAGCTTCACCTCACCGGGCATCGGCTTGGTCAGATCGCGAATCTTGATATTGCGGAACCAGACGTCGCCGCCATGATGCTGGAGGCCGATGTGGCCTTTCGGCTGAACGCCGAAGCCTTCATAGGCCTTGAACTTGCTGGCCGCGATCTTCTGTTTCCACTCGTCGTTATCCATGCGCGCTTCGACGACCTTCACGCCGTTCAGCCAGTGCTCGACGCGCCCATGTTTGACGACGACGCGCGCGACGTTGAACTCCCCGGCCGGCTTGCAGACCTTCGCGGCCGACGGCGGGTAGAGGTCATAAAGAGCTCCCGCGGCATTCGGTGCATCCGGTTTCACGCCGCTGCCGGCATCATCGAGAATCTGGCACTCGGGGCCGGTTTGCCAGGTGGCGTCGT
>JBGAJB010000008.1:15223-35384 GCA_044225155.1 Phycisphaerae bacterium | reverse complement strand
CGAGTCCAAACGACCCCTCCCTGACGGTCGGGGTTATGCCACGTGTGCTTTCGCTCAAACTGAGCCCCTACCCATACTCGCCTCGCGTTTGACGGCGTCGTCGTCCCTGCTTAAGACGCTCGCCTTGCGCAGGCGCGTCGCCACTTGAGGTTCCTCCGGGGGCGCGCCGCGATCGCGGCGAGGCACCGATGTCGCTTGAGATTTCCGCGAAGGACGCCGCCACGCGGCTGACCCACTCCCATCCGCCGCTGCTTCTGGATTGTCGGCGACCCGACGAGGTGGCCACGGCGCGAATCAGCGGCGCTCTGCACGTTCCCATGGATGAGCTGCCCCGCCGCCTGAATGAGCTGCCGCCCGAGCGCGAAATCATCGTCTACTGCCACCACGGAGCGCGAAGTTTGCGCGTCACGCACTGGCTCCGCGAGCAGGGATTTCCGCGGGTCGTCAGCATGGCCGGCGGAATCGAAGCATGGTCGCGCGAAGTCGATCCGAGCGTTCCGCTGTACTGACCTTTTTTCTCAAATCGCGTCACTCCCAAGTAGGCAACGTCACGCGGCTTCTCCAGGGATACCCGCGCACGTCGCGTTCTGACGGCAAAACGCTTACACTGATCTCTGTTAGCGATGCGCGAGCGGTCTGGCGCATCGCGAATGGCTTGCCAAGCATGAAGGGGCGGCATTGCGAATTGCCCTCGTAAATCCGATCTCGCGGCGCACCCAAGGTTATCACACCGTCGGCAGCTTCATCCCCCAGTTGGGATTGCAAGTGCTGGCCGAACTCACGCCGCGGGGACATCAGGTCGAAATTGTCGACGAAGTTTTCGGCTCGACCTATACCGACACGCAGCTTACGACGGCCGGCTATGACCTCGTGGCGATCACCTCGTACACGAGTGGCGCGACCCGTGCCTACGAAATTGCCTCGGCCTGCCGCAAGGCCGGCATCCAGACGATTTTCGGCGGACCGCACGCCTCGGCCTGTCCGGAAGAGGGCGAGCAGCACTTTGATTCCGTCGCGATCGGCGAGTGCGACGAAATCTGGCCGCAGATCATCGAAGATGCCGCCGCCCGTCGCCTCCAAAGGCGTTATCAAGGGAAGCTCTCCGACCTCGAAGCTACCGGCCACGGGCGCGCCAATCAGGCCCTGCGCCCGATCAATGGTCGTTATGACGTCTCGGCGATCCAGACCTCGCGCGGCTGCCCGGTCGGCTGCGAATACTGCTCGGTGACGAATTTCAACGGCGCACCGATCCGCCGCCGCCGAATTGCCGACGTGCTGAAAGAATGGAACGAAACGCCCAAGAAGTTCATCTTCGTCGTCGACGACAATTTCTTCGGCGTCGGTCCGCGGCACGCGGAATGGGCCAAGGAACTGCTCCGCGCGATCATTCGCCACGGCAAGCGCCGCCTCTGGTTCAGCCAGACGACGCTGAACATGGGCGATGACGCCGAAGGATTGCAACTCGCGTATCGCGCCGGTTGCCGCGGCATGCTGATCGGCTTTGAGACCTTCAACCAGGAAACGCTCAAGGACTATCACAAGGGCATCAACCGCAACAATCTCGCGCGCTACGGCGAATTGGTCGGGGGGTTCCACCGCGCCGGAATCTCGGTGTTCGGCGGCTTTATCATCGGTGCCGATCAGGACACGCCCGAGACGGTGGCGGACACCGCCCTGCATGCGGTCAAGCTCGGGATCGACATCGTGCAGCTCACGAATCTCACGCCGCTGCCCGGCACAAAGATGTTCGATCGCTTCAAGAACGAGGGTCGGCTCCTCGCCACGAACTATCCGGCCGACTGGGAGCGCTACACATTCACCGAGACGATCTACCAGCCCAAGCAAATGTCGCCCCACGATCTCGATGAGGCGATCTATGAGCTGCGTCACGCGGCCGCCCAGCAGAACTGGGTCGCCAAGCGCGCCCTGCGGACGCTCGTGCAGACGCGCTCGATCACGACCGCGCTTTTTGTGCTCGGGATGAATCGCGGCTGGCAGCGCATGGCCCGCAAGCAGGCGCCGCGCGACCAGGAGCGCTACGGACTGCAAGCCGTTCAGCGCACACCACGGTTTGAGAAGATCATCGAAGCGTTCCGCATGCACTTGGCGGCGACGTAAGACCCATGATTCGTTCGGTGTGCATTCCGGCGCGTAGGGCAACCTACCCTGCCGTGCTGCGCGCCGCGTTCCGGATCGCGAGCAGTTCTTTCATGACGCCGCCGAGCGGCTTGATCCCCACGCCGCCGAATGAGTCGTGCAAGTCGCCGTACAAGCGATAAAGCCGCTCATAGACGCCGGCCGCGTCCGCGCGCGGCGGGTATTGCTCCGATTTCACCGCCGTCATCGCCGCCTGCGCGGCAGCAACCGACGGATGTGCTCCCCCCAACACCGCTCCCATGATGGCCGCCCCAAGCGCGCAAGTCTGTCCGCTGCGGCTCAGCAACATCGGACGGTTCAGCACATCCGCGTAGATCTGCATCAGCAGCGGACTCTTCTCGGCGATGCCGCCGCACGCGACGACGCGGTCGATCGGCACGCCGTATTCGCCGATGCGCTCGATGATCTTTCTCGCTCCAAAAGCCGTCGCCTCGATCCAAGCGCGATAGATGTCGGGCGGAGTCGTGCCGAGCGTCTGACCGACAATCATGGCCGACAGCAGCGGATCGGCCAGCACGTTGCGATTGCCGTTGATCCAGTCGAGCGCGATCAAGCCGCTTTCGCCCGGCTTCAGCCGCGCGGCCGCGTCGCTCAGCCGGCGATGAATTTCATCCGGCGCGCCGCCCTGCGCCCCGGCGACGCGCGTGACGAACCAGTTGAAAAGATCGCCGACGGCCGCCTGGCCTGCCTCGATGCCGTGCATGCCGGGCAGAATGCTTTCGGGCACGATGCCGGCCACGCCGGGAATGTCGGCCAACTCCTGCGCCAGCGGCACCACCATGCAGTCGCACGCGCTGGTGCCGATGATCTTCACCAACGTGCCGGGGGCGATTCCCGCGCCGACCGCGCCGAGATGGGCATCGATCGCGCCGATCGCGACTGGCGTTCCCGGCCGCAGCCCGACGCGCTCGGCCATTGCGGGGAGGAGCGTTCCGGCAGGTTTGTCCGCGGGCTGCGGCGTGGCAAAGCGCGACCGGAAGCGCGACATCCCCGGCGCAAGCCCATCCAGAAAATCGCCCTCCGGCAATCCGCCCCACGACGGGTGATACATCGCCTTATGACCGGCCGCACAGATGCCGCGCGGCAGATCGGCCGGCTGGAGATTTCCGGTGAGCCAGGCGGGAATCCAGTCGCAGAGTTCGACCCAGGCGTACGCGGCCTGCGCGATGCGCGGCGCCGTGCGTTCGCATCGCAAGATCTTTGACCAATACCACTCCGACGAATACGCCCCGCCGCACTTGGCGAGATAGGGCAAACCCTGGGCCCGCGCGCGGTCCGTGATCTCGGCCGCCTCCGCGTGGGCCGAATGATCCTTCCACAGCCACGCCTGGGCGGCGAGGTCGTCCGCAAACTCGCTGAGCGCGGCCAGCGGCGTGCCGGTTGCGTCGACCGGGATCGGCGTGGAAGCGGTCGTATCGACACCGATGCCGACGATCTGATCGGGCGAAAATCCCGTGCGGCGGGCGCCCTGGCAAAGCACATCCCGCACGGCCTTTTCGAACCCGACGATGTAGTCACGCGGATTCTGACGGGCGACATTCGAATCGCGCGGATCAGTGAGCACGCCCGCCTCACCGGATGGATAGTCAGCGACCGCCGCGGCGATCTCCTCGCCGGTACGCGTGTCCGCGAGCAGCGCCCGCACGCTGGACGTGCCGAAGTCGAGGCCGAGAGCGAGAGAATGGCTGGAACTCATGGCCGCATTCTACGCTCCCCAAACCCGCGTTCGGAAAGGTCCAGGCGATGAGGAAGCGAAGCGGATGATCTTCGCACCAAGCGCGAAGCATATGAGCGATTCGGCGTCGGCGAATATTGGATCATCGAGCCGAACAAGCAGTCGTTCCGGTTCCTGCAATTGACCGAAGGCCGCTATCGAGAGACGACGACGGCAGGCGACGTCTTCGAGAGCAGCGCTGTTTCTGGGTTTGTGCTGGACCTGGTCGCGCTTCGAGCCGCGTGCCGAGCTCTCTGACGCTCGGCTACTGAACCGCGCCCTCGGCGGCCGCCTCGGCATAAATGATCAACTCCGCGGGCAGCGCCTTTTCACCGTACAGGAACTCCTGCACAATTTGCGAGACCTCGTGCGGATAGAGTTCCTGCAAATGCCCCAGCCCGTGCAGCGCCCCTTCGCGGCAAGCTAGATGGTCGATGCGCAGAATCTCTCGCAGTGTTTCGAGCATCGCCAGATGAAGCAAGCGGAACTGCGCGAGCTTTTCAGGCACGACGCGTGACTCGAGAAATTCCACGTCGTCCTCGTCTTCCGCCGGCGCGCCATCTGGCCGAACCAGGTCCTCATAGTCGCCCCACGGCAGCAAGTCCCACCACATGTAGCACACCACGTTGAGCGGATTTTCCGAGGATTCGAGATGACTAAGTGTTGGCGCGCAATGTTCCGCGAACAGGCCCCGGTAGAGCGTCTCCATCGCCCGAACGCATGCGAGCCGGTCGGTTTCGGGCAAACGAAGGTCCGTGATCGTTCGCGCGCATCCCCAACAGCCGCTGGCGAGGAACCAATATCCCTGCCCGACTTGCGCTAGTGTGAAATTGGCCATGGGTTCGCACGGTGCATTGAACAAGCGCGTCATATAGGTCAGCAACTTGGCCGCTTCCGCAGGTGCCTCCTCAAGGTCGAACGTGTAGGGCCAATCCGTGTCTCCACCCGGAAATTCCTCATCCTTCCAGTACCAGTCTTGAACCGGTGGGTGATCGAAAACCCAAGCGAGCCAGTTCTCGTAGGAAACACGTGGGTCGTATCGCATTATTTCGCCCTAACGAACCAGGGCACGCGAAACGGCGGACCAACAGAGCCGGGCTGTCCTCAGCCCGGCCGCAGGCCCACACGCCCCCAATGCCAAATCGCAGGGCCCTCCCTCAACGGTATGCTACGCGGAATTGACCGGCCGCTTAGGACCATTGAAGCATGCCTCACCTGCCATTGGCCTTTCACATCACCATCAGCACTTTCGGCACGCACAACTGCACGGCGATCCGCGCGGCACCGTAGATCGAGATCACAATGCATTTGGCGAACCAGTTCTCCCGACGAACGTGGCCAGACAGGCGCGCGAACGGTCCCTGCAACAATTCCCAGCCGTGATTCTACTGCTCGAACAGTGCCGCTATTTGGAAGAGGTTGGGGCGGACATCGCGACTCGAGGCGGCTGGACCTTGCATACAATCGCCGCGGCAGCGGACCATTTACCACGCGGCCATCTCGGCCCGTGCCGGGGGCGGTAGTGCACTCTGGAAAGGTGGCTAAGTCAGGCGGCACTGCCAAAGGTGGAGCTTGGCCGGAGAGCGAAAATGGTGGGCGGACGGCGGCAGCGTAAAGTGGATTTGGGACGACGCATATCTGAGGATTGCGTCGGAATACATTGCGAATCAAAGCACTGCGGCGATTCGCCGCAATCCGTCAATACTGCCCAAATAAACTCGATCGCCCAGGGGCCACTCCCTTGTCCCGAACGCCGGGCTGAGGACAGCCCGCCCCGATGCCACTCCGGCCGCACGGCCAAGCAGTGAATTTCGCCCGACTCCAGGAAGTGACGGCGATATGTCACGAATCCAATCGTCGTCGCGACGGCTGTGGTGTCGGAGATTTCGCCAATGTGTTTAGGGACCCAGCATTCTACGAGCCACGTGCGAAACTGCGCGCATCCCGCACGTATTCGAGCGAAACCCGACTCTGCCAAACCATCGGGCAGTTCTCGAAGTACGGCCTCGCAGCTCTGCTCATCGCCAGGCCGAAATTCGCGTACAGAAGGCGAGCACATCGAAACCTCAGCAAAAGCGAGCGTGTCCCGCTACGGGCGAGGAGACTAACGGGCCACTTCCAGGGCGTGGAGCAATCGACCCTTTCGCTCCAGAATGGAATCACCCCAGACGATCAGATCGCGGTGCGGCTGCGCGCTTTCCAGGCCCGCACCCGATAGATACGCACGCCCGCTCGTCCCCCGGTTCGGTCCAACTGGCCAGGCAGAGCAACGCCGCCGCGGACGAACGGCTCACGCCCGCCAAACATTGACACAACAGCGCTCCCCGCAAGGCCGAGTGTTCCCGGGCGAAATTCAGGAT
Source organism: Phycisphaerae bacterium (assembly GCA_044225155.1). Lineage (GTDB taxonomy): Bacteria > Planctomycetota > Phycisphaerae > UBA1845 > Fen-1342 > CAYMBL01. Next base: position 29,153 of record JBGAJB010000008.1, on the reverse strand, counting down.
GGACTCGGCGTGTTCGCGCCTGGACGGCTCAAGGCGCAAGCCGATTTCCGCCGCAGCGCGCCGCCGCATTCTGAGCCGTGCCGCTTCGATCGGGTCATCGCTTTCAGCCGCGGCATCGTCAAATTGAAGCCGTAAGTGCGGCGTGCCAGATGGGGTAATCACCGCGTGCTCGCGCTTGCCCATGGAGGAGATCACGGCACCGATCTCGGTAGCGCCCAGGCACTGGACGCAGCATAGCCGCTTCGGAATAGCCGAGAACAAATACGGGCGGGTGGCGACGCACGCCTCTAGCTTAGCGTGGCCGAAGGACGCACCCACACCAATCTGGGGATAAAGCAGGATTACTCGCGCTGCTTCGTATCCCCGCGGGCAAAGATGCTCGCCACGTAGTTCAACACGTCCGTCGCGGCTCGTCTCGTTATAGCCAAAGAACTTGATCAAGCGCTGCTTTACGACGTCGATCTTGGCCTGCGTCTCGTCATCGACGACGCCGCTGACGACATTCTTGAGCTTGATCGTGTCCTTGCTGTCCTCGAATAGCTTGAGTTCGAGCGCTGTGCAGCCGCGCGCGTTCGTCGAATACTCAGAAACGCTTGCCGTCAAGCGGCAGTGCGCCGATGTAGTTCATGATCTCCTGGCGGAAATCGTCCTTGCGGCTGTCGAGAATGTCGATCTTTTCCTCGATGCTTCGCATCAGCCGCTCGTCCGGCGGCTCCTCACGGCCGGTGAACTTGTTGCGGACCTTTTCGCGCTTGCGTGACGCCGGACGTTTTCGATGTAGTTCGTGCAAAGCCGCGTGATCGCGTCTTCGTCGGCGCTGATGGCCCGCTGCACTTCGCCCTTCAGGATGTCTTCGTATTCCTCGCGGACGACGCTGAGCAGTTCCTTGTAGCGCTTTTTCAGTTCGTCGTCGGTGATGAGCGAATGATGCGAAAGGCCGGTTTCCAGCTCGTTGAGCACCATGAACGGGTTAATCGCGCGGTCGACCTGCGCTCTCGCTCACCAGGCAGTTCGAAATCTTGTCCTGAATGTAGCGCGGACTGATACCGCCGAGGCCCTCGCGCGTCGAATCTTCGCGCAGCTCCTTCACCGAGTCCTCGGTGAAGCCCGGAATACTCTTACCGTCGTAGAACTTGAGCTTCTGCATCAGCGTCAAGCCGGCCTTCTTCGGCTCTTCCAGACGCGTCAGCACCGCCCACATGCCGGCCATCTCGACCGTGTGCGGCGCGATGTGGATGCCGCGAATGTACTCCTTCAGCTCTTCTCGTAAATCTTGATCTCGTCGTGCAGCCGGATGTTGTACGGCACGTCGATCTTGATCGTGCGATCGCGGAACGCCTCCATCAGCTCGTTGCTCTGGAGCTTCTTGTATTCCGGCTCGTTCGTGTGGCCCAGAATGACCTCATCAATATCCGTCTGGGCGAATTTCTTGGGCTTGATCGTATGTTCCTGCGACGCACCGAGCAGGTCGTAGAGGAAGGCCACGTCGAGCACTTCGATGAACTCGCACACGCCGCGATTGGCGATGTTCAGTTCGCCGTCGAAATTGAACGCGCGCGGATCACTGTCGGAGCCGTAGAGCGCTATCTTGCGGTAGTTGATGTCGCCCGTCAGTTCGGTCGAATCGGTTCTTTTCGTCCTTGGGCTGGAAAGTGCCGATCCCGATGCGGTCCTTTTCCGAGAGCGTGATGCGCGCCCGCACCACGATGTGGCTCAACACCTTGCGCCCGGTCAATCGTACTTCCGCAGCAGATCGTCAAACGTCTTGCGGCAGAACGGATCGAGATCGCCGTCGATACGGACCTGCTTGTCGGGCAGATCGGAGTTGATCTGTGACAAGATTTCCTTGCGGGCCTTGCGCGGGATCAGCTTCAGCGGCTCCTCGTGCATCGGGCAGGGCAGCACTTCCGTCTGCCCCTCTTCATTGTCGATGTGCCAGGCAAACGTGTAGAGCAGCCCCATCGTCGAGGCTGCGAATGAACATCCGGCCAGCAGCAAGCGCGCGATCGTGCTCTTGCTGCTGCCGACCAGTTATGCAATAGCAGGATACGCCCGCTCGCTCCCGTAGCCTGGGCCGCCGACTTGAATGTCGACGAGCCGCATCAGCGGCCCATCGAGGCCGTAAACGTCGAGACCGTTATCAAACGGGTCGCACATTGTAGTGCACATAGTCGTGCTTCAAATACGAATAGCGCCGCGTCCCGAAGTGCAGGATCATGTCATAAACGCGCCGCAACGCATTCCGCGCCCACGCGCGGATTCGCGATGACCATGTCGAGGTAGTCGTTGAACGTGCCTCCCAATCCTGCTGACGGGAACTTGGTGCGTCCAGGGTGGCGATCAACGATTTGAAGCAGGCTGTCTCGTTTCGACATCGGCCAGACCTCCTGTCACGCGCGGCGCATGCGGCGCTGCGCGGGAATCCGTTCTGTTCATCGGCGGGAAAAGCTTGCGCGCGTATCCCGACAAAGCCGCGCAGATGCTGCGCCCGCCGAGTGATGCTAGATCGCCCGATAATGCGAGTCAACGCGAAGAAAACCGCGCGCACCGCAATCGTTCATTTATCGGCGCTTCCAAGGCCTGATTTAATTTTGAGGAAATCGCCGCCGTTCGTCAGCCGGCGGATTTCGCCGTGCGGACGGCCAGCAGATCATCGACGCTCCGGCGCGACTGTCGCGGCGACCACAACTGCCCGCCGTTCGACGATGTCGCGCGGCTGCTGCAAATAACTCGTCGTAGCGCAGTCCGCCTTCGACGAACGCCCCACCGAGAAGCCGCCTGCCAGCAGCCAGGCGGATACGTCCTCTTCGGCTTCGGCCGGATAAACCAGGGCCGTGACCCACGCTTCGCCGCCTTCCCATCCGACACCCGCGCGCAGTTGGATAGCCAGAGCGCGGACGGGGGCGAAGAAACTCTCGGCGCGCGCCTGAATTCGTCAAAATCAGTTCGGGCGGCCGCCTCTTCCGACTGATGAAAGAACATTCCGCTTTCCAACTCGAACCGTTCGCACTTGGCCGCCCTGCAGGCTCCATCCGGCCGTCGGGAAAGGCCCGGTGAATGCGATAAATCCGCGACTTTCCCCGCGCGTCGGCTAGCAATTGCTCCACTTCATCGGCCGTGCAGCCGGTAAGCGTCCATTCCCCTGCGTCGAAAACGAACAGGGAACGATTGCGCGTCAACTGGGCGTCAGTCGCCTCCATCTGTCACCTCGTCCGGCGAATTCAACGGCGGGGGTGAGTATATCGCACAAGCCGACCGCCGCGGCGAATCGAACCGAGGAATGGGCGGTCTGCTTGAGACGATTTTGGGCCTTCCGCTCTGCGCCCCGCCCTTCGCCCCGGGGGCGACGTTACTGCCCGTGGCGGCTGGGCGGCCGGTTGAATCCGCGGTGAGGGCCCGAGCGACCGCCGCGGCCCGGCTGGTGACGCAGGTTTTCGACGTGTTTCTTCACCCGCCGCGATCTGGGAATAGTCATCCGCCGCGGCCCCCAGAAGGTCAGCGCCCGCCGCCCGTCGTCCAGTGTCTAGGGAATCTGAACGATGGCCAGCACCAGCTTGATGTACGCAGTCAGCGCATCTCCCGAGAGCGAATAGATGATGTTGGTCTGTTCGTAGGGATCGCTGCTCAGGTCGTAGTATTCGTCCAGGGCGCTTTGATGCCGAATCAGCTTGAAGCGGCCGTCGGTGATCGCCCGATCGCGATACGTGAATGGCCCAGGCCCGTTCGGCCCGAACTGCTCGGCGTATGAGATCGAACCCGTGGGCAGCCCGCCGTTCGTCAGCAGACGGCGAAAGCTCACGCCATCGACGTTGCTGGGAACCTTCACGCCGGCGAAGTCGGTCGTCGTCGCGAAGACGTCCACCGCGGAGATTGGAGCATCGATCACGCGCCCGGCCGTAACGCCGAACCCCGCGACGATCAGCGGGGTCTCGATGCCGCCCTGATAGACCGTGCCCTTCGTGCGATTCTGCGGATAGGGGCCGTCGTTCACGCCGTTGGGAGTGCCGTTATCACCAAGAAACATGACGACCGTTTGACGCGGCAACACAGCCAGGAGCCGCCCAAATTCCGTATCGAGCGCCTCAATGTCGGCATGGTATTTGTCCGTGGGAGAAGATTCCTCGGTGACTTGGAAACTCGGCGTCAACTCCTGAGGCGGAACGTGGAACGGCCAGTGCGGCGCATTCGTCGCGCAGACAATGACCCACGGGCTCGGGAGCGACTTGACCGCGTCGATCGCGGCGTTGATCTGAACCGTCGTCGCGTAGGAGTTTTCAAAGCGGGTATAGCCGTCGGTGGTCCGTGACCAGTGGTAGTAGGTTTCGTCCGTGTTTCCGACAAAGCCGGAGAGATGCCCGTCAAAGTGGCTCCAGCCCTGAAGATTCGGGCCGAAGTCCGCGCCGATCGCTTTCGTGGAGAGATGCCATTTGCCGGTCATGGCGTTGGCATAGCCTGTTGGTCCCAGCAGTTCCGGAATCGTTACTTCCGCAAGCGGTAAGGCGTAGATATCGAAGTCGTAATCAATTACCTCGCCAATCCCGGTTCGAATCCCATAGCGCCCCGTCTGCACGCACGCCCGTAGCGGGGAGCAAACCGGTTCGGCCCAGAAACGATTGAACCGCGCGCCCCGTGCGGCAAGCGCGTCAATGTTGGGCGTGTGTGGATCGGGCCGCAGCCCGTAGGCGCCGACATTCTCCTTCCCGAGATCGTCGGCAATCACGATCAGAATGTTTGGACGTACCGGTTGAGGCGAAAGAGCTTGCAATTGAAGCAGGAGGTGCGCGAAGAGCGTCAACATGAATTGAACTCCGACCCCACCGGAAGATTCAGGTACCGATCTTACGCCGTGCGGCGAAGCAACATCAAGCGCGAGTGAAAACGGACTGCGACCTGCCGGCCATTAATACTGCGCGGTAACTTTGTTGACGTCGTGCTTATGCAGATGTGGATTCCGGTACGCGATGGGCCAGCGCCCGCTCGATTCGTCGCGACGTCCGCTCCTTCCCCAGCAGCGCCAGCGTGTCGAAGATCGGCGGACTGACGATCGTCCCGGTGACGGCCACTCGTAGCGGCTGAGCCACCTTGCCCAGGCCCAGTTTCTTCTCATCCGCGTATTTGCGAACCACAGCCTCGATTTCGCCGGCGTTCCAGGCAGAGAGGCCGGCGAGTGCGCCCGCCATGTCGCGCAACACAGTCATCCCGGCCGCGTCGTTTTTCAGCAGCGTCTTGGTGAACGCGTCGGGATCGAAGCGGTAATCCTCGTCGCCGCGGAAGAGCGCGCCGGTCTTGTCCTCGATGTCGCGCAAGACGCGCATGCCCTCATTCATCGCAATGAGACGCGTCAGCGTCGAGTCGTCTTGACCGGCCAGGGGCGAATCGGCGTTGACCGCGAGGTAATCCTTGAACGCCGCCAGCGTTCGCGCCGAACCGGCCGCGGCCAGCGCCGTCGTATTGAAATTCAGCAGCTTCGCGCGATCGAAACGCGCATTGGTCTTGCCGATGCGCTCGGCCGTGAAGACCTCGGCCAGCTCATTCAGCGTGTACTTCTCGCGATCGTCGCCGGCCGACCACCCTAGCAGCGCGATGAAATTCACCAGCACTTCGGGCAGGTAGCCGCTGGCGCGAAAATCGTGAATCTCGATTTCCGGCAACTGTACACCCAACTCGCGCGCCAAGCGGCCGAGGCCATTGCTCTCCAGCTGCGTCGAGGCCGCGCGCCAGGCGGCAAAAGTGGCCGCGTCGCAGGCCGCGAGCTCGGCCGCCTTCTGCTCCGGCAGCCGGCCGCTCTTCATCGCAGCCTCGGTCGCGGCGCGGACGGCCTTGTCCTTTTCGCGCTTGCTCATCTTCGAACCATCCATGTTCAGGATGATGGGCAAGTGCGCGTAGATCGGCGTGTGGTAGCCAAACGCCTCCTGCAAGCCCATGTGATTGGGCGTGTTCATCAGGTGCTCCTGACCGCGGAGCACGTGCGTGATCTGCATCTCCTGATCGTCAACGACCACTGCAAAGTGATACGTCGGCCAGCCGTCGCCCTTGATGATGACGAAATCGTCGAGCTCGGCCGCGCCGATCGTGACACTACCGAGGATTGTGTCCTTTACCTCAAAATCGTGACCCGGCATGCGAAAACGGATGACGACCGTGCGTCCCTCGGAGCGGGCTTTCGCAGCGTCGGCGTCGCTCGGGAAATTCGCCGGACGCGGATAGCGGAACGGGCGCTTGGACTTCTGGGCCGCCTGCCGCATGGCGTCGAGCTCTTCGCGCGTGTCGAACGCGTAATACGCCTGGCCGGCGTCGAGCAGGCGGCGCGCGTGCTCGGTGTGTGCCTCAAGACGCTGGCTCTGAAAATACGATGGAACAATGCCGCCGGCCTCAGGCCCCTCATCCCACTGCAGGCCCAGCCAGCGCAAGTCCTCCAACAGCTTCTTTTCCGCTCCACCGATGTTGCGCGTCTGATCGGTATCCTCGATCCGCAGCACGAATTTTCCGCCCAAGCGGCGGGCGAGGAGATAGTTGAACAGCGCGGTGCGCGCCCCGCCGACGTGCAGGTAGCCGGTGGGCGACGGGGCAAAACGGGCGCGGATCGTGTTCCACATCTCTGACAGTCCTTCTCTTGCGACGGGTATGTTAGTTGCGGGCGCTGGGCCGGGATATGGAGGCCGCGCTTTTCAGCGCCCATCCAACCAGGATTGCGAGAGGGGGGACTCGAACCCCCACGGTTTCCCGCCAGAACCTAAATCTGGTGCGTCTGCCAATTCCGCCACTCTCGCATTTTTTTTTCGAGCAACCCGCATCGCGGGCCACAAGCCCCCGAGTTTATCCCAATCGGCCGGTTTCGGCCGCGCGGCGGCTTGCGAACGAACTGCGACGGGACTACATCACGCGGCCGGGAGGTCCGCCCGATGAGCAGCAAAGTCCGGGAAGAGCCGCGCGGTTTCAACGGCTTCATTCAGGCGTTTCTGGATCTCCGCCGACTACCGCTCGGATTCTGGCTCGTGATCTTCGTGTTCGTCTTCGACGCCATGGCGTACTTCGGCGTGCTCACGTTGATGAACTCCTATTTTACGCGCGACTTGGGATTCAGCGACGCGCAGGCCGGGCCGCTGGTGTCCGTCTTCACCATGCTGGTAACACTGCTGATGCTGGGCGCGGGCAGCTACGCCGAGTCGTTCGGTCTGCGACGCGCCTTGATAGTCGCCCTTTTCTTTTGCATCGTCGGCCGCGTCGGATATTCACTGCTGACGGGCGCGCCCGGGCCGGCGGTGCTGCCGCTGCTCATCGTTGTGCTTCTGCTCGTGGCGCTGGGCGAAGCGATCGTTCAGCCGGTTTGCTATTCGGGCGTCAAGCAATACACCGACGAGCGAACGAGTTCGATGGGCTACGGCCTGATCTACGCCGTCATGAACGCCGGCATCGTCGTGATCGGCACCGTTTCGGTCTGGGTACGCCCCGGCGTGCAAGCCGTGATCGACGCGAAGAAGACCGCCGCCACGCAGCCCGGCGCCCCCATCCCGGACGCGGGCGGATTCATTCACTGGTTGGCGGGCCTGACCGGAAGCGGCGTGCAGGCACTGAACTGGGTGTGCGTGGGGATCACCGTCGTAACATTCATTGTTTTCGCGTCATTGATGACCCGCCGAGTCGAGCGAAACAAACTCCGGCCTGACTCGGCGGAAGAACAACGCGCCGCCGACAAGCGTCCGTTCTGGGAAAAGTTCATGGAGTATTTCTCCGAGGGGCCTTTCCGGAACTCTCGGTTTCTGTTTTTCATTTTCATGCTGCTGCCAGTGCGCACGCTGTTTGCACACCAGTGGTTGACCATGCCGGAGTACATCCTGCGCGCTTATCCGCCTGAAGTTGGCAACAAGATGGAGTTGCTCGTCAACTGGATCAATCCCGGGATTATTTTCTTCGGAGTTCCGATCGCGACCGCCCTCACGCGACGCGTCAACGTTTACACCATGATGGTGATTGGCTCGCTCGTTTCCGCCGTGCCCACCTTCCTCTTGTGCGCTGGTCCTCACCTTCATCTGCTGATCACTTATTTCGTGCTGTTCTCGATCGGCGAAGCCCTTTGGTCGGCGCGCTTCCTGGAGTATGCGAGCGAGCTGGCGCCGCCCGGTCGATTGGCGCAATACATGGGCCTCGCAAATGTGCCATGGTTACTGGCAAAGGGAACCACGGGCTTCTACTCGGGCGTGCTGCTGGAACACTTCTGCCCCCGCGGAGTCCCGGCCGCTCAGCTTCACACCGAAACGCTCTGGTTCATCTACGGCTGTATCGCGATGCTCAGTCCGATCGGCCTCTGGCTGGCGGGACGCTGGGTGCGCGCGGGATTGAAGACGTAGCTGCGGGCGGGGCTGGGGTTCGGCCGTGATCATCCGATTTTCGAATTCGAATCGCGGCCCCGTGCTGACCTGCGTCCGCGACGACGGCCGCACAACTTGGATGGTGCTGCGCCAAGGCGCGTTCTTTCGAAGACATGACCTGCTTCACTACGCAGTCGAGTCGACGCTCGGGCTGCGCGAATCCTTTTACGGCCTCGTGGCTGCCGGGTGGAATCTGGACGAATTCGCGCGCCCCGATGTGACCAGCCGCCTGCCGCGTGAGGCGATCATGACCGAGTTCATCGTGAATTTCCTGGCCGCGCGGTGGGACGATCGAACCGCTCTCTCAGCGCGAGATCTCTCCGCTCATCTCAACGACGCCTGCTCGAAGTCGGATGTGGCCGCGGACGCTCCCTTCTCATGCACGCAAGCCCAGTGGCGGGCGATCGTGGCTGCGGCCGAGTCGTTGCTGGCGCGCGAGGCGGCGCTGGGAACCGACGGCGTGCTCGAATTGCTGTTCTGAACGCTTGCACGCCGCGTTTGCTGTATCGTTCCGCTCGATGGCCTCCGAACCCTTCGTCACGACATCTTCGCGCTCGTCATTCTGGCAACTCATCGCCGTGTCGGCTGCCGTTGGCTTGGTCGCCCGCGCCATCTGCGTCTACTTCGCGCCCGGGAATTCCTACCTGCCTGACCATCTCGACAACCTCGCCTGGGGACAGTGGGCGGTCGAGAAAGGGCCGTGGGCGATCTATGACCTGCCCGGCGGATTTCCCATGCTGGTGCAGGTGACGGAACCGAAAACCGGCAAAGTCGCCGCGCGGCCGGCCTTCGCGCCGCACGCCTACAACTATCCCCCGGGCAGTGCGTACCTGTTCTGGGTTCAAGGAGCTCTTTGGCAAACGCTTGACAGCAACGTGCGCGAGCAGCGGTTGCCCGCGCCGCTTGCCCAGAAAATCGGTGTCGATGCGACGCAGCGCATGCGGCTGCTCGATACGCACGCCTCGCGCATCGCGGGCGCGGTGCCGGCCGTCGTTTGCGATTTCGTGATGGCGATCGGGCTGGCCTTTCTCGTGCGACGCCTGGCCGGCCCCGAACGGCCGATGGCGGCAGCGGGCGCGTTCGCCCTCACGATGATCGCGCCACCCATTTTTCTGAACTCGGCCTTCTGGACCCACACCGATTCCTGGATCATGGCCGTCCTCGTCTGGGTGCTGTGGGCCATGCTCACGCGGCGATTCATTCTGACCGGTGTGCTGATGGGACTCGCCATCGTCATCAAAGCCCAGGCGATCCTGTTCGGGCCGGTGCTGCTGTTCGTGTTTCTCGCGCTCCGTTTCCGAGAAGGCGGGGCCTGGCGCGACGCTCTACGGCTCGCGGCGGCCGGCTGTCTCAGCATCGGCGTGGTCGGGCTGCTCGCGGGACCATTCATGTCTCATGACGCGAAAGCGCCCGGGAATGCGGACGGGGCGCTGCGCTGGTTCGTGCGCGGCTATCAGGGCGCGATCGGCGCGGAGGCGTACGCGCGTACCACCTTGAACGCCCTCAACGTCTGGTGGCTCGAATGGATGGCGGCCGGCGCGACCGGTGACGCCCTGAAGTCGACGGGCACGCTGGCCGGCATTTCGAAGGACTGGATCGGCAAAGGCCTGCTCGGCGTCGCGATCCTCCTGACGTTCTTCCTGTGCGGGATTCGCGGCCGCTGGCGCGATGAGTCATGGCTGATATGCGCATTTCTCGTGACGTTTGCAGCTTTTGTGCTGCCGACCCGTGTCCATGAGCGTTACATCTACTACTGCCTGCCGTTTGTGATCGCGCTCGGCATGCTCGACTGGAGGCGCTGGCTGGCCCCCCTGCTCGCGCTGCTCATCGTCGGAACGGCCGAAATGGTCTCGTTCGGCTGGCTGACGGGTGATCCCGGTCCGCACCGGGTCGCGACCGGGTTATCGGTGGTCGCCGTCGTGACTCTTCTCTATAGCTTTGGCGTCGCTGCGTGGCCGGCACGGGCTGAGCGGGTTCTCGTGCGGGACAAAAATACTCCGGCCGCATGTTAGAATTTCAACATATGAGCACCGGCCATGCTGAAACTGCCTTGGTCGTGGCTGTGCCGGTCGTGACGCCGCCCTTCAGATTCCCGCAACGGAAGGATTGAGCGTGGGGCTATTCAAATCCAAAGACGAACGGCGGCTCGAACAGGACATCAAGATCCGTCAGGGCATCCGCCGCATCGAGAAATCGATCGCCGAGCAGGCCAAGTTCAGCGACGAGTTCGTGAAGAATGCCCGCCAGGCCAAGGCCATCGGCGACACGCAGAGCTATCTGTTCATCCGCAATTCGCTCAAGAAAACCGCCGCGATCAAGAAGCTGCTCGAACGCCAGCTCCTGGCAGTCAAGAACGCGCTGCTGATCAAGCGCCAGGCGGAGGCCGCCGCTGATTTTTCGCAGGCCATGAAACTGATGGCGGCCGAGGTGAGCAAGCTTTACGCCGACACGAACATCATGAAGACCCAGGTGGACTGGGAAAAGGCGATGGCTCAGAGCCAGTCGATGGAGGAGCGCGTGCAGTTCTTCCTCGACGCGGTCGAACAGGGCGCAGCCGCCGACTCCGCCGGCGCCCCGGCCGAGGCGATCAGCGACGAAGAAATCGATCGATTGATCTCGGCCGAGGAACAGGTGGCCCAGGCGCGCGACACGCAGCAGATGTCAGCCCTGCGTGCCGAACTCAATGCGCTCAAGGGCGACGTCGGCGCGAAAGAGAAGAAATAGGCCGTTTCCCAATCTCCCGCCGCGCGGCGCCATGCGAGCATGAACGGCCTGCAACTGGACGCCGCGCGCGCCATTCGTATAATTGCGCGGTGCGCGTGCCAGACCGGCGCGCCCTCCGTGGTGAGTGTAGCTCAGTTGGCCAGAGCACAAGGTTGTGGTCCTTGGGGTCGCGGGTTCGAGCCCCGTCACTCACCCATTGTTTGTCGATCGAGATAGTGCAGAAGCGCGATGCAGACCTGTCCGAACCCCCGTTGCCGTCAATCCTGCGATGATGCGCTGAGCGTGTGCCCCCATTGCGGCTATCCGCTCTCGGGCGGCGCGGCTGCGGCGGTCGGCACGGATGCCATCATGGGCGAATCCATCGCCAGCCCGGAAACCGAGCGCCGGCCGAAACGGCTCTTGATGGGCTACGTCTGGATCTGGGTGCCGGTGCTGATCTTCATCTCGATCATTTACTCGTGCTTGCCGCGACGGTGACCCCTGCCTTCGTGGAGCCCGCGGTCACTCCGGCGGATTTTCGAGCGGGTTGCGAACAATGCGGTCCGGGAATTGCAACTCCCGCGCTCTGCGCCACCGCATGGCCGCGGCATGGCCGTCGTGAAAAATGTAGTTGGCCTGGTCGCGATGGCGGTTGTAGCGAATCCACCCTTCCGCGCCGTACTTTCCAGCCCCCCACCGCACCAGCGCGTTTTCGCCGACCCACGTGTCGTAGTCATCCTGCCCCACCGCGCCGTATTCCTCGTTGTCCGGCGCGTTCATCGCCTCGCTGTTGCGCTCGCTGAAGAACACAATGTTGCGGTTCTGCATCGTCGCAACTTTCGTGTCAGTGGCGAAACCGACCAGCGAACCGTCCAGCGCATAGCGGGCTGAGCGGTGCGTGTAGATGCTGTTGAGTAGGTAGCTGACGGTCGTGAGGCCGTCGCGCTCCGCGATCGCCAACTCGGAATCCGCCGGCGGTTCCTCATCCGTGCTTTCGATAGCTCCATTGAATCCACGCAAATCCGTCGCGAGCTTCTGAGAGCGCGGCGTGATATCGCTTGGGCAGAAGGCCGCCTTGCGATCCTGGAGATAGCGCTGAATGAAAATCACCCACGGTTTTTCAGCCTGGCTGTTCCCCTGACCCCCACCGGCTACACCGGCCAGCGTCGCGGGCAGCGCGTCGAGCTGCGTTCCGTCGTCGAGCACCCAGCCTTCGTGGTGATGAAACATCTGACCGCGGTTTTCATCGAGATACATCCGCGCGGCCAACCCTACCTGCCGCTGATTCGACAGGCAGACAGCGGCGCGGACTCGCGTGCTAAAGCGAGGCTGGGCAACAGGATGCCGATCAACAACGCGATGATCGCCACGACCACTAGCAACTCGATCAGCGTGAACCCGCGGCAAATCCTGCTTCGTGGCGGCATGGAATGCCCTCGTAGAAAACCGAAAAGGGCGCGGCGTTGTTCCCAAAGCCATGCCCCAAATCTCGGGCGACACAGCCCACCTTTCATACGCGATTCCAAGCGCGCTGGATTTCCCACGTCCGATGGCGAGCCGCCGTCTTCGTGGATATGCTCCGCCCCGCCACATCGCCGCGAGTTCCGCGGCCGGGAGAACCGGAGAGATGAATCGCACGGGCCTGTTCGTCGTCAGTTGCATGTCGCTGGTCACGACGTCGATGGTCTTCGCCATCCGCGGCGCGGTGGAAAGCGACATGACCACCACCTTTCAGATCAGCAAGGAGCAGATGGGCCTGCTGTGGGGGCCGTCGTTCTCCGGGTTCACGATTTCGATATTTCTCTGCGGCCTCTTCGTTGATCTGCTTGGAATGCGCGTTCTGCACGCGTTGTCGGCCGTCGCATACCTGACCGGTGTGACGCTCGTCCTGGTTGCTCCCCCGCCGCTCGAATCGCCGGTAACGTCGATTTGGGCGCATCAGGGCACGATCATGCTCTTCGTCGGATTCCTGTTGATGGGTCTGGCGCAGGGCATCGTCGAAGGCGTGATCAATCCGTTGATTGCGACGATCTATAGCAACAACAAGGTCCACAAGCTCAACGTGCTCCACGCCTGGTGGCCCGGTGGAATGATCATCGGCGGCCTGCTGGCCTACGGCCTGTCGAAAGCCGGGGCCGGGTCGTGGATGTCGGAAGCGGGGCTGGGCGGCTGGCGCATCAAGTTCGGGCTCATCATGGTGCCGGCGCTCTTCTATCTGATCGGCGTGCTGACGCTCAAGTATCCCAAGACCGAACGCGTCACGTCCGGCGTTTCCACGGGCGAGATGTTCAGCCAGGTATTTCGGCCGCTGTTCCTCCTGCTGTTGGCCTGCATGTGGCTGACGGCCGCGACGGAACTCGGGCCGGATCAGTGGTTCCCGTCGCTGATGGGCAAGCTCACGGGGATGAACACCGACGGCATTCTTTTCCTGGTCTACACGGCCGGCTTGATGTTCGTCTTGCGCTCTTTCGCCGGCCCGATCGCACACGCCATCTCTCCGCCGGCCATGCTGCTTGGCTGCGCGATCCTGAGCGCGGCCGGCTTGTATTGGCTCGGCAGCCTCCAGCCCGGAACATCCGTCGCGATCGCGTTCGCAGCCGCCACGGTCTTTGGCGTTGGGAAAACGTTCTTCTGGCCGACCATGCTGGGCGTGACGAGTGAGCAGTTCCCGCGCGGCGGATCGCTGCTCATGAACATGATGGGCGGCACCGGAATGCTTTCGGCATCGTTGGCCCTGCCGTGGATCGGGAAAAACTTCGGACAGGCCGGCGCCGGCGAAGCCCTCAAGCAGGTCGCGATTCTGCCGCTGATCCTCATTGTCGTCTTTGGAGCGCTGACCCTCTATTTCCAGATGCGCG
>JBGAJB010000008.1:0-15196 GCA_044225155.1 Phycisphaerae bacterium | reverse complement strand
CGGCCGACGCGCCGGCGACGGATTCGGCGGAGTCGTCATGTGCGGCGCGCAACGCTTCGCGCAAGATCCAGCGCGCGACGGTGAGAAAAGTCTCGGCCGCATCTTTCCGCAAGCGGCTCGTGGGCCGTTCTACCGAATTGGGCGCGAAGCGAAGCAACTCCGGCTCCGCAATTCCCGAATCCGGTACACGAGTAATGGCCAGTCGTTCCTCTCGAAGCGCAATCAGCGTCAACGAGCCTTCCGGACCGGGCAAACGCAGCACGGTGTCGCGCAATGTTTCCGCCAGCGCTAATCGCTGACAACGTTCGGCCACGCCGCGCAACTGCACGAACAGCGCCGCGTCTGCCCGCAGCGCCGTAGGGATGTCTTCCTCCGCCGGCCACTGGATGGCTTCGTCCTCTGGCGACTCGACGATCCCCAGGCGTTCGAGAACTGAGGTCTCGTATGCCGAAAACAATTCGTTCGATACGCCGCCCAGCACTTCGTGCAGGACTGCCACGCGAACTCGAGATTCCGGGATTGCTTCGCGCAGAACGCGCGGCGGTGCATCGCACCAGGTGTGGGCCGCTTCCAGAATGCGCTCGGCCGCGGCTCGGCTGCTGAACGGTCCGAAACAAATCTGCCCTTCCGACGTTTCCTTCGCATCGGGCAAATCGCGCACGATGCTCAATCCGTCACGCGACGTCCGGCCGGGGTCGTGCGCGGAAATCAGGAACACACAGCGCGCCCAGGCTCGCATCTGTCGATTGAAAGGCGGACGCAACCGGCGAACGAGATCCGCTTCGACCAGCAGCGCTTCCAACTCGCTGTACGCACGCCGCGCCACAACCCGCGCGATCTGCCGCGTCCAGCCGGCGAAATGATGCGCCGCGTTATCGCCGCGCAGATGATCGCGAACACGCGTGCGAAGGTGATCCGTCTTGCCGACATAGAGCAGCCGCCCGACCCGGTCGAAAAACGCATAGGTCGCATGCACGTTCGGCAGCGCGCGCAGCGCCGCATCGTCCGCCAGGTGGGCCGCGTAGCGCTCGTCGGCTTGCGTGGGCAACCCGTCGAACACGTCCGGCTCCGTCGCTGGAATGAATCGCCCCGCGCGGGCCGTGACGAACTCCACTTCGCCGGCGCGTGACGACAGCAGCACATCCGGGCGCAGGTCGCGCGCCATCTCGCCGACGCGCAGACCACGCAGGACGCCGGGCGCGGCCGCGCCCGTGAGCCGCAGGCTAGCGACCGCGGCCGGCGGCAGCACCGCGATTTCCGCCGCGATGCGCTTGCTCACCTCGTCGCGCGATAACTGGCTCACATCCAGTGGAATCAGCCGCATCGGGCGCACTTCGTGTTCAATGAACCGCTGCCCAGCGCTGCCGTCTTGGCCGATTTCAACCACGACGCAGCCCTTCGGCTCGTCGCGCTCCGCAAAATCGATTCGATCGCACGATCCGCTGTAGACCAGCGGCCCGCCGCCGTCGGGATGCTCGAGCGTCTGCGGCAGATGAATATGTCCACACGCGACGTACGCAAACTCGCGCGGGATGGCCGCGCGGTCGAGTACGTCCGGCCCGCTGCGAAAGCGGTAGCGCTGCGCCCCGCACACGCTGGAATCGAGCGCTTGGTGAAGCATGAGAACGTGCGCGTCGGCCTTCGTCGCCGCCCAGCCGGTCTGCTGCAACGCCGGCGCGAACCGCTCAGCAACGCCGCGGCGGATACAGGGCAACGCACTCACGGAGAGCGTCACGCCCCGCAGTTGGAACACAAACGTCGCCGGTCGCCTTACAAGAAAAATGTTCGGATGCGAGAGCAGCAGCGTGTCGGGTAAGGCCGACCGTTCGTGATTGCCGGGTAACAGCACGATGGGAATGCCGTCGCCGGCGAGTTTCAGCAGCGGCATCGCCGCGGCCGCGATAGCCGCCTCGCTCGGGCGCGAGCGATCCCACAAGTCGCCGCAGTGCAGAATCAGATCGACGTCGTACTCTCGGGCGCGCTCCAGAACGCGCTGATAGCTGTTGACGAAGTCGTCCCCGCGCCGCGGCCCGCTGGAACGCGGGCGGGCGGGAAGCTCAGCTCCGATATGCGAGTCGGCGAGATGCAGAATGCGCAGCGCGCGACTCATGACGGGTACCGCTGAATGCCACCGCAGTCCGACGTCCCTTACCGCCTGACGGAACGCTTCGTCGAGCGCTTCGCGGCCCGCGCCGGCTTCTTCGCCGCGCTGCTCTTCTTGGGCCGCGCCGCCTTCGGCCGGGTCGATTTCGCACCCTTCTTCGGCCCAGCGCCGGACGCCTTTTCCGCCGCGCGCGAAGCCAGCGAGCGCTGATAAAACTCAATGTACTTACTGGCCGGCACACGCCTCACGGCTTCGCCGATCACGTCGAGCGCGACATGGTCGATGGACTTGAAGCGCACGCAGCACTTCCCCATGTCCAGCTTCTTGCCGGTCTTCTCCCAGGCTTTGCGAAACCAGCCCTCCTCCGAGCCGCCCACGTAGTTCGCCATCAGGTAGACGGCCATGTAGTTCTTCTGCGAGGCCAAGGCGGCGAACGGAAGCGGCTGCGTCGGATCGCAGTGGTAGCCGGCCGGAAACACGCGATGCGGCACGTAGTAACTGATCATGCCCCACTGCATGCTCTCCTCGTAATCGCGATCGAGGTTCTCCAGGATCACGCTGCGCACCAGCTCAATCGCCGTTCGACGATCGGTCGGGAGCGATGCGAGGTACTCGGCGACGGTGGCGGCCTTGCTCTGCATGACGAACTCCGTTGGGGCCTTCGGCCGGGATTATCGTAAGGATGGACGTGGGCCGCACCAAACGGTCGCGGGAGATGACGTGCGTTCCATCCCGTCCATGAAGCTCGTGCTGATCGCCCCGCTGGCAATCGTGATCTCAGACATCCTCGTGGTGAACTATCTGGCCGAAGGGAAGAATGAGCCGCGCTTCTACTTGGTTTTCACGGGCCTGACGGTCGCTTTCGGCTACCTGATCGTCCGCGCCTTCCACCGCCCTTGATGCGAACTTCACAATGGTCCCCCACCACTCTTGTGGCATTCGCACTTGGGACGCCCCTACGATCTATCGCGTCTTTTCTCTCATTTTTTTCTTTTCTCGAGGAGTCTCAAGATGAAGCGTTGGTTCTTTTCAATGGTGGCGGTGGCCGGGATACCCGTCCTTGCCGGGGCGGAGCAGGCCCATCTCACGCTGCTGCCGGACCTGATCGGCGGCCTGCAGTCCACGACCGCGCGGGCGATGTCAGCCGATGGCCGCGCGGTCGTCGGTTTTGCGGCCGACGAGACCGGACAGGTTGCCGTCAGGTGGATCGACGGCGTTCCGGAGCCGATCGGTGATCTTCCCAGCGGGCGGCGCGCGACCTGGAGCTACGCCATCACGCCCGACGGCAGCACGATTGTCGGCGGGAGCTATGGCGCCTGGGCGTTCGTTCGGACGAACGATTCGGTGCTGGAATTAACCGCCCCCGCGGGAATTGGAGTCCCCGACGTCGCGGCCTTGGACGTCTCGGACGATGGCCGCGTGGCGGTCGGCCGCGGGTCCTACTTCCCCTCGTCCGCCATCCGCTGGGTCGACGGCGTACCGACCAATCTCGGCAAACTCGCAGGCTCCTCACTCGGTGCCGGCGCAGTCGCCGATGCCTGCTCGGCTGACGGCGCCATCGTCGTCGGCAGTTCGGATAGCACCTCAGGAATCCAAGCGTTTCGCTGGCAGAATGGCGTCATGACCGGCCTCGGTGATTTGGCGGGCGGCGTTTTCAGCAGCGGCGCCTATTCCATCTCCGCCAACGGTTCCGTGATCGTGGGGTCAGGAGCGAACTCAACCGGCACGGTGGCCGTGCGCTGGGTCAACGGCGTGATCAGCAGCCTCGGCGATCTCGCAGGCGGTGAAACGCGGGCGTACGCGTGGGGAGTCTCGCCGAATGGGACCTACATCGTCGGCCAAGGTTCGCGGGCGGACGGCTCGGCCGCATTCATCTGGGACACCGCCAACGGGATGCGCGACCTGAACACGTTGCTGGCGTCTCAGGGCGTCTCGCTGGACGGCATCCGGCTCACCGTGGCCTGGGCCGTTTCTGATAACGGGCTGACCATCGTCGGCCAAGGCGAAACGCTCGACACGGTGCCCATCCTCTTCGCGTGGCAAGCGCGACTCGGCCAGCCGCCGCTGCTCTGCGACGGCGATCTGAACGGCGATTCGGTCGTTGATCTCGCCGACTTGGGCATCGTGCTGGCGAACTACGGCCGACATGCCGTGCTTCTGCACGACGGTGACTACAACTGCGACGGCGTGATTGATCTTTCCGATCTCGGCGTCGTGCTGTCACTCTTCGGCCAGCACTGCACCTAGCGTCAATGCGACCAAAGGCCGTCACCGGGCCCATGCAGCCCGGTGCCGGCCGTTCCTGATCCAACGTCCGAGTAATCCAGCGGCATCGGAGCAGCGTGCCGAATCGTTGGCAATTACCGCGGCGGTTCGCCTACAATTGGCGAAGAGTCTTCAATTCCTTGTTTTCGCGTCGGTTCTGCGGCCGGCGAGGAGTGGAACATGTCAGCTTCAATTGCCTTGTGCCGCCGCGCGCTGCCAATCCTCTGCACGCTGTTTGCCGCGCTCGTCCCAACGACACACGCCACATGGTCGATCATCCTGGTCGACAGTCGCACCAAGGAAGTCGCGATCGGCTCGGCCACCTGCCTGACGAGCTTTGACCTGCAATTCAATTTGCCGGTGGTGCGGGTAGAACTCGGCGCCGGCGCGGCCCAATCTGCGATCGACACAACCGGGGCCAATCGCCGCATCATCTGGGACGACTTGTTGGCTCGGAAAGCGCCGGCCGAGATTCTTCAGGATTTGAACTACGTCGGCAGCCAATACCAGACGCGGCAATATGGCATCGTCGATGCGCTCGGTCGGGCGGCCACCTTCAGCGGCACGTCCAACGGAGCGTACGCGAACGGCAAGACCGGCACGATCGGCACGATCACCTATTCGATCCAAGGCAACGTGATCACCGGCCAACCCGTGATCGACATGGCCGAAGCGGCCGTCATCAACACGCCCGGCGGTATTCCCGAGAAGCTGATCGCGGCGATGGAGGCAGCGCACGACTTCGGCGGCGATGGGCGCTGCTCGTGCAGCGTGCGCAATCCGCCGAGCTGCGGCTCGCCTCCTCCGAGCTTCACAAAGAGCGCCCATTGCGGCTTCATCATCGTCGCGCGCCGCGGCGACACCGAGGGCACGTGCGACGGCGGAAACTGTGCCAGCGGCTCCTACTACATGGACTTCAACATCGCGAATCAGACGACGACCGATGTCGATCCGGTCGTCCAGCTTCGGGGCCTCTTTGATCCATGGCGGGCGGGACTCATCGGCGTTCCCGATGCGATCGAAACCACGGTGACGGTCACTCCGGACAAAACTGTCAGCGGCAGCGGGACACCGCTGACCATGCAAGTCGAGGTGCGCGATTGGCAGGATACGGCCGTCGCGAGTCCGCTGACCGTGAGCGTTCAGCATAGCGCCGCGAGCGCTGGATCATCTTCGATCGGCGCCATCAATGATTTGGGCGGCGGCGTGTTCGAACTGACGCTGACGCCGGGCGCGAATCCCGGCCTCGACGAGTTCGATGTTCAGATCAGCGACGGCGCGCATACGGTCTATGCGATGCCCGCGCCCCGCGTTCTCGTGCAGAATGCCGCCGCCGATTTCAACCATGACGGCATCGTCGATTTAAGCGACCTCGGCGTGATTCTCTCGAACTACGGTTTGAGCGGCGATGGCGATCTGGACGGCGATGGCGACATCGATCTATCCGATCTCGGCCGCTTTCTGAGCGAGAATTTCGTCCCGGGATTCTGAATCAGCGCCGACACCCGGGCTCAGCAGCGCAGGAAATACTGCATCAGTTCCGTCCCGCGCTCGAATTGCAGTTCGCCAGCCGCGCAGTTCGGCTCATCGAACGCTTCGCCGCGATTTGATTCGATGTCGTGCCCCGCGAGCAGCAGCGGCACGGCCATCCCCAGGTGGCGGCGCGATCGCACTGACGTGCCGTGCGTCGGCGCGACGAGCAGCCGCCACTGCGGCTCACCCGTCAGACGCGCGAGCAACGGGCCGACGATTTTTTCGTCAATCGCTTCAAGGGCGCGCGTTTTTGCGTCGAGCAGTCCGGCGTGCGCGGCGGCATCCGGCGCGCGTACGTGAACGCACACCAGTTCAGTTTCCTCCAGCGCGGTTAGCGCCGCCGTCGCTTTGGCCGCCAGATCGGTTTCCATCTCACCGGTAGCCCCGACGACCGCCGGTGCTTCCAGTCGAACGAGTCTTGCCAGGCCGCGTGCGAGTTCCGAGCCGCTGATCATCACCCCACCCAGCCCGTAGCGCTCGCGGAAAACCTCCAGGCGCGGGACGACCCCGTGCCCCCAGAGCCAGATGGCGCTGGCCGGGTTTTCCCCCAGATCGCGCCGCACAGCATTCAGCTCGTGGTCGCGCAGCAGCGGCTCGGCCTTTTTCATGACGTCGCAAAGCGTGCGCGAACCGCGGCCGGACGGCATGTGATCACGCAGCGGCTGATCGAGGATGTCCTGCGGCGCGACGGTGATCAGCTTCGGCAATGGGCCGGCATCGATCCAGATGCAGAAATTTCGCGCCCCGTGCCCGACCTCGAAGCGCAGATTGTGATCCGCTCCGAGCGCGTTCAAGGCCGCCATCAGCGGCTCCGCTTCCGCGCGCTGCAGCGTCCCCGTCAGCAGCGAGCGCAACCGCCCGGCCTCGGCCGTCACAAACTCGCACAGAAATGCCTGGTCACGCCGTCCCAGCGTCAGGCCGTGCGCACGCGCCTCGATCGCGGCCCGACCGACCGGCTCGGCCGGTGGCTCGTATCCAAGCAGCGCCAGGAGCGAAATCTCGCTGCGCGGCGGCGAATTCGGCGGAAACATGTGGGCCGTGCCGAGCCGCGCCCGCGCGGCCAGCGCGTTCAATTTCGGCAGGCGCGCGGCCTGAAGTGGTGTACGCCCGTCGAGTTCATCGAGCGGCTCGTCGGGCGCGCCTTCCGGGATGATGATGACGCGTTTCATGCACGCTTCGCCTGCCGCGTTTTGTCGAGCCGCGCATCTTAGCACGCAGCCGCTCCGCCGGCGGCCAAATCGCCCGAGCGGATATCACGTAAATCAGCGCATCAATTCATCAAGAATTGCGCAAACGCGCTGACTGGCGTGCGACTGCTCCAGCGGGCGAACGATTTCGTCCATCTCGGCGATCATCAATTCGCGCCAGCGCGTGTCCGTCAACAGGCGCGCCGCCGTCGCGGCCGCGATCGCCGGAGCAGGAACGCGCGGCATGAATTCCGGCACGATGCGGCGCCGGGCCAGGATGTTCAGCAGCGATAGATGCGGCGTCGTGATGACGAAACGGCCGAGCGTGGTATGCAATCGGCCGAGCCATCCGGCGTCATAGAGCACGATCATCGGCTTGCGATACGCGGCGACGTGCAGCGTGGCCGTCCCACTGGCGACGAGCACGAGCTCGGCCGCCGTCAGCAAGGCGGCGTTTTCCGCCACGACGATCTGCGGCGCCGGTTCGACGGTTGCGACCAGCTCTCGGATGACCGCCGCTCGATCCTGATCCACCGCGGAAATCGCTACGCGCGAATCAACGCCGACCAAACGCATTCTTCGGATCACGTCGAGTTGAATCGGCAGCACGGCGCGGATCACATGCCTGCGCGAGCCGGGTAGCAGCGCCACGAGCGGCGCGGCTCCAGTGCATAATTCAGCGACGCGCGGCGGTGACGCCACGTCCTCTCGCAACGATTCAAAAAGCGGATGACCGACATATTCGGCTTGCACACCGGCCGCCCGGAAATACTCCTGCTCGAACGGCAGGATGCACGCCAGGCATTCGACATCGCGCGCGATGCGGCGATTGCGGCCGGCGCGCGACGCCCACGTCTGCGGCGCGATGTAGTAGAGCACGGGCAGACCGTGCTCGCGCGCCATTTTCGCGATGCGCAGATTCAGCTCGGGAGAATCCAGCAGCAGCACTGCGTCCGGCCGATTCCTGCGCCAATCGGCGCGAATCGCGGCCAGGGCCTTCCATGCCCGACCGATCAGTCCGACGACACCGCTCAGCATGGCCGCGTGCGAGGCCATGTCGAAGACGGTCTCGGCGCCGAGGGAACGCATGCGTGGGCCGGTCAGACCGGCGAATGTCCAGTTTCGTCGTTCACTCGTCGCACACCGCATGAGCGCGGCAGCGTGAGCATCGGCCGAATCCTCAGCGACGCTCACGAAGATGCGCGCGGGCGTCATGACGCGCCGCCCGCACTGCCCGCATTTTCCCCGAGCGCCAGCAACCCGGCCCCGATCACTCCCGCCTCGTCGCTCGTCAGCGGCGCGCGGATGATCCGCAGCTCCGGCGGCACGAGCGCGCCGCGCCGCGCTTCAAATTGCCGAACAGTCTCGGCCAGCAGACCGGCATCGTGCTCGATCACGCCGCCGCCGACGGCGATGCAGTCCGGCGCATATAAATGCGCGATCTGAACCAGGCCGACCGCGAGCGCGTGCGGCCGCGCGAGGGTGGTCTTTGCGTCGTCCTTGATTGCCCAGCCGCCGACATGCGCTTCCAGACAGCCGCGCGCGCCGCAGCGGCAACTCGGCGCGCCAGCCGATGCATCGACGATCAAATGGCCGAGATGGCCCGGCCCGTGCCGCGTGTGACGCACCATCTCGCCGCTGAGGATCACGCCGCCACCGACGCCCGTGCCGAGTGAGAGGTAGACGAGCCGCGCGGCCCGCGGCTCAATCTGGCGCCACTGGGCAAAGGCGGCGGCGTTGACATCGGTTTCTATCCGCACGGATTGCCCAAACGCCCCCGCCAGCGCCGCCCCAACGTCCACACCCTCCAGAAAGGGAAGATTCACGGCGCGGATCATCACGCCGCGTGCGTCGCGAATGCCCGGCAGGCAGACGCCGATCGGAACCGACGGGGCGGTGCCGGACTGACGGCAGAGTTCGTCTCGCATCTCGCGGAGCATGTCAAGCAATCGCTCCGTGGAGCCTTGTCGGCCGTGCCCGGACATACCGAGCGCGCTATGCAGAATTCGACCATCGGCCGCGATGAGCGCGGCGCGGACCGACGTTCCGCCGATGTCGATTCCGAGGGCGACGCGTTCCGGCACACGGTTCTCCGTGGGAAACGGTGAGGATCGTAGCGTGAGTAAAGTTTTCTGATGCCGGAGTTTAGGAGAGGTGCGCCGCGAAAATGACGGGGCAGGAAGCCAGTCCCCAGCGCGCCTTGGGTCAAAAAGGGCGATCAGAAATTGACGGTCTGGTGCAGGGCGCGGGCCACGTCGGGGTAATCCGCATCGAACTCGGGAGCTTCGATGCGGTCCTTAAAGCTGGCGCCCAGCGGATAGAAGTAATACTTCGGATCGCCGCCGCCGCGCGGATGGGTCCGCACGACCATGCCCTGCGGGTGAACCAGCACGAGCATCCCGTCGTCGACTTTCTCGTTCAGATGCTTCTCGACCGGCGCGGATGTTTTCTTGCCGCTCTCGTCCACAAAGGCGACCGGCGCTCCGTCGAGGCTGGTCGTGTAGACCAGCACGTGATTCGGCCGCGGGGGAGGAGGCGGCGGGGGCGGCGGGCGGTGTTCCCCTTCGACCGGCTTGCTCGTCACCTGCACAACGGTCTTCTGCTCGACATACATTTCGAACGGATTCGGTTTCGAAATCTTCGCGTATTCGGGCAGTTCGCTGGCCAGCGCATCCGGCGGCGTCTCACCCGGGTTCTTCGGGTCGAACGTCGGCTGCTTCAACGCTTTCCAATCCTTGTTCTCAATGCGCGGCAGCATCAGCGTCGTCAGCGTCATCGAGATATTCAGCACCGGCTCGGGCCGTGCCGCGGCCGCCCCTTTGGCGCCCTTGCCGGCCTTCGGCTCGGCCATCGCCGACCCGGCGCCGCCCTCAAGACCCAGGCTCAGGCGCGTCACGCGCTTCTGGTACGGCCGGCGATAAAAGTCGTCGAGGAATTCCACCAGGTTCTCGAGCGAGCCCTTTACGCTGACTTGCAGCGACAGCTCGGAGAATCCCTTGCGGATCGATTTCTGAACGATGCGCGCATCGCGTGGACTGATGGTCAGATCCCGCGTGAGCTTATGCTTCTTGAGCAAATCGCTCACATCATCGCGGAAATTGCCCGAGACTTTGTCGGCGTCGACGCCGAGCGTCCGGCGCATCTGTTTTTCCCAGGCGGCAAAGGTGATTTTCTGATCGCCTTCGCGAGTTTCCTGGCTGCCGGCCCGCGTCCGTTCGTCGTTCAGCTCTTTCGAAAGTTGGGCGCGCGGCGCAATGACCGCGGACTGAACAAAACCGTAGCCGCCAAAGAGCACCAGCGCCCCGACCACTCCGATCGCCAGATTTCGCTCGCGAATGGTCATGGCTATGGCACCGCCTTGATCGCGGCGTCGGCGTCACCGTCGCGCTTCGGCGTATCGCGCACGAATGCCGCGAGCGGCTCGATCTGCACCCGCAGATCCACCGTCCCGCGGAACTTTGCGTCCGGGTTGCGCGAGACGTTCCAGATGCCCGCCCGCAGGTGATAAATCTTCTTGCCGGACTCCTCCAACTGCTCCAGGTTATCGATGTACTCCGCGACGGTGTCCCAGCTGTCGGCGGCGAGCTTGACCGTGATCGTCGCGCTGTCCGCGTCACAGACGATGTCGGTCAACAACATCTTCTTCCCGATGTCGACCGCGCTGTCCGTCAGTCGCAGGATGTGATCGAGCCAGACGCCGCGATGCGATTGCTCGTTCCAATCACCGGCGGCGCGGGCCCGCATGTCGAGCCGCGTGATTTCCTGCAGCCGCGCCTGACGCTCGTTGTTTTGCTTCCGCAACCGTTCAAGCTGACTGCTCATGGACCAGGTGTCGCTGATGAGCCATGTCGTCACGCTCAGAATGAGCACGGCGGCCGCAATGCCTCCGATCCGCAGGCGGCGGTAAAGATCGGCCCGCGGCGGTTGGGGCTTTTTCGGATTCAGGAAGTCGAGTTCGAGCAGGCCGTCGCGACTGAGTCCCCACGCCAGGCCCAGCGCCGCGGAAAAAGCCCGCAGCTTCACCGCTTCCTCAGGCCGCACGCCGAGCACGGCCGTCGGGTCGAACAGCATCGTCGGAAGGTTGAATTTCTTTTCCAGCGCTTCGAGCAACGCCGGCTCGAGACCGGTGCCGCCGGCCACGACGATCTGATCCAATCCGGCGTTCGTCTCCGTCGCCCGGTAGGCCTGCAACGAGCGCGTAACTTCGACAAGCAACTCGTCGACGATCGCCTGCTCGTTCGACTCGGCCAGCTCAATCTCAGCCTGCTCGGCCTTGGCGGAAATCGGAATCGTCCGGTCGCCCGCATCCTCTCCCAGTAGCGGCGCGTTCACCTGGGCGGATCGCGAAAACGCCAGCACGCGCCCGCGCAGTACGTCGATCTCCGTGCCGGTCGGACCGACATCGACGAACAACGTCCGGCGTTCGAGCGTCGCCGGCAACTGCGACACGGCCACGAGATTTGCATAGGGCCGCAATCCGATGCGGACGGGCGTCAGATGGGCCGCGGCACAGGTCTGCCGCACGCGTTCGAGCACTTCGCGCCGCACGGCCGCGAGCAGCACTTCGGTCGCCAGCGCGCCATCGCGATTCATGACGACGTAGTCAATCTCTGCTTCTTCGAGCGAGAACGGCAACTCGCGCATCGCTTGAAAACGAACGGCGGCGGCCAGCTCGTTCAGCGGCGTCGGAGGGAGACGCAGGCGATTAATCACGGCGCGATCGCGCGGCACGTCCACGACGACCCGGCGATGCTTCAGGTTGTGGCGCTTCAGACTCTCGGCGATGAAGCCGCCCATCGCGGTCGGGTCGTCCGCATCGAGCCCGGCCGGCAGGCGATGCGCATGAGCATCTTCCAGATCGACCTTGCCGCGGCCGACGCGGGCGACGACCAGGCGCAGCATGCGCCGATCCCAGTCAAGGCAGAGCACTTTTTTCGGCAAACTGATCAAGCCAATCCCTCAACGACAGTCGCGAAATGAGATCCGACCCACAAACCGAGTCGCGC
Source organism: Phycisphaerae bacterium (assembly GCA_044225155.1). Taxonomy (GTDB): domain Bacteria; phylum Planctomycetota; class Phycisphaerae; order UBA1845; family Fen-1342; genus CAYMBL01. The sequence goes on along the minus strand of JBGAJB010000008.1, from coordinate 3,101 downwards.
GTTTGATCGAGAGTCTCGCCTCACTCTTCATCTCGTTCTCGATTCCCGCTGCTCAGGCGTCCTACTGCCCGCCCGAAACGATCGTTTCCGAATCCACCGGCCAGGCAAAGCCGAGCGTCGTAAGGTCGCGGTAGTAGCGAACCTGCGCCAGCGGTCCGACCATCTCGATCACCCATTCCAGGCGGCGCGACAGCTTAACGTGATCGGCGTACCCGAGCACCTCCACATGGAACTGATACGACTTGGCCGTGATGAAGGGTGCAATTTGTTTGAAAGTGGCCGGATCGAGCGCCCCGGTCGTCAGCGGCCAGGCGGTGGTGCGCAAAGTCTGCTCGTCGGCCTTGGCCCGCGCGCCGAGCAGCGCCCCCACTTTGTCCGGCGTCATCCCCGGCAGCAACGCTAGTACGCGGGCCGAGGCGGTGTTGATGTTGATCAAGCCCTCGATGAGCTGGCCGGGCTGCACCTGGCGGGCGGTGAAGCGATCCATGATCACGGACATTTCTTCGAGCGTCACGGGACTGTTCTGAATCGTGCTGCCGCCGCCGCCGCGCGAGCCGCCGGGTTGGCTGGTCGGCCCACCCAATCCGCCGCCGCGACCACCGCGCCCGCCTCGTCCACCGCGGGTGCCATTGCCGTCATTGGGAATTACCTGCGGAATCTGCGGACCGTCGGCCGTATCGTCCTGCCCGTTGTCACGATTGCCGCCGTTGTTGCCGTTGCCACCGCCGCCGCGAATATCCTGTGGACGAATGCCACGCGGTCCGCGGTTACCACCCGTCTGCCCGTTGTTCTGACCGGTCGTCTGGCGGCTCCGAGCGCCGCCCTTGGGGTCGCCGAGACTGCCGAAGCTGCGCGACGGATCCTGCGGCGGACGAGGTCCGTTGTTGTCGCCGCCCTGCTGATCGCCGCCCTGCTGATCGCCGCCATTCTGATCCCCGCCGGAGTCATCCGGCGGCTCGTCGCCCATCGTGTACAGATCGGCCGCGCTGCTGATCCGCACGCCCTGAAGCTGAGAGAGAAACGCGATCGTCTCGGCGCTCAGCTCGCCCTCTTTGATGTCCTTGGCAATCAACGCGGCGATCGCGGGGCCGCCGGCCGTCACTGGAATGCGCGGCTTGTTGTCGTTGGCGGTGTCCGGCTCGCGCGAATAGACCGTGAGAAACGGCGCGATGCCGCGATTGAGCACGCCGTCGGCATTGTCATAGATCGGCGCGCTCGCCTCGCCGTCATTCTCATTCGGATCGAGCACGCCGTTGCGATTCGTGTCCTCGCCATACAGGATCGCGGCCGTGAAGCCGCGCACGGCAAGCAATTCCTCGACCGTGTCAAAGTGGCCATTTTTCGCGTTGTAGGGCGGGCTGAGCGTGTTGTAGTAGTCGTTCTCCGCCCCACCGTCGCGCGTGTCATCATCCATATCGCGCCAATCCAGCAGCGACGCGATGAGATCGGGCGCGTTCTGCACGCCGAGTTCGAAGAGCAGCGGCGTCAGAAGCTGTGTGATCTGGGCGTCTGTCGCCGTGTTGAGATTCAGCTTTGATGTTTCGGGCGTAACGCCGTAACGAATCGCGCCTTCGGGCCCATCCTGTCGTTCCGCGACGATGGAGAAGCGCCACGCCTCCGGCGGCGTAAGGTTGTTCAGCAGATAGTCCTTGCGCGAACCGGTCTGACGCACGGGATCGGACTGCCGATCGAACGCGGGCGAGTAGACCAGCGCGTGGCGGAACTTATCCGGCACGTCGAACCAGGCCTTGGAGTTGTCGCGGTCGGTCCGGAGGATCGACGTCAGAAACTCAAAACCCGACTCGGCCGCCAGGCGCGCCTGCTGTCCGTTATTGAAGGCCTGAATGCCGGCCGTCTCCGCGCGCACGAAGAAAATGAATCCGGCCATGATGAGCGCGAGCAGGCCGATCAACAGCAGCACGACCGGCAGCACGATCCCGCGCGCGTGCCTCGTCTGACGCTCGTTTCCGTACCTCACTTCACGCCCCCCACGCCGAGCTGATCCGTGAGCTGCTTACCGACGCGCTGAATGCGGCTGCCAAAGAACTTGTCCGCCGCCGGCAAGCGCACGACGGCCGTGTAGCGGTCGGTCTTCACCTCATCCGGGCCGAACGGGTACTGATCGACCGGGTAGGTGGAGAGATCGGAGTTATCGAGTTCCTCGCTCGTGATGGGCTTGAAGCCGACCGTCACCATGACGAGCTGCGGCAGCGAATTCCCCTCGGTGATGTCCCACTTCGTGTCCCATTCGACACCGTCAAAATAGCGAAACTCCAAATAAGCCAGTTCGTGCGACCAGAGATCGTTGCGGATGGCAAGCGGATTCGTCTCGTCCACGACATACTGATTGAGCGTTTGCTTCTCGCTGCGGATGATTCCGCCCACGATCGGTTCGCCGTTTTCGTCCGTGTTATTCTGATCGACCCACAAGCTGTAGGAGACCAGCCGCAGATCGTGGGCCGCGGGCGGCGGCGTCTCGGTCTCGTCGCGAAAGACGTAATCAGTATCTTTGGGCAAAGCAGTCGTCAGGAAATTGATGCTGCGCCGATCGCCCGCGAGGCGCTGCTCGACCGGGAAACCGATCTGATCCGAACCGACGCAGCCGCGCAATTCGGACTCAATCTTGTTCAGCACCTGCCGCGCGATTTGCGTGCGATCGGCCGCCATCCGCGCATCCTTGCGGATTTCGAGCGTTTGCCAGAGAAACGTCAGCGCCGCCGAGAGCAGCACGACGATCAGCACGATCGCGATGATGACTTCGAGCAGGGTCAACGCCCGCCGCGCGGCACTCGAACGTGAACACGCGCGGGGCTCGTCGTACCTCTCACGCTCTGAAAGACCGGTACCAGACCGGTCCTCCAGCGCGGGGCTGGTCAGAGAGCGGCGCGCTTCGGCGGCGAACAGTTGTTTTCGCACTGCGCTGTCTCGCACGCGCGCTATCCTCCGCGACTGTTGTTCAAGTCGCCGATCGTGCGTCCGCCATTGCCATACGTGCCACCGCGCCCGGGGGCGCGCTGCGGGCCGCGCCCGCCGGCGCCACCGCCGCGTCCGCCGTTCCCGTTCCCATTCCCGATGTTGCCGCCGCCGGAACGCACGCCGCC
>JBGAJB010000310.1:0-4078 GCA_044225155.1 Phycisphaerae bacterium | reverse complement strand
CCGCCAGGAGCAGGCGCGATTTCGCAGCGCTGCCCATCGCGTTCCGGCGGATGCAATGATGGCGATTAATCCGGCCCACAAAGTGCTCGGCATCGCTGACAAAGTGCTGGAGGCGGAGATCGCGTACCGCACCGGAAATATCGACGCGGCGGTGACCGTCTTGCAGGCGGCCGTCGTCGAAGAGGATTCGCTGCTCTACATGGAACCGCCGGAGTGGATGCATCCGGTGCGGCACATCCTCGGCGCATATCTGCTCGACGCCGGGCGTGTTGCCGAGGCCGAGTCGGTCTATCGCGAGGATCTGAAGAACTGGCCGGAAAACGGCTGGTCGCTGCATGGCCTGGCCGAGTGCTGTCGCAAAAGCGGCGACAGCGCCGGGTTGGCCGACGCCGAGCGCCGCTTTGCGAAGACGTGGCATCGCGCTGATACGCCGATCGCGGCCAGTTGCCTGTGCGCGACGGCCGGCAAGTAGCGCCGCGTTAGCGGTGATCGAGATTCCGGCACGTGCCGCACTGCCCGGCCAGCAACCGCTGGGCGGCGCGGATCAACATGCGGTCTGCGTCGCTCTTTTCACGCGCGACGGACGCGGATTTCGCGGCCGGATTCACGCCGACTGAGAGTTGCAGCAAGGCGGGCGAATCCTCCATGCCCGTCGCGAAGACACTCTGTTCCAACGGCGCGCGGATGAACGACTGATCCGCCGCGAGGTCCCAGGCCGTGCCGGTCGTGTCCATCACGTCCGCCGGCGCGCGCGTGTGGAACAGCCCCAGCAGATGCCCAAGCTCGTGGCTGCCGACGTTGGCGATCATCACGCCCATCTGCGGCGGCGTGAGCTGCATCGTCCAGTACGGCGCGAAGCTCTCGATGTAGACGATCGCCTCTTCATTCGGATTGCTGTTGTAGGAATCCACCGTGTCGGCCAGTCCGAGCAGTCCGGACGCGTAAGCGCCGAAGTGAATGACGGAATGGTTGCCGCTCGGCGGCGGGCCATCGTCGGACGAGAGAATCGTCACGTTGTAGCCGAGGTAATCGTTGCGCATCGCAGCGACGATCGCCTGCTTCATTTCGTCGGTGTGACCGACGTAGGTCGTGCCGATCTCCGCGCCGTCGAACGGTCCGAACGATACCGGCGCCTGATTGGCGATGCGGACATTGTCCGCGCCGGCGAAATTCAACCAGACGACCTGCGGATTCGGCCCCGGGACGGCCGCGCGATCGCTCGCCACCGTCAATCGAAAATCTCCGCCGCCGCCGTTTGAGGGCGGCATGACGCCGAGTTGAAGATTGGCGGTGCTCTTGCGGACATTCAGCGTCATGTTCGTGCCGGCCGTCATGTAGGAGCGCAGTTGCAGATCGTCGTTCTCATCGAACAGCGCGACGACAAAAGTCGCGGTAAAGAGCGCCGACGTCACGGCGACGCGATCACCTGCGGCGTGCGCGCCGAGATCAAACATCTGATATTGCCCTGAGCCGGTGACGCGGCCGGAGATGACCGTCGATTCGGGCGTCGCAATGTTGCCGGCGTCGGCGTTCGTAGTAGTGGATGGACCGCTCGTGTCGCCGCTGTCGGCCGTCGCGGTCGCGCCGGCGACCAGGCCGAAGAGGCTGGTCAGGTCGCTGCCCGCGCTGCTGCTACTATCGTTGCCGGCGGTGGTATCGCTGCTATTGGACGGACATCCGCCGAGCAGGGCGGCCAGGAGCAGCGGCGCGCAGAGGATGCGCCCATTCGGACGGTGCATGCGACTCTCCCCCCTCGAGTCTCGAATACGCCTGCGTTCCGTGCTTTGGAACGTCGCCGCGCGCTCCCCCCGGACCGCGCAGCGTCAGGTGAATTCAGGACGGCGTGGCATCGGAATTCCACGCGCAAGACTTGACTAGCGCGAAAATCGCGCGTTTCGGCGGGGGATTGACGGAGTTACGGGGCGTCGATTGCCGCGGAGTTTCGCGTACCCGCTTCGAATCGCGACCGAGTGTTCAATCACAAATCCGCTGAATCGCGAGTTATGGGCCGCCGACGGCGACTACTGGCGCGAGACTGCGTTTCGAACGATGTAATCGCAGCCGAACCGCGCGCTGCCGGAGTACACCATGGACGCCGACAATATCGTTCGCCTCAGCCCGGAGACGATTCGCCGGCTCCTCGAAACACGTGCAACCGGCGCGCAGAAGAAGCATCCGGGCGGCAAGCGCGGCACTGAACGCTGGCCGTTCCCCGGCACGGTGGAAATCTGGCTGCCCGAACAGTGCTACGGCGAACGGCACTTTCTCGCGACGCTGCACAACCTGAGCGTCGGCGGTCTCGCGATGCGCACGCGCCGGCCCGTACCGACGCATTCACGCTTGGCATTCGCGCTGCATCAGCCCGAGCTAAGCTGCTACGGCGAGGCGATCGTCCGCCACTGCACGCAGGCGGCATTCGGCTACCTGATCGGTCTCGAATTTATCTTCGACGACAATGATTCCCGCGACGGGGCGAACCCGCCGGGCGGTTGAGCACCGGCGAGCTTGACCCGGCGCTACTTGTCGTCCTCGTCCGTATCGCCGGGCTCATCCTTCACGACCGTTACCGGCGCGATCTTCTCCAGCTCATCTTTGAGCTGCGCCGCCGGCCCGACGACGACCACCACCATCTTGGACGGATCGATCGCCGATTTCGCGAGCTTGGCGCAATCCTCCGGCGTCGTCGCCGCGAAACTCTTGAGCATCTGGCCGAAATAGTCCGCGGGCAGGCCCTGCGATTCGATCATCCAGAGATCGCCGGCGACGGCCTGCGGCGTTTCGCGATCGCCGGCGAAGCTGCCGAGTTCGTAGGACTTGGTCTTCTCCAGTTCCTCGGTGGTCGGCGGCTCCTCCTGCAAACGTTTGAGTTCATCGAAAATCGCGCGCACCGCCTCGGCCGTCGTCTCGATCTTGGAGAAGGTCGAGACCGTAAACGAGCCGGCGTTGCGCTGCGCGCCGAAGCCGCCGCGCGCCCCGTAAGTCAGGCCCTTTTTCACGCGGATCGTTTCGTTCAGGCGGCTGTTGAACGCGCCCCCGAAATATCCGCTGAGCATCTGGGCCGTGAAGAAGCGGTCGTCGTGCCGCGTCATACCGATCTGCGACGCGCGAATCTGCGCCTGCACGCCCGGCCGATCGACCAGGTAAATGTGCGTGGCCGTCGGAGCGGGAATCGGCGGCATCTTTACCGTCGGCACCGGGGCTTCGAGCTTCCAATCGCCGAGCGTCGCGACCGCCAGCTCCTTCGCCCGCTTCATGTCGATGTCGCCGGCGAAGATCAATGCGGCCTTCTCGGGCCGGACGAAATTCGACCACCACGTCTGCGCGTCGGCCACGCTCAGCTTGTCGATGTCATCGACCTCGCCGGTCGCGCTGCGCCCATACGGGTGCTGGCCGTAAAGGTGTTTGCGGGCCTCGCGGTCGGCCATGTACTCGGGAGTGGCCGTGGAGATCGCCAGTTGCGTGCGCGTCTGCTGGCGCAGCTTCTCAAACTCGCTTTCGTCGAATTTCGGCCGCCGCGTGACGTCCGCGAGCAGCGTCATGCCGTGCTCCAGATTCTCCGTCAGACAGGAGAGCGAGACGCTCGTCGAATCCATGCCGGCGTTGCCGCTGAGCGAGATCGCGTAGCTGTCGAGCTCCTGGGCCAGTTGCGCTTCAGTGCGGGTCGATGTGCCCTTCGTGAGCATGTCCATCGCAAGAGCGGCCGCTCCCGGCTTGCCCTCCGTCCACGCGCCGCTGGGCATGTTGAGCGAGACGGTGACGTAGGGCACTTCGCTGTTTCGAACGACGATGACCTTCAACCCGTTCGGCAGTTGCTCGGTTTCAAATTTCGGCGTCGGATCAGTGCTCAGCAGGCCGGCCAGCGGCGGCTGTGCGGCGAAATCGGCCGGACGCGTGAGACCCGCGCGACCGGGCGGCGGCGCCTCGGTTTCGGGCGTGGCCGTGATCGGCGCGTTTTCCTCATCGCTGGTCTTCTTGCCGAAGAGCGTGCCGAGGAGGTTGCGTTCGATCGTGATCGAGACGGCCAGGTCCGGCGCCATGTACTTCTGCGCGACGCGCTGCAGATCAGCCACCGTCACCT
>JBGAJB010000309.1:0-4013 GCA_044225155.1 Phycisphaerae bacterium | reverse complement strand
ATCCCCGCCAGGGTCTGCACGCTGCCCGCCAACAGCACGACGGCGATCGGCAGCAGGCAGGCCGCAAATAGGCCGTACCAGGGCACGCCGAAATTGTTGATCCGGCTGAACCACTCCGGCAGCTCGCCGTCGCGGCCCATCGAATACTGAATATTCATCATTGCGAGAATCGCGGTGTTGCTCGCTGAAAGCAGCAACAAGCCGAAGACGACGCTGATGGCGCCTGCCAGCCAACGGGAGGTGTGCTCGCGCGCCAACACCTCCAGCAAACGCTCCTGCACCGCGTGCTGCTGCTCCGAAAGCTGCTCAAGCGGCAGGTTCGCCCAACTACCGAGGTCGGCCAGTCCCGGAATCGCCATGGCCGCCAGGATCAGAACGATGTTGAAGAACACCACTTCGGCAATCACCGGCCAGATCGAAAGGCGTGTCGTCCGCGCTATCGGCAGAACCATGATGCCGGTCATGTTGGCGATCGCTTCGATACCCGAGAGAGCCAGCACGACGTTCGTGAAGCTCGTCCACAGGTGCCACGGATCCGTGTGCATCGGCGTGATGCGGCTCCAACCCGTGGGTACCTCGCTAATGCAGGCTGCCGTGAGCACGACCGTCGCGGCGATCGACGCCACCGCCACCGCGAGCGCAAACGATCCGGCGCGTTTGGGGCCGATGTAGTTCAAGCCGCCGAGCAGCAGGATGGCGGTGACGCTCAGCCAGCCGATGAGCGGGGAATTCGCGGGCAAGCCAAACGGCGCGCCGATGTAGGCGATGGCCTCATAGGTCGATAGAGCCGCCGTCACGACGAAATCGGTGAGCAGCAGCGTCGCGCCGATCAAACCGATGTTGGGGTGAATTGCCCGGCCGGCCGAGTAAACGCCGCCGCCGTCCGGATTGACGCGGCACGCGACGGTGTACGCCCAACCGACCATGACCAGCAGAAGGCCGACGGCCGCGACATAGAACGGCGCGGAAGTACCCGCGTAAGAGATCGCGAGGCCCAGCACATACAGGCGGCTCGTGCCGAGATCGCCGAAGAGCATCGGCGCGGCCAGATACCAGCGGAGATTTCGCGGCCTATCGTGACGGACGAGCACGCGCGGTCCTTCGTTCTTCTCGCGCCGCGTCGGTTGCGGTGCGAAAGCGGGGCATTCTACTGACGTGGCGAGGCAGGGCAATTTGCCCGAACGCGGCGATTCGGACCTGCCGTCGCTAAGGATCGGCGGGAGCAGTGGTTAGGGCTGATTCGGTGGCGGAGCAATTGCTGGAATTGGGCCAATTCGCTGAGGGGGGCGATACATCGCATGAAGCAGGCCCGGTCCCGTAGACTTTCGCAACGAGGTGAGTATGCGCAGCGATGGACTAATCAGCGCGCTTCTGGGCGCCGTCATTCTCACGGGGTTCAGCGGCTGCAACCCGGGTCCGGCGAGCCAGCCTTCCGCGCAGACGCCCGGAGCGGCCAATTTGCCCGCGCTGAAGAACATTCTGCTGATCTCGATCGACACGCTTCGCCCGGATCGGCTCGGCTGCTACGGCGCCAAGAAACCTGCGACGCCAAACATTGATCGCGTCGCGCGCGAAGGCGTGGTGTTCGAGCAGTGCACGACCGTCGCGCCGCTGACGCTGCCGGCCCATAGCAGTTTGCTGACCGGCGCATATCCATTTGTTCACGGCGTGCGCGACAACGCCGGCTTCGTGCTGGCTCCGGAAAACGAGACGCTCGCGGAAACGCTCTCCGGCCGCGGCTTTCGCACCGGCGCGGAAGTGGCGGCGGCCGTGCTCAATCGTGAGCTTGGACTTGATCAGGGTTTTGCAACCTATGGCGACGTGCGCGGTGATCGACCGCCGGGGATTCCCCCCGAACGACAGGCGAGCGAGATTGCCGATGCGGGCCTCGCGTTTCTCGCGAACACCGATCCGCGCCCCTTCTTCCTCTTTCTGCACTTTTTCGACCCGCACCTGCCGCACCGCGCGCCCGATCCTTTTCGCTCGCAATATGGCGACGACACCTACGCCGCGGAGATCGCCTATGTCGACGCCGAGCTCGGTCGCGTGCTCGACGGGCTGGCGAAGTCCGGCCACGACAAGGACACCGCTGTCATCATCACCGCCGATCACGGCGAATCGCTCGGCCAACATCAGGAACGAACGCACGGTCTGTTCGTCTATGACGCGACGCTTTCGATCCCGCTGCTGATGCGTGCCCCGGGCGTGCTGCCGGCCGGCAAACGCGTCGCCGCGCAAACGCGCATCATTGACATTGCTCCGACCGCAGCCGCGCTGGTCGGCGCGTCGGCGCCCATGGCTTCGCAGGGAATCGATCTGCGCAGCCTGGCCCGCAGTGAGACGCCCGACCCGCATCTGTCGGCCTACAGCGAATCGCTTTACGCAAAGTTCAATTTCGAACTTTCGCCGCTGCGCAGCATTCGTGCGGACGGCTGGAAGTACATCTACTCAACCGAGCCCGAGCTTTACGACATTGCTCACGATCCCGGTGAGACAAAGAATCTGATCGCTTCGGACGCAAATCGGGCGGCCGAATTGCGGTCCAAGCTGCTCAAGACGGTCGAGTCCGCCCGGGCCGTTTCGAACGCGCGCGTCGGGCTGTCGGCCGAGCAGCAGCGCAACCTCACGGCCCTCGGTTATGCGGGCAGCCTTTCGATCGACGCCGTTGACGAACGGGCGCTGCTTCAGCCGACGGGCGCGAGCCCGATGAAACTCGCGCGGGAACTGAACGAGTGCAATGACGTCATGATGCTCACGCAGATCGGCCAGTTTGCCCTCGCGGAGCAGAAGCTGCGCGGCGTGCTGGAGCGCAACCCGGAGCTTTCGAAGGGTTTCTACGGAGTTTTCGCGGCGCTCGGCGGCGCCCTGGCGGCCCAGGGAAAGTTTGAGGACGCCGCGCAATACCTGGAGAAGGCGGTGGCGGGAAATCCGCGTGACGGGCTGTCCCTGCTGCGCCTCGGAGCGGCCCGCACGGCCCTGGGACACTACGGCCCCGCCGTCGAGGCAATCGATCTCGCGCTGTCGCAAGGCGCGGATGCGGGGTTGGGGAGCTCGTTGTTGGCGCTTGCGCTGGCGGCGAAGGGCGATCAAGCCGGCGCCAATGCCGCATTCAAGACGGCCGCCGAGCAGAACGCCGGACTGGCAAGCGGCCTCGATTCGATGCGCGAGGCCTTCGGAATCCCCGCGCCGACTTCCATACCCGCTTCCCAGCGAGACAACGACACGCGACTCCGGCTCGCCGTACTTGCGATGGAGCAAAAACTCCCCGCGCCGGGTATCGCGCTCGTGGAGTCGGTGATCAAGGAAGCGCCGCGCGACGAATTGGCCCGAATGCTGGCCGGCCAATTGCTCACGGCGGCCGGTCGAAAGGAAGAGGCCGCGCAGGCGTATCGCGCGGCATTGGAAATCGCGCCGCGGGCCGGAACGTGGAACGCGCTCGGCGTGCTGCTGATGATCACGGGGAAGCACGCCGAAGCCGTGAAGGCGCTCGACGCGGGGCTGGCACTTGAACCGGAAAATCTCGGGCTGCTCACGGCGTCTGCCTGGCTGCTCGCCAACAGCGGCGATGAGTCAATTCGCAAGCCGGAGGAGGCCACGCGCCGCGCCGAAAAAGCACGCCAGCAGGCGCCCGAAGACGCCACGGTTCTCGATGTTGTCGCTTCCACGTATGCCGCGGCCGGCGACTTCGAGACCGCAATCAAGCTGGAGGACGCCGCGCTCTCCGCGGCGCGCCGCGATCGCGACCTCGAACTCTTCCGCGACGCGACACAGCGCCGGAAGCTTTACGAATCCAAGCAGCCATTCCGCCTTTCGACGGGCAGCGCGTCGGCACCAGCATCCGCGCCAGCGTCCGCTCCGTAACGCTGCGCGAATCTCGCGCGGAAATTGGCGCAGTATTCGCGTTGCGACAATCGTGTTCGCCGGTCGCACGCTTCGTATTGAGGCTATAGTGCGCGACTCGCACAAAGGAGCCGTCGCATGGCGCGTGCCGCCCGCAAGGCCGGAGCAGTCCG
>JBGAJB010000308.1:0-4015 GCA_044225155.1 Phycisphaerae bacterium | reverse complement strand
AGGCGCGTGCGGCTGTCGCGCGGGCTGCCCGGCTCATTGAAGCCGATGTGCCCCGTGCGCCCGACTCCCAGCAGTTGCACATCGATGCCGCCGGCAGCGCGAATGGCCTCCTCGTACGCTGCACACGCCTGACTCACCTGCCCACGCTCCGTCGTGCCGTCGGGGATGTGGACATTCCGCCGCTCGATGTCGACGTGATCGAACAGGTGCTCATTCATGAAGCGGACGTAGCTCTGCAACCGGTCCGGTGGCATCGGCCAGTATTCGTCGAGATTGAACGTGATGACGTTGCGAAAGCTCAGCCGCTCTTCGCGATGCAGGCGTACGAGCTCTTCATACACGCCAGTGGGAGTTGACCCCGTCGCCAGCCCCAGCACGGCCGTCTTGCCTTGCGCGCACTTCTGGCGAATCAGCGCTGCGATCAGCCCGGCGACGCGCCGATTGGCATCTTCCGTCGACGCTTCCACCTCGACCGCAACCTGCGCCGGCCCGCACGCGATTCTCATGGCATATCCTCGCGCCCCCTTCGATTACCGAGGCGGTGCGAAAAAGCCTACCGCACGACCGGCGAGGAATCGAACAAGCTCACGAGCAATAGATCGCGCCGGACGATTACCGATCCCGTTTGACGTACGCGATCACGATGATCGTCCGGGCTCTTCCCGTCCTAGCCGCGCTGCGACGAGAGTCCCCTGCGAGTCGCGGCGTCCGCCGCCGTCGCGCCGTGCTCATAAACACTTGTTCATCGAGTACGATTCCGCTCTTCAGCGGCCGGACCAACCAGGAGTAACAGCCAGTGCCCCGCGCGAAACGCTCCGCATCCCCAAAGAAGTCCAGAATCTCAGGCATTCCCGCGCCTTACGCCGATCGCATCGCGCGCTTCCGCGCGGCTTTGGCCGAACATCGCATTGACGGCTTTCTTGTCGTGGATCGCATGGACCAGATCTGGTTGACCGGCTTCACGGGCGAGGATGGCGGCGTGCTCGTGACCGCCAATTCCGTCGTCCTGCTCACCGACGGCCGCTTCATCACGACCGCCGCGCATGAAGCCCCGTGGGCCCGCACCGTCATCCGCGTGGTGCGCGGCCCCGAGGCGACTGCCAAGGAACTGAAACGCGAGAAAATCACCAAGCTTGGCTTCGAGCCGCTGCACATGAACGTCGCGGTCTTCAGCTCCCTCGCCAAGCTCGCCCGCCCGGCCAAGCTGATCGCCACCAGCGGCCTGATCTCCGGCATGCGCCAGAGCAAGACACCCTCCGAAGTCGCGGCCGTCCGAAAGGCCATTGCCATCGCCGAACAAGCCTTCCGCGAAATGTCCGATTGGCTCCGCCCCGGTCTCACCGAACGTGAGGTTGCCGCGCGCCTCGTCTTCGAGATGCAGAAGCTCGGCGCGCAGGCCGCGTCCTTCGCTCCGATCGTCGCCGTCGGCCCGAACGGCGCACTGCCGCATTACGAAGCCGGCGACGCCGTCGTCCGCCGCGATCAGGGCCTGCTCATTGACTGGGGCGCCCGCGCCGACTGGTACGTCTCCGACTTGACCCGTATGGTGTGGCTAGGTAGCATCCCGCCCAAGCTGAAGCCGGTTCTGCGCGCCGTGCGCGCGGCGCACGATGCGGCCATTGAGGCCGTCCGACCGGGTGTGCGAGCGGAAGACGTGGACCGGGTGGCGCGGTCGATCATTCGTAAAGCCGGATTTGACAAGCAGTTCAATCACGGCCTGGGTCATGGGATCGGCCTGAATGTGCATGAGGCTCCGCGGTTGGCGCGGCGGAGTCAGGATGTTCTGCGGCCCGGCATGATCGTCACGATCGAGCCGGGGGTGTACCTGCCGGGGGTCGGAGGCGTCAGGCTCGAAGACGACGTGCTCGTGACCGAAACCGGCTACGAAGTCCTGTCCACGCTGCCGTGCTAAGGTCGTCGGTCCGTCCGATCGGAACCGCGCACGTAATTATGCGGGCCTGACTGCTCGTTCCGAGCCGCGCACGTGGGTTAGCGGGTTTTTGGGGAACTACTCGCGACGAAAACGCATCGTACCGTTTCCGCACCCCAAACGGGTCGCGGCCCGGATCGTCGGCGTCCCGTCGCAGCATTCAAGGTATCCATGGATCTAGAACGCATCCGGAATCTCGTCGAACTGATGGTCACAAACGACCTCACTCGCATCGAGATTCAAGAAGGCGAAACCCATATTCTCCTCCGCCGCGGCGGACAGACGCCGACTATCACGGCCGTCCCCGCGCACCTGCCGTCCGCGATAGGAGTCCAGGCCGCGCCCACTCCCGCGGCTCAGCCGGCCCCGGCGGGCGCTGCGGCGCCGGCGACCGGCAACTCCGGCGCAGCCGGCGCGACTGCCGACGCGAATGAGATTCTCATCCGCTCGCCCATGGTCGGCACCTTCTACTCCGCGGCCGATCCGGAGTCGCCCGCGTTCGTCAAAGTCGGCGACACCGTCAATCCGAATTCCGTCGTCTGCCTGATCGAGGCGATGAAAGTCTTCAACGAAATCAAGGCCGAAGTCTCCGGCCGCGTCACGCGCATGCTCGTGAAGAACGCGCAGGCCGTCGAGTTCGACCAGCCGCTGTTCGCGGTATCGCCGACATAGGGCCACAACTTCGCATGTTCAGCCGCATATTGGTTGCAAATCGTGGTGAGATCGCGCTGCGCGTCATTCGCGCCTGCCGCGATCTCGGCATCGAGGCCGTCGCCGTCTACAGCAAGGCCGACCGCGACGCCGCGTACCTGAATCTCGCCCACGACGCGATCTGCATCGGCGGTGAGGCCGCCGCCCAGAGCTATCTGAATCCGGCCGCCATCATTGCCGCGGCCGAGATCGCCGACGTCGAGGCCATCCATCCCGGCTACGGCTTCCTCAGCGAAAACGCGAAATTTGCCCAGATGTGCCGCGATTGCCGCATCGAGTTCATCGGCCCCTCGGCCGAATCGATGGACATGCTCGGCAACAAGCTCGGGGCGAAAAAGCTCGCCCTGAAGGCCAAGGTGCCCCAGGTGCCGGGCTCGAACGGCGCGGTCGAAAACGAGACCGACGCCGTCGCGGTCGCCGAGCGCATCGGCTATCCGGTCATGATCAAGGCCAGCGCCGGCGGCGGCGGACGCGGCATCCGCCCGGCCCACAACGAGGCCGCCCTGCGCACGCAGTTCCGCAACGCCCGCGCCGAGGCCGAGGCCGCCTTTAAGGACGGCACGCTCTACATCGAAAAGCTCGTCGAGCGCCCGCGCCACGTCGAGGTCCAGCTCCTCGGCGACAAATACGGGAATGTGCTGCATCTTTGGGAGCGTGATTGCTCTTTGCAGCGCCGCAATCAGAAGCTGGTCGAAGAGTCGCCCTCGCCGCACATCAGCAACAAGACGCGCAACAAGCTCTGCGCCGCCGCCGCCCGCCTGGCGAAAGCCGCCGGCTATTACAACGCGGGCACGTGCGAATTCCTTGTCGACGCCGATGAGAATTTCTACTTCATGGAAGTGAACGCCCGCATCCAGGTCGAGCATCCGGTGACCGAGCTGGTCACCGGCGTCGATCTGGTGCAGTGGCAGATCCGCATCGCCGCCGGCGAGCCGCTGAAGCTCCGTCAGGACGACATCAAGCAGACCGGCGCGGCCATCGAGTGCCGCATCAACGCCGAAAGCCCTGACGACAACTTCCGCCCGTGCCCCGGCCCGATCAATCAGTTCATCCCGCCCGGCGGCCCGGGCGTGCGCATGGATACTCACGCCTACAGCGGCTACGTTGTCAGCCCCTATTACGACTCCATGATCTGCAAGCTCCTGGTCCACCGCCCGACGCGCGAGCTGGCTCTCAAAACGATGTCCCGCGCCCTCAGCGAATTCATCATCAAACCCATCAAAACCACCATCCCGCTACACCAGCGCATTTTCCAGCAGGCCGAATTCATCGAAGGCAACGTCGACACCGGCTTCATCGAACGCGTGCTGATGGCGCAGCAACCGGCGGCGGCTGCGCGGTAAGAGCGAATTGCTAATAGCGAAGAGCGAATAG
>JBGAJB010000007.1:0-34950 GCA_044225155.1 Phycisphaerae bacterium | reverse complement strand
AAGGCCGCCGAACGCCTCGCCGTGCACGGCCGCGATCTGCGCAGCGTCCAGGCGGTCCTCATCACGCACGATCACTTCGACCACGTCTGCGGTGTGGGGAAAGTGCATCGGCGCTTCCATATTCCCGTCTACGCGACGCGCCAGACCGCCCGTGCGGCCGCCTACGCCCTCGGCAAGATTCACGACCAACGTTATTTCTCCGCCGGCGACACGCTCGAATTCGGCGACGTTCGCGTCCACACGCGCCGCACGCCGCACGACGCAGCCGATGGCGTTGTCTTTGTCGTCGAGCACGATGGACGGCGTCTGGCGATCCTCACCGATCTGGGACATCCATTTCACGGCCTGTGTGATCTCGTTTCGTGGGTCGACGGCGCTTATCTCGAAAGCAACTACGACCCCGAGATGCTCGCCCGCGGGCCCTATCCGCGCGAACTTCAGGACCGCATTCGAGGGCGCGGCGGACATCTCTCCAACTACGAAGCGGCCGCGATCGTGCGGGACACTGGACTGTTTCGGCCGAAATGGGTCGCGCTCGCGCATCTCAGCGCCGAAAACAATCGCGCGGAACTCGCACTGCAGGCCCATCGCGAAGCCGTCGGATACGACTATCCGTTCTACGTCGCCGGCCGCGACGGCACCTCCCCTCTGCTGACTCTTTGAGCCGACTCTCTGATTGGAATCTCGGCAGGGACGAATCGGGATTTGGATGACACCCGGTCTGCTGAGACCGGGAGGGCTAGGCTCCCTCCGAGCCGCACGCCAAGCGCCGGCTCGTTCGACTTCTCTCGCTCCGTTACGATCTCGCCGGGTCGCAAACGCATGCCGTTGCACGCGAATTCGACCGGCGGAATACGGCGAAAAACCGGATGGCACTCTACCGAATCGAGATTCAATCCCGCGACGAAAACCCCGCCGGCACTTCCTCAGCCGAATTGCTGCGTGAGGCCGGCCTAACTGAACTGCGGGGCGTGCGTGAATCGCGCATCTTCCTGATCGATGCCGACGCCGACGAAGCGGAAATGCGGCGCAAGGTATTGCCCCTGCTCGTGGACGATGTAGCCGAGTCAGCCCGCCTGGAAAGCTCCGCTTCCGCGCCGTGGGTCCCTGAGCCGCTCGCGCTCGAAGTTCACCCACGCCCTGGCGTCATGGATCCCGTCGCCGACACCGTACTCACGGAGTTGCGTGCCGCCGGCGTACGAGTTGAATCCGTGCGGACCGGCCGACGATATGTTGCCGACGCCGCGCTACCGCGCGACCGTCTCGTCAGCAGCGCCTCGCGCGTGCTGGCGAACGATTGCATCGAAGAACTCGTCCCCGGCAGCGCCGGCCTGCGGCCCGCGCCCGTTCCGCCCGTGATGGAATTCCGCCTGCGCTACGTGGAACTTCGCTCACTCGATGACGCCGGGCTGGAACGGCTGGCGCGCGACGGACACCTCTTCCTTTCGCGCGCTGAAATGCAGGCCATCCGCGCCCATTACCAGGCATTGGAGCGCGATCCATCGGATATCGAACTGGAAACGCTCGCACAGACCTGGTCCGAGCATTGCGTTCACAAGACGCTCAAGAGCGAGGTGCTCTACCGCGGTGCGCCGTTTCCGCACGCATCCACCGACGACTCCGCGCGCGCGCGCGAAGTCACCGTGCGCTACGGAAATCTGCTGAGAGAGACGATCGCCGGCGCTACGTACGAATTGATCGCGAAAAAACGCGGGCCCGAGTGCCTCTCGGTCTTCGTCGATAACGCGGGCATCATCGGCTTCGATGACGAATTCGCCGTCGCGTTCAAGGTCGAGACGCACAATCATCCGTCGGCGATTGAGCCTTATGGCGGCGCGGCCACCGGCGTCGGTGGTTGCATTCGCGACGTCATCGGCTGCGGCCTCGGCGCGCGGCCGATCGCCAATACCGACGTTTTCTGTGTCGCTCCGGGTGATTGGCCGTTAGATGGCCTGCCGCGCGGCGTATTGCATCCGCGCCGCGTGCTGCGCGGAATCGTGCGCGGCGTGGCCGACTACGGCAATCGCATGGGCATCCCGACCGTCAATGGCGCGATTCACTATGATCCGCGCTACCTCGGCAATCCGCTCGTCTATTGCGGCTGCGTCGGCATCATTCCCCGCAATCGCATCGAGAAGCGCGCCCAGCCCGGCGATCGCATCGTCGTCATCGGTGGCCGCACCGGCCGCGACGGGATTCACGGTGCGACGTTTTCGTCGGCCGAGCTGACCGATACGCACGCCGATGAATTTTCGCACGCCGTGCAGATCGGTAACGCGATCACGGAGAAGCGTTTTCTCGACGGCGTGATGCGCGCCCGCGATGCCGAGGGCGGCTGCCTTTACAACGCCATCACAGATTGCGGCGCGGGTGGGCTGAGCAGTGCCGTCGGCGAGATGGCGAGTGAGATCGGCGCAGTCGTGGACCTCGAACAGGCGCCGTTGAAGTACGCCGGCCTCCGCTACGACGAAATCTGGATCAGCGAGGCGCAGGAGCGGATGGTGCTCGCGGTCCCACCGGAAAATCTGAAGGCGTTTCTACAACTGATGGACGCCGAAGAGGTCGAGGCGGCCGTCATCGGCGAGTTCGGCCACAGCGGCCCGCCGGTCTCGCCGGGTATGCCGCGTTCGTCGACCACCTGGATCGAAGGCGAGCGCCCGCGCCTCCAAATGGCGTACCGTGGAACCGTCGTGGGCGACATCGATCTGCAATTCCTGCACGACGGCGTGCCGAAGCTCACGCGGACCGCTGAGTGGCATCCGCGTCCTACACCAGCGCTCAACACGCGCCCGTCTGCGTCCGGCGGCTTGGTCGACAAGCTGCGGGCGCGACTGGGAGATGCGACTACGGGCAGCAAGGAATGGGTCATCCGCAAATACGACCATGAGGTGCAGGGCGGCAGCGCCGTAAAGCCGCTGGTCGGTCGGGGCGAAGGACCGTCGGATGGAGCGGTGCTCACGCCGCGCCTCGGATCGCTGCGGGGAATCGCGCTGGGCTGCGGCCTCGCTCCGCAACTGTTCGACCTCGATCCTTATTGGATGGCGGTGGCCGCGATCGATGAGGCGATTCGGAACATCGTCTGTGTCGGTGGCGATCCGCGCCGCACCGCGATTCTCGACAATTTCTGCTGGGCGCGCACCGATGAGCCGCGGCAAATGGGGGCGCTGGTCCGCGCTTGCCAGGCGTGCAGAGACGCCGCGCTCACGTACGGCACGCCCTTCATCTCCGGCAAGGACTCGCTGAATAACGAGTTCGCCCTCGACGAGCGCGACGTCGATAGTCTCGTGCTCGAACTCCGCAAATACGCCGAGCGCGAATCCGCTCGCACCGGCGAGCCATGCCTCTGGCAAGCGCCGGCCGAGGAGCGGGTTCGCAGCGTGCGGCGGCTGGCGATTCCCGGCACGCTGCTGGTCAGCGCCTTGGCCATGATGGACGACGTGCGGCGCGCCGTCACCTCGGACCTGAAGCGCGCCGGGAATCCGCTCATTCTTGTGTTGGGGCAGCCGACCATCGCGCCCGACCGCACTCCGCTTGAAATCGCGGCCCAAACGCATCTCGCCGTCGCGGACTCCCTGAGAACCGGCCTGGTGCGCAGCGCACACGATGCCAGCGAAGGTGGTTGGCTCACGGCCGCGGCAGAGATGGCGATTGGCGGCGGGCTGGGGTGTTCGCTCACGGCCTCGGACAATCCAAGCAGCGCATTTGAACTCAGGCTCGCTTCGTACGTTTTGGAGACCGATCAGCCGGGCGAATTGCAGCGTGCCCTGCACAAGGTCGGCATCGAGAACTTGATCGTCGGCGCGGTGACGGGCGAACCGTTGTTGCGCGTCGATGGCGAATCCGTCGCGGTTTCCGACTTGGCCGCGATTTGGCACGGCGAGCGCGCCTCAGGCTGATTGACCCGAGATGTTTGAACCGCTCGAAGGCCGACAGTCGATATTGGCCGCGCTTCAGGCGCGGCGCCGTCGATTCCAGGTGCTGCTGGTTCGACAGGGCCTCCGGCGCGAGAAATATGAAGACGTCGCCGTGCTCGCGGAATCTCTGGGCGTTCCGATCCGCTACGCGGAGGCGGATGAACTCGACAGCCTGGCCCACGGCCGCACGCACGGCGGTCTGGTGGCAGTCGCATCCCCAAAGCCGCGCACCGACTCGGCGGAATTGCTCGAACTCCTGACGGCTCTCAAAACGCCGCCGCTCCTGCTGCTCATCGAGGGCGTCGACGACGCGCGTAATCTCGGCTTCGTGATCCGCTCCGCGGAAGCACTTGGCGCGCACGCTCTCATGATCAAGAAGCACGTCTGGGACTTTGACGCGGTCGAGGTGGCGCGACCTTCCGCCGGCGCGTACGAGCGTTTGCCGCTGGTCCAGATCGACGATCTCTCGCTGCTGCACGAACTTCGCAAGCGCGACTTTCGCCTCGTGGGTTGCATCGGCGGCGCGCGACGCACGATTCAAGACGCGCGCCTGCGCGAACCGACCGTCCTCGCGCTGGGCGGCGAAAAACGCGGCTTGAGCGGCGCGGTCCGCGGCATCTGCGACCTGTTTGTCCGCATCGCCATGATCGGGCCGGCCACTTCGCTCTCGCTTTCGCACGCGGCCGCGATTGTCCTGGCCGAAGCACACCGGCAACGGACTTCGGCGACCCGCCCGGAACAGCCGAATGAGTGCGGGGAGGATGCGTGACGCTGTACAGGCGCGTCATGCCCCGATAATCTCCCCTGTTGTTGTAAACGCCGCGTGCACCTGCTCCCAAAGATCGGTGTCTATGGCGCTGGAACCGCTCGAAACCGCCGAGGGCAGCGAATTTCCGCTCTGCCGGCAGCTCTCCGTCTTTCTTGAAAATCGGATGGGGCAGCTCCTGCGGCTGACGCGGCTCTTCGACAGCTCCGAAGTTTCCATTCTCGCCTTGTCGGTCGATGGCGGAATCGATTGTGCGATCGTCCGCCTGCTCGTGAATGATCCGGATGTGGCCGTCGCGATGCTCCGCGACGCGAAATTCGCAGTGACCGAGACGGACGTGCTGGTCGTCGAGCTTCCGCACGGCAAGCGCGGCATTATGACCGTCGCGGCAGCGCTGATCTCGGGCGAGGTGAACATCAACTATACGTATGCCCTGCTGGCCGGGAACGATCGCGGCAATTGCCTCGCGATTCAGGTGGACAATCCGGCCCAGGCGACCGCCGTCCTCAGCGAAAAGAAATTCCGCGTGCTGGATCAACACGAGCTTTGAGCGCTCGTTTCGGCCGCTGTGAGGCTCCCCGCGGTCGCCTTCCCGCGAATTCGCAACCGAACCTTTACCGGTCGATAGACTATTCGGCGGGAAATCGCCCTCGGGGCGTCTATTTCCCGGCTGGAGTCATCGCATGCGGCGCAGCGCAAAAAGCAGGATCGGCGCGTTGTTGGCCGTCGGGATCACCCTCGCGATCGTCGCTTTTGGCGTGCCCGACACTTTGCTTGCCCGCTGGAACTACGCGCAGGAGCGCGGCCGGCTGCGGGCCGCGTCCGAGGAACTCGCCTCCGTTCAGGAGGTCTCTCACGCGTTTCGACTCGTGGCGAATGTCGCGCGTCCCGCCGTCGTGCAGATTCGCGTTCAGCCCGACGCCACCGGCGGCGAGGATTTTCAGAAGCTCGCCGACGAGCGCGCAGCTTCAACATCGCAGCGATGAACTCGACGCACGAATGGACAAGGCACAGGCCGACGGCTCATCGACGTAGAGGCGCGAGCTGCGCCAGGAGTGGAACAAGCTGCAGCGCGAACGCGAAGCGCTGGAGGAAAAAGCACGCGGTCTCTTCGAGCGCATGCAGTCGAACACCGGTAGCGGTGTCGTGATCGACGAACAGGAGCACATTCTGACCAACAATCACGTGGTCGAGCGGGATATCACCGTCCGCCTCAACGACGATCATGAGCTACACCAGCCGGCTCGTCGGCCGCGACACAAGACCGATCTGGCCGTCGTGCAGATTGACGCCCCGCAACTGCACACGCTGAAGCTAGGGAACTCGGAAGAGATGGATGTCGGCGACTGGGTGATCGCGATCGGCGCCCCCTTCGGACTTTCGCAGACCGTGACGCACGGCATCATCAGCGCCAAAGGCCGCTCCGACGTGCAGACCGAGCGGGAAATCCTCTACCAGGATTTCCTTCAGACGGATGCGGCGATCAATCCCGGAAATTCCGGTGGCCCCCTCCTGAATCTGAAAGGCGAGGTGATCGGCATCAATACCGCCATCGCAACCAACGGCGAGTCCTACAACGCCGGGGTCGCGTTCACGATTCCCTCGAACCTGGCCCGCAAGATCGCCGACAAGCTGATTCAAACCGGAACGGTCGCGCGCGGCTGGCTGGGCGTCAGCCTGGCTGACCTGACCGGCGAAGATCTGCAGGTCCTGGGCGGGCGCGGTCAGCATGGCGTCATGATCAATACGCTCTACCCCGAAGGCCCCGCTGCCAAAGCCGGCCTCCAGTGCGAAGACGTCTTACTCAGCGTGAACGACGCCAAGGTGGACTCGATCCGCCGCTTGCAGGCCGTCATTGCGGATACGTTGCCCGGCGAGACGGCCCGTCTGAGCATCCTGCGCGACGGTCAGACTCTCGAACTTCCGATCGAGGTCGCGCGCCAGCCGGACGACATCAATTCTTTCGTCCGCCGCTCCCGCGAAGGCGCTCAAACGTCGCGCGCCGTGCCGCAACTGGCGCTCCGTGGCCGCACGATCCGCCCGTCGCTGGGGATCAAGACCCGCGTAGCGGAAAGCCCGAAGAATCTGGTCGGCGTGCTCGTCGTCGACGCACCGGCGGAGACCGGGCTGTTGCCGGGCGAAATCATTCTCTCCGCCGATCACAAAGAAGTACGCTCGGTCGGCGATCTGCTGCGCACGCTCGGCTCGGAGCGAAAGGACGCCGTGCAGCTCGAAGTGCTGGATCAGCGGCTGGAGTCGACTCATACCGTCAAGGTTCCGCCCGTGAAGCCTGCCGAAGGCGCAGAAAAGACCGGGTCCGATACGAACTAGCCGACTCTGCGCTGCACCTGCCTCACTACTGATGAGCGCCATGACTTGCGCCGATGGCCTTGTCAGGGCCAATGCTGCACCGCTTCACTGCCAATCCGTCGCTCGGAATCGCCCTGCCGCTCCCGGCTGAGCAATCGATCGCGCCCCGCCGCAAGTCATCGACCGCGCATCATTTGCGCAGCCTGCTGATCGAATTGCCGCCGACCATCTGGATCTATCTGGATTTGTTCGTGACGGTACTGGCGGTCGCAGCCGCCGGCTGGCTCCACTTCCGCGCCGTCATGGAATTGTCGTGGACGATGCACTTTGTCGCGGGCACGATCGCTTTTCCGGTCGCGATCGTGCTGGCCGGGACGATCTGCGGCCTCTATGAGCGACAGACGTTTCTCACGCGTAGCCGCATCGTCATCCGTTCCAGCGCGACGCTCGCAATCGGCCTGACGCTCGGATACGCGATTCTCTGTCTGATTCTCGGACGCCATTCGAACCCGTGGCTGCCGCTCATGGTCGGCGGCACATACATGGGGTTGCTCACGCCGCTTCGCCTTTGTTCGCATGACGCGACGCTGCGCACCCCCTCGCGCGTGCTTTTTGTGGGTATGGGACCCTCGATCGCGCAGCTCGTCGATTTGCTCGCCGAGTCGCATGACCGACATTACGACCTGCGCGGCTATCTGCGCGCCGACACCGCTGCGCCCGAACCATGCGCACGAAAACTGCCGGCGCTGGGCACCATCGATTCGATCCTCGAAATCGTGCGCAATGAAGCGATCGACGAAGTCGTCGTCGATACGGCGCTGGTTCACGATCCGCGCGTCGGACAGGCGATCGTCGCCTGCCTCCAGGAGCGCTGCCGGATCACCGATCAGCCGAGTTTCCACGAACGGTTGCTGCGTTCCGTCCCGGTGGACGACATCACGGCGCAATGGTTCCTCGTCTCCAACGTCCAGACCTCGTCTGGTTACGAACTCCTGAAACGAACGATGGACCTCGGCGTCGCCCTGCTGGCACTGCTCCTCACGCTGCCGTTGTGGCCGCTCATCGTTCTCGCGATTCGTTCCGAGTCGCGCGGATCGGCGCTCTTCCGTCAAACGCGCGTCGGGCTCCACGGCCGCACGTTCACCATGCTGAAATTCCGCACCATGCGTGCTGACGCCGAGAGCGGCGGGCCGCGCTGGGCCAGCCTGAACGACGAGCGCGTCACCCGCATCGGCCGGATTCTGCGCCGCACGCGCCTCGACGAGCTGCCGCAGTTGCTGAATGTGCTATGCGGCGAGATGACGCTCGTCGGCCCGCGCCCCGAGCGACCCGAGTTCGTCGGAGCGCTCGCGCGGCAGATTCCGCACTATCCCCAGCGACACCTCATCCGCCCGGGCGTGACCGGCTGGGCTCAAATTCAATGCGGCTACGGCGCCAGTGTAGAAGACGCCCGCCGCAAGCTCTGCTATGACCTTTACTACCTCAAGCACCGCTCGATTGACCTTGATTTCAGCATCCTGCTCCGCACGCTGCGCAAGTTCATGGAAGGCGCGCGCTAGAGGCGGCCCGCATGTGCCCAACGCGCCCTCCGTCGCCGCCATCGCTATCATCCGAATTGTGGCTGAATCGCACTGACGGCCGTTCCGGTCGTCGCGGAAGGATTTCCGGGAATGACGACGCCTCAGCCGGTGCTGACGCCGCAGGAAACCACCCCGCGAAGCGCGCCGCTCTGGAACGTCGTGCTCCTCGACGACGACGATCACAGTTACGAATACGTCATCGAGATGTTGCAGAACCTGTTTCATCACAATCGCGAGACCGCCTGGCGCATGGCACGCGAAGTGGACACGGCCGGTCGCGTCATCGTCGACACTACGACGCGCGAGCGGGCGGAACTCAAGCGCGATCAGATTCACGCCTATGGCGCGGATCCGCGGATCGAGCGCTCGAATGGGTCGATGAGCGCCGCGATTGAACCGGCTCGCTGAACCGGATTCGAACAGCACCGTACTGGCTTCGGGAGCTTGACCTTGAATTTCAGCCGCGTCCTGTTTCGCAGCGTCCTGGCCGGCGTTCTGCTCGTCGTAAACGCCCCCGCCCAAACCGGCGCGCTCTCGACCTCGCAGCTGCTCGTCGATCTGGCGCGCGATCAGGGGCTGTCCGTACGTGCGCGGCCGACCGACGCCGACGAGCGACTCATCCGCGCCCTGCTTTCCGCAGCGCTGCGGCTCGAGCCGTCGAATGTCAGCGCCTTGGAATGGGCGAACGACCTCGCCCTGTCTGGCGGCGACCGTGCGTCCGCACTGAAATATCTTGAATCGCTCGCGCTCAGCGACCCCAAGAACGACGCCGCGTTCGCCCAGTTGCTCCACGCGGGGCACTCGGATGCACAATCCGTCGAGCAGCGCCGCACCTGGCTTAACGAGCTGAAACCGGAATCGCCGCACCGCAAGGCGCTGGTAGCTTTGTCACTGGCGGAACTCGCGCTCGCGCAAATGGATCGCGCGGAATGCCAGCGGCAGGTGGCGCAGGCCAGGGAAATCTGGTCCGCGGTGCCCGGCGCGGCCGACCTGGAACTCGCCGCGCTCCCGCGCGACGCCGACCCCGTGGAACACTTGCGCGTTCGCCTCGCCCAGCTTCGCGAGCGTCCATCCGATGTTGAGTTGGCGTGGGACGTCGCACGGGCATTGGATGCACTCGGCCTGCCAAACGAGGCCACCGTGTTTTACGAGCACGCACAGCGCGTGCACGATTCGGCCCAGGCCGACCGGGGGCTTCCCACGGAGCAATTGCTTGATCTGTCGCTGCACTCTTTGCGGCTGGATCGACCGACCGCAGCCCTCGAATACGCCCGTCAGGCCCAGGAGCACGACTCGTTTTCGCTTGCGCCGGCATTCCTGCTGCATTGGCTGCTGATGCAAAACAATCGCGAAAATGAGGCCCAAACGCTCAAAGACGCGGTCGCTAAGCGCGTCGCCGAGCTGCGCGATCCGGATGGCTCGCCGCCCTTCGTCGTCGCCGAGGCCGCGTGGTTCCTCTGCCGCATCGAGCAGGATGGACCAGGCGCGCTGAAACTCGCGGAATCGGCCGCGAAACGCGCCCCGGGCGACCCATTCGTCCGCCGCGTCCTGGGATTCGCTCAGGCCGATGCCGGACAACCGGATGCGGCGCAGCAGACCCTCGAACCTTTGGCCGATGACGATGCCTACGCGGCCGGAAAGCTCGCACAGCTCGCGCTCGCTCGACAAGATGGCGAATCCGCCAAGAAATTCCTCACCGGATTGAAAAGCACTCCCGCGCCGGGACCGACGGCGGCCTATTTCGCCGAAATCTGCAAGCAGGCCGGTCAAGCGGCCGTGGCCAACGCACCCGCCGGTCGCGAAGGCCACAGGCTGGTACAGGCATTTGATACAGGCGTGCTCGATTCGGCCGCCAAGCTCGATCAATCGCTGCTGGCCGAGATGGACGCGCCGGCTTCGTTCGACCCCGGCGAGCCCTGGTGGGTCACGTTCCGCCTCACCAATCGCGGCCAACACGCCATCGCGCTCGGCGCGGGGGCGGCGGTGAATCCTGTGTTTCTTGTTTCGGCGACCGTGGAGGAAGACTCACCGCGTGAGTACCCCTATCTGTTCACCGTAAATTTGGATTCGCGACTGGTACTCGAACCGGGCGAATCACTGGCCGTGCGGCGCACGGTCGATGTCGGACCCCTGCGGCGCGCAGTCGCCGTTCCCCGCAAAACGAGTTGAAAATCACGCTGAACGCGATATTCGACCCCGTGCAAAGCGGCCTGACCGCGTGGCGACCGGCCCGTGCGAAACAGACCGTCACGCCGCTCACGTTCACCCGCACCCGAATCGGCGCGGCGCAGATCGAATTCCTGATGCGTGCCACGCGCGAGGGCGACGAGCGCGCGCGCTTCACTGCCTTGTCGCTGCTCGGGGATTTGCTCGGCGAAGCGCAGCGTCTGCAAATGGGGAAAATCCGCTATTCCTGCGCGGCGCTTCCGAAGAACAACGTGCAGGGTCTCCTGCGCGCGGCGCTGGAAAGCAAGGACTGGGAAACACGCGTGCGCACGCTCGAAGGATTGCAGTTCGCCGGACTTGATCGCGACCTCGTCACCCGCGCAGAAGCATGCCTGAAGCACGATCACTGGCTCGTCCGCATCGCCGCAACGCGCCTCCTCGCGCGACAAGGACGTGGATTCCTCATTGCCGCCCGCGAAATCGCAGAGAAGGATTCCGATGAACTCGTGCGCGACGTGGCCCGCAGCACCGTCGAACTGATCGACGCGGCGCATCCGGATGGCGATACGCCGTGAGTCGCCGTCCTGTCGTCCGTGCGATCATCGTGCTGGCAGCACTCGTCTGTGCGAGTTGTGAGCGGTCTTCTCCCACAGCCCCCGCGACGACGACCCAGGCGGCCGCCCAATCCCAGAAATCGGCGGCGCAACCGGCGAACCCCGATCGCCCCAACATCCTTTGGGTCGTGTGGGACACCGTGCGTGCCGATCACACCGGCCCGTACGGCTACGACCGCCCTACGACGCCTTTTGTCGCCGAATGGGCCAAGCAGGCCCGCGTCTACACGGATTGCATCAGCCCCGGCAGCCCGACAGTTCCGGCCCATGCATCGCTATTCACCGGCCTGCTGCCCAGCGAACACGGTGCGGACAACGAACGCGCCTGGCTTCCGGATTCGGCTATGACTCTGGCTGAACAACTCGGCGCCGCGGGCTACCGCACCTACCTGTTCAGCGAGAATCCGCATATCTCGAAGGCGGGTAATTTTCAGCAGGGATTTGAACAGGAAGAGCACCCGTGGAGCCCGCAGTATTACGAGGAGGCCCTCCGCATCACGCGCGAAAAAGTTTCGCCCGACGACCAATCCACCGAGCTAACGCAAAAGCTTCAGGCCGGCCGGTTGAATGACTGGAGCATCAAGGCCGCCGGCGAGTTGGCCGAGCGCGGCGTGCGCAAGTTCCTCACCGGCGTTCAGCCCGATCAGCGTTTCTTCGTCTTTGTGAACTACATGGAAGCGCACCGGCCATTGATCCCGCCGCGCCGTTTCCGCGAACGCTTCATGACGCCGGAGCGCGTCGCGGCCTCGTATCGCGTTGATCGCACATGGCTCCCGCTGTGGAGCTATTGCTTTGGCCTGCGCGAATATTCGGAGGACGAATTGGCGCTCACGCGCGACACGTATGACGCCGCCATCGCGGAACTCGATGATCTCTTTCGCGAACTGCTCAAAGGCCTGCGTGCCGACGGCCGACTGGAAAACACGATCGTCATTCTGACCGCGGATCACGGCGAGCATCTGGGCGAACACCATCTGCTCGATCATCAGTACTCGGTCTATGAACCCTTGTTGCGCGTGCCCCTTTTTGTGCACTACCCAAAGCGGTTTGCCGCCGGATCGGACGATCGCCCGGTGATGACCTTCGACCTGTTTCCGACCCTGCTCGAACTGGCCGGTGTAGCTCCGCCCGCCCAGCCGGCGCTGCAGGCCCGCAGCTTGCTCGCGCCGCCGCAGCCCGGTCGCATTCGCCTCGCCGGCTATCCCGCGCCTCTGACCGACGCTCTCGCCCAGGTTCAACATGCCAATCGCAGCTTCGATCCGCGTCCCTGGCAGCGCAGCCTGCGCGCTTACTACGACGGACCGTGGAAATACATCTGGTCCTCCGATGGGCGGCACGAGTTGTATGACCTCGTCCATGATCGGAGCGAGATGCACAACCTCATCTGGGAGAGCGAGGACCAGGCCCGCCGCCTGCACGACGGTCTCCGCCACTACGTCAGCACGCTCAATCAGCCCTTGGATTCCGCCGGCGCCGGCCCGCAGCTCGACCCGCAGCAGCAGCGTTTTCTCGAATCGCTCGGCTACGCGGGCGGACCCACGAACTCCACCGCCGACCGCCACGCCGAAATCGGCCCGTTCCAATTGCCGCCCAATCCGGGCGCGCCCGCAAGCCAATCCACGACCTCGCGCCCCACGAGCCGCCCGCGCAGCCCGGCGACGCGTCCGACCACGCCTTGATCAGAAAAGTTTTGTAGCACCGGTTTTCAACTGGTGCTTCGTCACTTCAACGGGCTCACTTCCATCACTCGCTACAACCGCGGGTCCACCGGTTCAGTCTCCATCGCCAGCACGGCAAACACACACTCGTGCACACGGCGCAGCGGCTCGCGCCGGACGAATCTCTCCAGCGCCTCGACGCCCAGTGCGAATTCCCGCAGCGCCAGCGACCGTTTCGCACCCAAGCCCCGCGCACGCAGCCGCTCCAGATACTCCGGCCGCGTGTATTCCGGACCGTAGATGATGCGCAGATACTCGGCGCCGCGCACTTTGATCGCCGGCTGAAGCACGCCGCGCGAACCGCGCGCGATGAACTCGAGCGGCTTGACGACCATGCCCTCGCCGCCACGCTCCGTCAGCTCCGTCCACCAAGCCGTCGCCTCGTCTTCGCTGGCCTGGCTCGACAGATCGACGACGCGCGCTGGTGTCGTGACCAGCACGGGATCCGTTTTCGCCAGGCGTGCGAGCGTCTCCATATGCCAGCCATGATCGCGCTGCGTGTGAGCCTTGCCCTCGCTCGCGAGGATGTGAAACGGCGCGAGGCGCAAGTCGTCAACGCCATTCACGGGCCAACAATAGCGCCGATACGCCGCCACATATTGCGCGGAGAGTTGTCGTCGTTCCTGGTGCGTCGCGAGCAGGCCTTCAATCTCCGGGAGTCGCTCGCGGGACGCTTCCAATGCGGCGAGCGCACCCTCCAACCCCGCCGCAGCCGCCGCGCCAACGGTCGCGTATTGATGGCGAATGAGCGACTGCGCCTTGGCTGACCAGGGCATCAGTTCGCAGTCGAGGCACAGCCAGTCCGTGCTCAGCTCATCCCACAAGTTCGCCTGCGTGATTGCGTTCTGCACGCGCGCGAGCAGCGATTGCTCGACATCGCGATCCTCAAAGAACGGACGCCCGGTGCGCGTATAGACGATCCCAATCGTCTCTTCGCCGCTCTTCGACTCGACGCCAAATCGCGCTCGCGCAACTTCCGGGCTGCGGCAGCTGATCACGACCGCGCGGGAGCCCATGTGCTTTTCTTCGCAGATCACCCGGCCGACGCCATTCGTCCGGAAATACTCAAACGCCTCGCGCGGATGCTCCAGCAGGCCCGGCATGCGGCTCGTCTCGCAGGGCGACATCGTCGGCGGCAGATAGATGAGCCAGCGCGGGTCGGCCGCGAACCGGCTCATGATCTCCAGCGCGGCCGCCGCATTTTCCGCGCGCACGGTCACGTTTCGCATCAGGCGTGTTTCGACTTGCCGCTTGCCGCACACATCCTGCAGGTCGAGCAATTCATCGTGTTGCTGTTGGAGCGAACGTGGGGCGCGCTCCTCTTCCGCCAGGAACGGCTTGCGCGATTCCGCGTACGTGGCGCGCGCCTTCACGCTGACCAACTCACGCTCCGGCCAGCGCAGCGCCGTCAGCGCGCCGCCAAACACGCAGCCCGTGTCGATACAGATTGTGTTGTTCAACCACTCGGGCTCGGGCACCGGCGTGTGGCCATACACGACGGTCGCGCGCCCGCGGTATTCGGCCGCCCAGTTGTAGCGCACGGGCAACCCGAACTCGTCCGTCTCGCCGGTCGTCTCGCCGTAGAGGGCAAACTCGCGCACGGCCCCTGAGCCGCGCCCCAGCTTTGCTTCCTTCATTCCGGCATGGGCGACGACCAATCTTCCGTCATCGAGCACGTAGTGACTGACGAGGTCGTCGATGAATGCCGCCGCCTGCTGACGAAATTCGTCGCTCTCGGCGGCCAGTTGCGTCAGCGATTCGGCCAGGCCGTGCGTAATTTGCACCTGTCGCCCGCGCAGCGCTCGCATCAGCTTGATGTCGTGGTTGCCGGGAATGCAGAGCGCCCGCCCGGCGGCGACGAGCTTCATGACAAGCCGTAGCACGGCCGGCGTATTGGGTCCGCGATCGACGAGATCACCGAGAAACACCAGTTTGCGGTGCGGCGAATCGGCCGGCGGCGCTACAGCGCAATCGCCCGGCAATCCCTCCGGCGCGGGGATGACCTGCCAGCGCAGTTCCGCGAGCAATTCCATCAATTCGTCATAGCAACCGTGAACATCGCCGATGATGTCAAATGGCCCATGCTCGTGTTTCAGATTGTTCCAGAGCGGTTCGCGGGCTACTGTCGCAGCCGCGCATTCTTCCGGCGTTCGCAGGATGAAAACGTGGCGAAATCCCTCGCGCTCCAGCCCGCGCAAGCCGCGTCGCAGCGCCATGCGGTGACCGCGCACGACATGCGGCCCGAACTGCCGGTCGGGGCGCTGCTGATTGCGTTCCAGGCAGATGCGCTCCGGTGTGTCCACGACGATCGCGACCGGCAGACTGTGAAACTCGCGCGCGATTTGCACGAGCGGCCGTCGATCCTCGGCCCGCACGTTGGTCGCATCGACGACCGTCAGCAATCCGCGTGCGAGCCGTTTCCGGGCGAGAAAGTGCAGCACGTCGAAAGCGTCGCCGCTCGCCTCCAGATTGTTTTCGTCATCCGACACCCAGCCGCGGCAAGTATCCGAGGAGAGTATTTCCGTCAGTTTGAACAGGCGGCGCGCGAGCGTGCTCTTCCCGGAGCCTGAGGCGCCGATGAAGACGACGAGCGCGAGTTCTGGAATGTTGATCTGCACGGCAGCCCGCCCGCTCTTTCTGCGATGACCACCATGTTACGGCGCGATGGTTCGCCCCTGCATCATGGTGCAGGCGCTCGCGTCGCGGGTGGCCCGCCCAATCGCAGTTCAATCAGCATTTCGCTGAGCGCCGCCTGGGCTGTGGATGTTTCGGGCAGCCGGCTGCGCGTCTGCTCGTCCTCCAACCAGGCGCGCAGCCGCTCGTATTCGCCGGCGTGCCGTTGCACATCGGCGGCTACGAGCTCCAGATTCTCAGTACCGGTCACCTTCCGCGTGATGATTTCGTCCAGTTCGGCCATTTCATACTCTCGCGCCAGCGCGGGCAAATTCGCCACTACCACACCGGTTCTCATCAAATGAGTGCCCGTGAGCAGGACGCGATAGACGTAAAGGAGCGGTTTGATCCGCGGCCGCTCTTCCTTCGCGAAGAGCTTCCACTGTGTTTCCGCGAATCCCAGATAGTGATGCGCGTGGTGGCGGGTGATGCACTCACACGCGAGTTCACATAACCGCGCGTGATGCGGCGATGTCAGCACTACGAGTGGTGAAAGAAGCTGTTCGCGAACGTACCCGTTTTTCCGGAGCAGGAGCCGGAAGAACTTGGCCGCGTCGTGGGTCACGAAGTCGACTTCGACGCCGCGCACAACCTCTTCTGAGGTGATCGTCTCGCGGGGCTCGTCGAGTCCTAGCATTTCGCGCGCCGGCAAGACATGCACGCCGCGCAGGTCGTAGTCTGAATCGGGCGATGGAAAGCCGTAGAGGTGCGCCCCGCTTACGGTCGCGAATAACAAGGGATAGGGATGCCGCGCCGTCACTTCGCGGCATAGCGCGAAATCGGGCGTCACGAGCCGGCCTCCCGCCGCGCCATCTCCGCCCGCGCGGCCACGAGAATTGCGTTTGCGCGCTCGTAGTCGGGCCGCTCCGGCAGTCTCGTCGCTTCCAGCGCCCGATCAAACTCCGCGTGCAGCGACGTCCTCCAGGCGTCAACTTCGTCCCAGGGCATCCCGCCATCCCGCACCGCCAGCAGCCGATCACGTTCGACTTCCACTCGAACGGGCAACTCGCCTGTCCGCAAGGCGGTTGCGCCGGAGTGAAACAGGCGAATCAAGTGCATCGCGTGTTTCCACTTCACGTCGCCATGGTTCCGTACGTCCGCTTCGATCTTCTTGAACTGCGAGAGCGCGTACCCGTTAAAGGTCTGGTAGACGAGACGCGAAAGGAATATCCCGCGCTCCGCGCGCAGCACGTCGGCCGGCGGATCGAGTTGCTCCACGAGCGGCGTCCACAGCGTTTCGAGGACGTTAGGGTTGGCTTTCAGCGCGAGGGTAATGAACTTTTCAAGCTCCCAGTAACACTCCTGCGTTTCGGGCGTATCGAGCTGCTCGGGCACGCCGTAGACCGACCAGTGCATCATTGCCGGCGGTAGGTAGATTCCCCGTCGATCCACGTCTGAGGCGTCGTGCTCCAGCCCATACGCGCGCGAGCCGATCACGCAGCGGTAAACGACGAAGCGATGCAGATCCGCACCGGTGTGCGCATCGCGCCGCTCCCAGCCGGCCCGCTGAAAGCGGCTCAAGACCTCGAGTTCGCGACGGTCGAGCGAGACTACATCTCCGCCCGGGAATTTCACGCGATAGGAGTGTTCGGCGTCGGCCGGAGAATGAACAACCAACCCCGCCGCGCCGCGCGGGTGCAGAACCCGTCCGTCCGCACCGTGCACTTCGACCAGTGCCACGACGGCCGTGCCGATCGGCAGAATCGGTGGGAGAGAATCAGTCATTTGCCGCCGAGCTCTCCACGAAGCCGACCAAAACGCCGTTCGAACGCCTTCAGGCAATTCAGGGTGTCGCTCCGATCGTAGACCGCGAAGAGAATCGACGCGAAATTTCTCCCGAAGGCTTCCAGCGCGGAATGAAACGCGTCGGCGATCAGCGCGGGGTCGTTTCCAAAGACGCCGCAGCCCCAGGCGCCCAAGATCACGTGGCGA
Organism: Phycisphaerae bacterium; assembly: GCA_044225155.1. Classification (GTDB taxonomy): domain Bacteria; phylum Planctomycetota; class Phycisphaerae; order UBA1845; family Fen-1342; genus CAYMBL01. The sequence continues at coordinate 17,277 of JBGAJB010000007.1, read as the reverse complement.
CACCCGCGGCTGGAAAACAGTGCCAGGACGTTAAGCGCCCGGGCCCGCATCGTCCGGCTCACCCGCTCCATGTCCGCCGTGTGCGAATCAAGCGCCGCGGCCTCCACGGCCGGCATGGTTACAACGGAAGCCAGATATGGGGCCGGCAAATGCTCACCGACTTCGTCGGCAAAGAACGGGACGCTTTCTGAGTAGATCGCATGCTCGGTCGCATACGGCGAGGACTCCGCGAGATTTGCAGCGTAGTACATCGGGGCGCGCAGCAGGCAGGCGTAAAGCGACGAAGCACGGGCGAGGCTTTCTTCCTGGGCCTGTGCGCCGGCGAGGAAGCCGCCCCCGGGTACGCGGGCCGACGCGAAGTTCAGAATGCCGATGCGCTCGCGACCCTCGCCGACGGCGAGTCGATGGGCGGCCTCCAACGTGGTTTCTTCCGTCAAATTCACCGCGCCGCGCTGAGCGCTGCTCGCAAGCTCGCGCGCGGTGGTCTCAATCGCGGGCCATTCCTCCGGACGGATCAGCTCTGTTTCATCGCATGCGTATTGAATCGCATGGCCAATGTCGACGCGCCGGCCTTGAAACTCGTACCAGCCTCGTTCGAGAACTTCCAGTATTTCGCGCGCTCGTCGCTGGCGATCTGCACGCATGTTCCCGATTGCCTCCTTAATAGCGCTTTAATCCGCCGCGTCGATCGGTTGGCGAGCCGCTACTCAAACACTCACTGCAGATTTGGTGAACACTCCCATCTGCGTCGGAGTCCCAACCTCGATCCCGTCCGGCGTCATCCCGAGCTCGCCGATTCCGCGAAATTCGCACGCGTACCCAAAGCGACTGCACACGTCTGCCGCCCAGGCCTGGAACTCGGCCCGCGTCCACTCAAAGCGATGATCGCGATGCCGCAGCGCCCCACCGGGTAATTCTTCCCACATGACGTTGTATTCGCGGTTTGGCGTCGTCACGATCACCAGCGCCGGCCGCGCGGCTTCGAAGACTACGCGCTCCAGCGCCGTCAAACGGGCCGGATCGAGATGCTCGATCACTTCGCACAGCACGGCCGCATCGAATCCCTCGAGCCGCGCGTCTCGATAAGTTAGCGAACCGTGGATCAGTTCGACGCGCCGGCGCTGCAAGGCCGGCATGCGCTCCAGCCGCAGGCGGTCGGCCGCGGTTTGCAGCGTGCGGTGTGACACATCCATTCCGACGATTCGCTCAAAGGCCGGCACGCGCAGCAGTTCGCGGATCAGTCGGCCTTCGCCGCAGCCGAGATCGACGACACTTCGCGCCCCGCGAGCCTGGAGCACGGACACGACGCTGCCATGCCGCTGCTGGTGCAGGCTGAGCCGCCGCTCGCCCGCCTCTTCACGTGGATCGTCGGGTCGCTCGGCTTCAATTCCCTCGGCCGATTCGCCGTCCTGCTCGCGAAGCTGCCGCAGCGCTTCGTCGGCCAGGTTGCGCTGATATTTCAGATAGCGTTTGGCGATCAGGTCGCGCTCGGGATGGGTACCCAGCCAACCCTCGCCATGCCGCAACAGCTTTTCGACTTCGTCATCGCCGACCCAATAGTGCTTGTCGTTGTCGAGCACCGGAATCAGCACATAGAGGTGGGTGAGTAGATCGCACAGCGTTTTTTCCGCCGCGATCTCCACGGCCATGGCCGGCGCTTCGCCCCACTCCGGAAACTGCGTGTCGAGCGCGCGCGTCGTGGTCGCTACCTGATAGCCGAGCGGTTCAAAGAGCCGGCGCACGAGTGCGTCTCCGCCGCGGCACGTGAGCGCGGGCAGGCGCGCCGTGAGCGGAATCGGCGTCTGCACCAATTCGGGATGCGATTTGCAGTTTCCAGCCAGCGCGGTGCCGAACACTTGAGAGATCGCCACGGAGAGCATCGACGAAGCGACGTAAGGCCGGTCGTTTACATATTGATCGAGCGTCCGCTCGCCGCCTTTGCCGCGCACGAGCGAAATCGGATCGACTTCGAGCAGCAGGGCGGCGGTGCAGGCATCGTCGTCACATGTCGGATAGAAAACGTGGGCCGTCCCCACCGAGAGCGGAAACGATTGCACGCGCCCGGGATGCTTGTGCAGCAGATAGCCCAGGTCGCCGGCCGGTCGATGGGTAGTCGAGATCGTCAGGAGCACGCGGCGTAGTGTAAATGCGGCATCTTGCGCTGCACGCCACTTTCTCCTCGCGCTGGGCGGCGATGGAACGGGCGCGCTCAGGCGTCCCCGGCGAGAAATTATCGGCCAGAGCGAAAATCTCTTCCTGGATTTGACCGCATCCGCCCCAATTGAAAAGCTCTACAGGGGGAAGCTGCGCGGAGGATTTGATGGCGATTTCCGCTGCCAGCCCGACGGCCGCATCGTTCGCGAGCCTGTTCACAACAGGAGTCGCGGGGGCGCCCACGCCCGATTTCGCCACCGACACGATTCAGTCGCCCTTCGGCCCTTCCAGCATCGTCTCCTTCGGCAGCGCGGACGGCAGCGGGTTCAACAGCGACCTCTATAGCGGATTGGCCGGTTTGAGCACTTCGCGCCTGCCGTTCGGCGCCGCGCAGACGCGCTCGCCCAAGGACATCCAAATCGAGGAAGACGCCGTTAAGCAGGCGCTGGCGTTCGTGGATCAGAAAAAATACAAGGCGGCCCGCTTTGTGCTTGAGCAGGAAGTGCAGCGGAACCCGAGCAGCGGCGCCGTCGCGCAAACGCAGGGCATCGTCGAGCAGGCCGCCGGCAACTACGCCGAGGCGGAGAAGTTCTATCAAAAGGCCAGCTATCTCGCGCCGGAGCTGAATTCGCAGGTCGATATTGAAAACGTGCGGGCGCTGCAGAAGGACGATCAGACCGCGCTGTCGCGCGTGAAACGCCTGCTGGCGTCGAGCGACACGAAGGACGGCGGCCTGAACCTGCTCGTCACGCTGACCGACCGCAGCCCCAATTTCACCGAGGCACGCACGCTGCTCGCTGACACGCTGCTGAAAAGCGGCGACGCGCTGAACGCCCTCCTGCAGTACGACCGCGCGGTCGACACGGCCAATAGCAGCGAACTCGACCAGCTGCGCACGACGTTCGAAGACCTCGCACAGCGCGCCCCGGATGGCGCGTTCATCCACAAGGTGCTCGGCCGGATTCAGTTGAAGCAGGGCGATTCGCAGGAAGCGCTGCAGACGCTGCACCTCGCCACGCAGCTTTCCGACGGGGACTCGGCATTTCTGCAGGTCGAGGCCAGCGCGCACGTCGCCGTTGGACGCGATCTTTTGAATGGCGGAGACCTGCGCTCCGCGCTCTCGGAGTTCGAACAGGCCTATTCGCTCAATCCCAGCGGCGATGACGTCATTCTCGCGCCGGGCCGAAGGCCGCATCGCCAACGGCGAGCATCTCGCGAAGCTCGGCGACCCTCGAGGCGCGTCGATGAATACAACCTCGTCGTGCTCGACGTGGGCCGCGACGGCGGCGAGGATCTGCGGGCGCGCCTGGGACACGACGCCTACACCGTCGGCAAGACACTCGAAGCGCGCCGCATCGCCTCGGGCGCGGATGTCGGCAAGGAACTCACCGCCTTCGACGTGGCGTATCAGACCGACACCGGCAACGATGTGTATCGCTCGAAGCTGGCGACTACGCGCAACACGCTCGGCGATCAGTACCTCGCCGACGAGGACTACAAGAACGCCGCCGGCGCCTATGCGGCCGCATCGGCGCTGGAGCCGCACAACGATGAATATCGCTCCAAGGCGATCGACGCGTACACCACGTACGGCCTGAAGCGGCTGGCCGTCCTGGACTACGCCGAGGCGCTCAGTGCGCTCAAGAGCGCCTTCAACCTCGACACGGGTAATCAGACCAGCAAGCAGAATCTCGCCACGGGCTACAACCAGGCCGGAATCTTCCAACGCGACCACGAGGAAGATAAGTCCGCGGCCGCCGGCTATTTCCTCGAAGCGCTTCACCTCTATCCCGACAACGAGGAATACCAGGCGAACTACGATTCGGTGAAGTACTACTAACGGGCACGCGCGCCTCGCGCTCATCTTCCTCCTTGAGACGCATTGACGCTCCCGCTCCAACGACTAGCGTTAGCCGCACGCCGCGTCGCTGGTGACCGGCCGTTCGGAGCCGGCGATGGATCAGCCGCAACTCGAAACCTACCCACCGCCGCGCGTGGGACGAACAATCTGGATCACGCTGCTCCTGCTGGCCGTCGGGGGCGGGACTTTCGCCTTGATGACCCGGGATGATCGCGCACCCGCAGGCCCGTCAGAACTGGCCGGCCGCCTCTGGACCGCGCGCCAAGGTGATCGAACCGCGCTCTACTTCCTCACTGCCCGAGAGTGGTCTGAGACGCGTTGGCGCGGACCGGGACAGCGTGATGAGCTTTACCGCGTGCACTTTTACATCGTCCACCTGCGCGCCCGGGACGCGCGCGATGGTGCGCCGCTCGGCGATGTCGAGATCTTTCGCGTGGACAATTCAATGGCCGGACGCGCGCCGGAAATTCTGGGCGCGGCCGGCGATGCACTCTGGATCTGGAACTCCGGACTGGAAGCACGCGATCGAAAGACGTTGCAGCAGGTTTGCTCGCCCGCCCGACTAAAAGAAGCCAACCCGCAGCTTTTTGCCCATTTGCCCAACGAGCGAAAGCACTGCAACGTGCTGGGAGATCCACCGGCGCTCACCGTGTTGGGGCGTGACGCGCGCTATTACCGCATTGATGTGCAAACGGCCCGCATGGAGCCGATCGACGAGGGCGAGATCGCGCGTCTGCATCCCAGCGGTACGGCCCAGGCGGCGTTTCATGAGCTAAAGCCGGCCGGCAAAGCCACGATGAGCACGTCCGCCGGCGGATATACGTGGAATTCGCTGACGCAGGCCGATACGTGGTTTGCCCTGCTCTCGGATGAGGAACGCGCCCGGTTGACCGCGCATCCGGGGGAAGGCACACGGCCCTGGGGCGACGTTGCGCGGCGTCTCCATCGCGCCCCCTTCGAATGGGAAGACCGGCCGCTGCTCGGGCACAAGGTTGTGAAACTGAATCCGGAAGTGGTGCAGCCCGTCGGAGCGGAACGACTGTTGATGGCCGGTTTCCTGCTGCGCCCGGAGGGCGGCGGTCTGTGGACCATCGATGATGGCGCGACCTATTACGCACTCCATCGCGAGGCGATCGGCGAGACGGCCGCCTGGCAGGTGTCGCGGCTTGGCCTCGATGGAAAGATTCGCTGGACCGCGACGACGGGACTCACGGACCTGGAGGACTACGGTGCGGGGGATGGGACCATGGTCTTCGCCGGAAAGCTCGCGAACAGTGCCGGCAAGCTGCCGACGCCGGAAGGCGGAATGCTGATCGACCTGGAGAGCGGTCAATCCCGGCCGCTCGATTTGTTCGAGCCGTAAAACCAGCGATCGACGATCAATCTTCAATCACGATGATGGCGAGCGTCTTCGGGCCGTGGACGCCGGTAATCAGGATGCCCTCGATGTCGCCGGTCTTGCTAGGCCCCGTGATCAAGTTCAGGTTGGCCGGGAGGGCTTCGCGTCCGGGTGCGAACTTCGCGAATGCATCGCACAGGTCAGCGACGATGGCCTTCGCCGGCACGAGCGCGATGTGCGTGGGCGGGACGAGCGACAGGCCGCGCGGAGAATTTGCGGCCGAAACACAAGCGATCGAACCCGTCTCGGCCACGGCGAACGATACGTCCGTGACGCCGGCATCCGCAGTGAAGAGAGTTTGATCGTCCCAGACGCTGCTGACGCGAACGGTTTGATGAATGAGCGCGTCAGACAGCGCCGCCTGCGTCGACGCGTCGAGGAACTCGCACTGCCCGCCGACGAGCACGTGTCCCACGCCGTACTCCTTTGCGAGCTCACACACGTGCTTCGCCCAGTCCGCGCGGGATGAACGTCTGACAACCGCGCCGGCTTTCGTCGCACGTTCGCAAAAGATGGCGGTGAGGTCGCCGTCGCCGATCTGCCGCACGATGCTATCCGTCGGCTCCTCTCCGGCGTTGAGTTTGTCGTGGGAATGCGGGCGATGGAAAGATGCGGGCGTGATTCGATCGTTGCGCGGCGCAGCGAAGACCCCTTCCGTTCCAACCTCGGATTCAAGTGCCGCCCAGCGCTCGCGGAACGACTGCCCGGCGGGGGCGCGAAAATCGCGATTTCGCGTCCAGGCCCCCAGCGGCCCGGGGCCGCTACTCAACCAGCCGTTCGCGGAAGTCATCCAGCCCCGCATCATTCGCGCCGCAGCTTCGTAACGTTCGCGCCGGCGCATCGCCCAGTGCCACAATCGCAGCCCGAATCGCTTTGCCAGCGGCGTCGCGCGCGGCGTTTCTTCCCGCAAACGCACCAGCAGCCGTGGAATGTCAATCTTCACGGGGCAGGCGGAGTAGCACGCACCACACAGGCTCGACGCGCGCGGCAGCTCAGAATGCTCGGAGCGCCCCTTCAGCAGCGGCGTGATGAGCGCTCCGATCGGCCCCGGATAGACGCTGTCGTACGCGTGGCCGCCGATGTTGCGATAAACCGGGCAAGCATTCAGGCAACCGCCGCAGCGAATGCAGCGCAGGGCTTCCGCGAATTCGGTCCCGAGCAGCCGCGACCGGCCGTTATCCAGCAACACGACGTGCAGCTCGCGCGGGCCGTCCGCGTCTTCCGCCCGTGCCGGGCCGGTGATCAGCGTCGTATAGACCGTGATCGATTGCCCCGTTCCCGAGCGCGCGAGCAGCTTCAGGAATAGCGGCAGGTCGGCCAGGCGCGGGATCACTTTTTCGATGCCGACCAGCGCGATGTGCACGCGCGGGCGCGAAACCGTGAGCCGGCCGTTGCCCTCATTCGTGCAAATGCAGATTGATCCAGTCTCGGCGATGGCAAAATTTCCGCCGCTGATCCCCAGGTCGCAGCGCCGGAAAATGTCGCGCAGATAGCGGCGCGCGACGGCCGTCAACTCGGCCGGATCATCCGAACAATCCGCGCCGATTTCTCTGCGCAGCGCCGCCGCCACCGCCCGCCGATCCTTGTGAATGATCGGCTGCACGATGTGGCTCGGCCGATCGTGATCGATCTGCACGATGAATTCGCCCAGGTCGGTCTCCACCGTTCGCACCCCGACGGCGAGCAGCGCTTCGTTGAGCTCGACCTCCTCACTCGTCATGCTCTTGGACTTCACCGCCAGGCGCAGCCCGCGCGACAGGGCAATGTCCACGATGATGCGCCGCGCGGCGTCGCCATCGGCGGCGTGATGCACAACGCCGCCAACGGACTGCACGTTTCGCTCAAATTCGCTCAGGTATCGCGGGAGATTGTCCAGCGTGTGCTGCTTGGTCCGCGCGGCCAGGGTGCGCAGCTCATCGGGATTGCGTAACTCTGCCAAGGCCGCGACGCGATTTTCGACGCGCCGCAATGTCGCCGAATGAATCGCGTCGCGCACGCGCATGTCGCTCATCGCGGCCGCAGCCCGCACCTCAAGCGGCACGCGAATGCGATCGCCGGCCTGACTCACGGGTTGCGCTCCTGTGTTTCGGGCGCCATCAAACCGAGCGACTCAGCGAGCAACTCGGCGACGTGCCTGAAGCGCAGGGGCAACCCCATGCGATGAGCGCCGCCGGAAAGCTGCAAGGAGCAACCGCCTTCATTACAGATGACCAGCCGCGCGCCCGTCGCGCTGAGTTCGGCGAGTCGGTCGCGCATCATTGCCGCGCTGGTCTCGGCAAAATCGACGGCGAACGATCCGCCGAAGCCGCAACACATGTCGTCGTGCGCGCAAGGGCGAATTTCGCTTTGCACCGTCGCCGGGCTCGGCTTCGTAGTCGACGAAGTGTCACCTCCGGCGAGAAGCGTCCGCAGTTCCTCAGGCGAATAGACATGCCGTGCGTGACAGGGCCAGTGATACGTTGCCGGCTCGCTCAGCTTCAGGAGCGCAGCCACGTCGATACCCAATGTTTGCGACAGGAACACACCGAACTCGTGCGTGCGGGCCGCGAGCGACTCCGCCGCGCGCCGTGCGAGCGGGTCTTGGCTCAGCACTTCGGTGTAATGGTGCAGCACCATCGCCGCACAGGAGGCCGACGGCGTCACTACGCATTCATACGGCTCGAAAATGCGGATCATGCGCCGTGCAAGGTCGTCGACGCGCGCCAGTTCCCCGGCCGTGTACGCGGGCTGTCCGCAACAGGTCTGCTCAGCCGGGAAGACGACGCGACAGCCGAAGTGCCGCAGCACACGCACGACCGCTTCGCCGACGCGCGGGAAGAAGTTGTCCGTCAGGCAGGTGATGAAGAGCGCGAGCGCGGCTCCATGCGTCAACTCGGTTCGGCCGTTCCATGGGTGCGGCAAAACCCGCTCAAACCGGATCAGCCTGTCCCGCCTTCCGATGCAGGGCAGCACTGGCCGGAATTTCTTCCAGGGGCGGATAATCGACGTAGCCCTCCGGCCCGTGGGCATAGAACGTCTCTTTGACCGGCTCGTTCAGCGGACTGTGACGCGCGAAGCGCTTGGGCAAATCCGGGTTGGCGATGAACAACTTTCCGAACGCCACGGCGTCGGCCTCGCCCGACCGGAGCACGTTTTCGGCATCCGCCTGCGTAAATCCCTCGTTCGCGATGTACGCTCCGCCAAAGGCCGCCTTGAGCCGCGGCCCCTGACGCACACCCTGTAGCGACTCGCGGGCACAGAGAAACGCGATCCGCCGCTTTCCCAACTCGCGCGCCACGTAGCCGAACGTCGCGGCCGGGTCGTCGTCACCCATGTCATGCGCGTCGCAGCGAGGCGCGAGATGCATCCCAACCCTACCCGCGCCGAAAACCGAGATCGCTGCATCCGCCACTTCGAGCATCAGCCGCGCGCGATTTTCGATCGCGCCGCCGTATTCGTCGGTGCGCTGGTTGCTTTTGCTCTGCAGGAATTGATCGATCAAGTATCCGTTCGCGCCGTGGATCTCCACGCCGTCAAATCCAGCCGCCTGCGCGTTCTCCGCGCCGCGCCGAAAGTCGGCGACGACATCGGCAATTTCGGGAATCGTGAGCGCGCGCGGCATCGGATAGGGGCGCACCGGACGCAGCAAGCTGACGTTGCCTTTGGCGGCGATCGGGCTGGGCGCGACCGGCGCTTCGCCGTTCAGAAAGCTCAGGTCCGAAATTCGGCCGACGTGCCAGAGTTGCAGGAAAATGCGCCCGCCGGCGGCGTGCACGCCCTCGGTCACCGACCGCCAACCTTCGATCTGCTCGCGCGACCAGATTCCGGGCGTTTGAGCGTAGCCGACGCCGTGCGGCGCGACGGAGGTCGCCTCCGAAATGATGAGGCCGGCCGATGCGCGCTGCGTGTAATACTCCCGCATCAGCGGCGTCGGCACGCGGCCGTCCGAAGTGGCGCGGCAGCGCGTGAGCGGCGCCATGATGATTCGATTGGGAAGCTGCAAATCTCCGATTCTTAGCGGATCCAATAGCGTGGGCACAAAGCTCCTCGGCAAAACTCCAGGTCGGTCCCCGTCCGACAGACCTACTCTTCGCCCGTCCGGCGGATCGGCCCGTGCCAGGTCGCACGGAGGAACATGGTATGCAGCGAGTTGCCGCGTGGCTGCGAAGCGCGCGAAGCACGAGTGCCGATCAAAGCGGTCTTCAGTTCGTGTATTTGTATGATCGGAACCGCGCACGTGAATAGGCGGGGACGGTAGGTTCGTTCCACGATTCCAGGGATTCCGCTTCATCCCCGCTCTCTTACGGTCGTGGCTCGGATGAGCGCCGGTCTCTGTTTTTCAGCGATCAATCGGGGCCCGGGAGAAGCACGTCAGCATGCCGAACATGCGGCGCCAGATGCTCCGCGGCGAGAACTGTTGCACGACGCGATTCAGCTCGCGACCGAATTCGCCGGCCGTCCGATAGCGGCGTGTTCGCGAGCGCCGCATCGCGATAGACAGGATGGCTTCGAGCGAGAAGTGCAGTCGTGGGCGCTCCGCCTCGGATAAGTACGAATCCTCAAATCGCAGTTTCATGTCGAGCACGCTGCCCGACGGAGTTCGCCGTGGCAGCACGCCGGTGAGCAATTCGCAGGCGATGACGCCCAGGCTGAAGACGTCCGACTCCGGCGTCGCGGCCGGCGCTCCGCTGAATTGCTCCGGGCTCGCGTAGGCGGGCGTGCATGTAAAGCCGGCCGCGCGCTCATGTCCGAAGTCGGCCAGCGCTTGCACGCGCGCGATTCCAAAATCCAGCACGCAGCAGCGTCCACCCTCGGTTACCAGAATGTTGTCGGGCTTGAGATCGCGGTGGATGATGCCGTTGCGATGCGCGTAATCGACCGCCTCGCACACATCGACCAGCAGCGCCAACCGCGGAATGATCCCCAATCTGCATCGCTCCGCGTAACGCGTCAGCGACTCCCCACGCACATAGTCCATGACGAGATAAGGGCGCGTTTCCGGTTCAGTGCGCTCACCCTCCACGCGACGCGCGAATCCACGCACGACGCCCGCATAGCGCAAGCGCACGATGCCCGGATGCCGGAGATGCCGCAGCAGTTCCTCTTCCCGTTTGAATCCGGCTTGAGCGCGCGTCGCCAGCAATCGCGTGGATAGCAGCTTGATCGCGACTTCGCGGCCGGTCATCGAGTGCACGGCGCGATAGACCGAGCCCATGCCTCCGCGGCCGACGAGTTCAACGGCGCGATAGGGCGCGACGGAAAACGGCGGCCGCCAGTCTTCAGCCTCGCCATCGGCGGAGCGCTCAAAGGCCGTGATCCTTGGCTGCCAGGGATCGGACGCATCGGTTCCGGAGGAGACGAGTGAATCCACGGCCCGGTAGAAGGGCAGCAGCGAGCGCACCTCGCTGGCGACCGCGGCCGCGCCGCCGGCCGCACGCTCGACGAACAAGTCGCGCGAGCGCGTGCGATGGTTCAGCGCCGCGTCGAGGATTTCGCGCACGCGGGCGTGAAAGTCAGTCGCCATCCGGGTCGGCTCCCGCCAGCCTGCGGCTCAGCCACGCCAGCGCATACCGAAAATCCTTTTCCACGGTGCTGCGGCTCACCTGGAGGCGCGTCGCGATCTTCGTGTGCGAAAGGCCGCCAAACCAGTGCAGCATGACGCCTTCGTGCAGCCGGGGACTCGTCCGCTCCAGGTCACGCAGGGCGTCGGCCAAGTCGAGGAGATCCAAGTGGGGGGCGCGCGCTTCGAGCGCGAGTGTTTCCACCGGCACACGCTGGCGCGCGGCCCGTTCATTCTGATGGCCGTCTCTCGCGACACCGATGCCGCTGCCGCCGCGCTTGAGCGCGGCCTTGTCTTTCCAATGGTCCGCGAGCACTTGCCCGAGTTTTCTGACCGCGATGGCGCGAAAATGGCCTGTGTCGACCCAATCGCCCTGCCCATGTCGCAGCAGGCAGACACAGGCCTCATTGACCAACTCTGTAGGACGCAGCGAGCCGCCCGCGCGCTGTCGCCCTAGATAATTTCTGGCGATCGCCCGCAGATCGTGATAAACAGTTGAGATCAGGCGTCTTACGTCGCGTGGAGCAGTCACGTCCGAATTCGGCATGCGGCGCCTCGCAGTTCGCTGTTGCCTCCGCCAAATGAAGAATAGCCGCCATTTTGGCGAGAGCAAAGAAATCCGGCGAATCTGAGAGAATCTTGGATTGAGTTCGGATCGAAAACGCCCAGTCTTGCGCGGTCAGTTTCCGCCCCAGCCGGGCATTTCACTGGCTTGCACGATCCAATCCGTGAGTTGCGCTTCGTCGAGGTCGTCCTCGTGAATATCGATCCAGCGACTCTCCTGGGCCGCGCCGCCACTGGGGGGAGGCCGAAGCGACGTCCCGCGGAAGAAAGTTACCTTGACGTAACGGGCGAAGACGTGGAAGGCCATGAACCAGCCGCGACCTTCGATGCCGTAAAAAGGTGAGTTCCATTTCACCGCTTTCCGTACGTTTGGCACGGCGCGTTCGACAAGGGTGTCGAGGCGCTCGCCGACCGCGCGCTTCCAGTCCGGCATGGCCGCGATATACGCCTGCACGGGCGCGTCGCCGTCGGCTTTCGCGATTTGGGGATTGCCCCCCGAAAGCAGCACAGACTTCGCGGCCGCTCGTGCGTCACCGGCCTTTTTCGCACCGCCACGCGATTTCGCCGTTCTCGTCGGCCTGCCGCTGCCTCCGCGCGCGGTAATATTTTTGCTCTTATTGCTCGGATAAGACTTTTTCGACTTTTTCTTCGCCATCTTCGGTCGCTCTTTCTCCGGCCTAGATTCTCTTGCTTGGCCGCTTCACGTTCGGCGCGGTGTTCAACGCGACGGCCGCGCGGATGAGAGACTTGAACGCCTGCTCGTTCAGACTGTCGCCGGCGCGGATGTCGATCGCGCGCCGCGTGTTGCCGTCGAAGCCGGCGTTGAAAAGGCCGGATGGGTCGGCGAGCGCCGCGCCCTTCGCGAAGGTGAGCTTCACCTTGTCCTTGTAAGTCTCACCCGTGCAGATGATTCCGTCGTGCGACCAAACCGGCACACCGGCCATCCCGTTCGACGGCTTCCGCCACTTCACTTCCTCGATCACATCGGAGTCGGCTTGCTGGATCAGCATGCGGATTCGTGCGAGAAGCGCTGTTTGCCAATCGGGCGCTCCGGAGTTTCGAGCGCCGCTGTTGCGAGAGCTGGACGGTACTTTTTCCGGCTTCTTTGCGCCAACCCCTTTTTTCATCGCGACTCCTTTCATGGAGACTCGTTTTTCGCACGCTGCTGCCATTATCGCGGAATGCGATCAGATTCTGAAAGTCTTGTAAAGGATCGCCGAGGAACGGCTGGCTGGTCATCGATTCTTCGCCGATTCAGCGTCGAGGGCGGAAAAGTGGCTACTGGCAAGTGCCGGCGCAAATGCCGCCTCGTAGACGTGCCTATTTGCGTTTCTTTGCCTTGTTCTCTGGGGTTCGCGCCAGCGGAGTCAGCCCCGGACGCGTCCGGGGCTCACTGAGACGGAACAGGGTCCGATACGACCGGGTCTCGCTGTCGAACTGACCGCCCAAGGTGGCGCGTGATCACCGCAAGATTTTGAAAGACTGGTCTCCGATATGCGGGGAGACTGCGCGTGACAGCCTGGAAGAAAGCCAGGGAGTTGACGTACGACGGGTTGTCGGCCCTGCGGCTCCGGCGTCGCGATTATCGTTGAATCAAGGAGAGTGCATGAACAGGATCCAGAGGTGGTCGAGTGAGATCAGCGGGGCGCATCGTGCCGCGATCGGCCTCGTGATTGTAGTCAGTTGCGCGGTGGTGGCGTGCGGCACAAATTCGCCTGGAATTACGCCCTTGACCTCGCAAGCGGATCCTCCGACGCTGGCCAAGGCTGAATCGTTGATGCAATCCGGGCGGTATGCCGACGCCGTTGAGGTCTTCGAGCGGTTGGTAGCGCTTGATCCCGAGAACGGCGTGGCCCGCGTCCGATACGGGAGAGCTCTGCTTGAGGCAGGGCAGACCGACCGGGCGATCGAGGTCGAGAACAAGGCCGCCGAAATCGTGGCTGTCAAACCACGGGCATTGTTCCACCTGGCGTGCGCCTATGTCGCCAAGAGAGACAATGTCCGCGCCGTCGAGTTTGTCGAACAGGCGGTTGCCGCCGGGCTGGCCAATGAACAGATCCTGTTGATCGAGCCGCGTCTGGCACCGCTCCGAGAAGACGCGAGGTTCAAGGCGGCAGTCGAAAGGCTCCGCGCCGCCAATGACCGTCCGATCTTCCACGCGCTGGACTTCTGGGTGGGTGATTGGGATGTGTACGACGCGCAAGGGAATCGAGTCGGAACCAATCGGATCGAGCCCCAGGAATCCGGGTGCGTCATCGCCGAGACTTGGCACGGGACCGCCGGGGACAGCGGGCGGAGCATGAACTTCAATGTTCCGCAGTCCTCGGTGTGGCGCCAGGTTTGGGTCAACCACGTCGGCGATGTGCTGACGATGGAAGGACACGTGGTCGATGGAGCGATGTGGTTCGAGGGGGAGAGCCACGGTCGCCGCGGCGCCGGTCGCCAGACCCGCACCGTCCTCACGGCGCTCCCCGGCGGGAGGGTCCGGCAGACGATTCACGTCCGTTCCGATCCGAACGCGACGTGGGGGCTCGCGTTCGATGGAGTTTATGTGCCGCGGGGACAGGCGTTTGTGCCGGAGCAGTTTCCCAAGGAGCCGCCACCCGGCAAGGACTGAACGCGTTCGCGGTGGGCCGATCGGCGCCCCACTGAGTAGGATCACCAAACCATACGGAGCATCTCATGTCAATGCCGATCTCTCGACGCCGCTGTCTGGTTGCAATGTCGGCGATCCCCACGCTCGGCGGGGCGCTCGGTAGCCAGGCGTCGCCCGCCCAGTCTGCACCGGGCACGCTCATCCCCGACTCATCAGATTCGTTCCCCTTGCAAGACCCGGCCATCGTCCGCGAGATGATGATCGCTGCTCATGGCAACTTTGCTCGCGTCACGGATCTGCTCAGGGATTGGCCCCACCTCGCCAACGCGGCGCTCGACTGGGGGTTTGGAGACTGGGAGACGTGCCTGGGCGCGGCTTCCCACTCGGGGCGGCGCAAGATCGCGGAACTTCTCCTCGAGCACGGAGCCCGGCCCGATGTTTTCGCGATGGCGATGCTGGGAAAGCTCGAGGCAGTCAAGGCGATGATCGAGGGTCAGCCGGGGCTTCAACGCACACGCGGCCCGCACGGTCTGACGCTCATGCACCACGCCCGCGCGGGAGGGGTGGAAAGCGCCAAGGTCGTTGAATTCCTGAACGCGCTGGGCGATGCCGACACTCCGTACCAAGACCTGCCCCTGACGGACCAAGAGCGGGACGCCTGCGTGGGTGAGTTTGCCTTCGGCGAAGGGTCAAAGCGATTCCGCGTGCTGGTGCCGGAGGGCAACTCGCATCTGGCGATCCAGCGCTCCCCGGGCTTTCCTCGGCAGTTGTTCCATCAGGGCGGCCGGGTTTTTCACCCGATCGGAGCGCCAGAGGTCCGAGTTGCGTTCGCCATCGAAGGCGCCCGAGCCGTCAGCGTTGTGGTGACCTCTCCGGCCGCGACGATCAAGGCCCTTCGGGCTTGATCACTGGCGCCGGGATCCAGCGGCGGGCCACCTACGATGTTGAGCAAATGGAGCCCGGCGGGTCAGCGGCTGATTACGCCACGCTGCGCCGCATCCTCGAAATTGTCTGTTTGAACTGCCGGCTCGATGACGTAAGTCTCGCTCCGACAATAAGAAAACCGTTCGATTTGCTCGCCAACGACCAATCTGTCCTGTTAACTCGGGGTGACAGGATTCGAACCTGCGACCTTCTGGACCCAAACCAGACGCTCTAATCCGGGCTGAGCTACACCCCGTAGCCGAGATACATCATACCGCACGAACCCCCTCCCGCACGCTCAGCGCTTTCACGCCCAGCTCGGCTCACCCGCCCCCGAAAACATCGCCCGCATCCCCCGCGACTCCGCCCGCCTCCTCCCGCGCCCGCTCGATCAGCGCCGCCAGCCGCCCCTTTTCCAGCACGATCTGCGTAAACCGCCCCTCGGCCACCACGCGCCGCCCGCAGTGCGCCTGCGTCGTGCAGACCAGGTTGCGATGGTCCCAGCTCTCCACCGCCGCCTCGAAACGCACCGTCGCCCCCAGCGCCGCGGGCGAGCGGTGCTGCACCGTGATGCCGGCCCCGACGCCCTCGTGCCGCCCGTCCAGAAACGGCACCAGCACCCGCCGGCCGGCCAGCTCCATGTAGTGCACGACGATCCACGTCGCGAGCACCGGATGCACGAGCACACCGTCAAAATGCGGGCACATCTCCCGCGCGACGGTCATCTCCAGCTCCACGCGCGTCCCGATGGGAATCTCGACCAGCATGCCGCCCATCTTACTCGCGCAGTTTTCGCGCTGTGCCGCCGGCCTCATTCCGCCGATACAGACACTAGGCCGCCCATTTTTGGCGGCCGGTATTGCGCGAAGAATCACCTTCGGCCGCCGCGGCAAACCCGCCCCGCGGCCGAATCAGCCGGAATTCCGGGAGGATCGCATGGGAGCGGACACGCCCGAAGTGCACGTCGGGACGATCGAGGACGGCCTGTTCATCGGCCTGAACGGCCGCGCCACGCAGCGCGTCTGCCCCACGATCAACCGCCTCGTTGAGGCCTATCTCACCTCACCGCCGACGGCCGTCTCCGTCACGCTCGACCTCAGCGGCTGCAACTGGGTCGACAGCACGTTCGCCGGCTGGCTGGTCGCCGTGCAGCGCCGCCTGGCGAAGCATCCCGGCGCACGCCTGCTGCTCGCCCACGCTTCCGAACGCTGCCGCGCGTCGCTCGACCGCCTGAACATCGAGCACCGCTTCGAGTTCAATTTCACGCCGCCGCCCGCCAACGCCCGGCCAATCCCATGTACGTCTTCCGACCGCCCGTCGCGCCCTGACATGGAGCTCATGCTCCGCGCGCACGAGGAACTCGCCGCCGTCAACGAACAAAACGGCCGCGTATTCGGCCCGGTCGTCGAACTGCTGAAACGCCAGCTCCAAACCGCCTGACGCCGCTCACCCGCGCTCGCGATCGCGACATCGCGCCCAATATGACACGGCCGCGCCCGGGGCTGTGTCTGCCGCCATCCGCACACCCGACCACTCCCCTTCCGCAAATTCCCTTCCCCCAGCCCGCGACCGAGGTATGATTTCCGCGTTCGGCTCGGATGCCGGACGCAGACGCGACCACACGGACGGAAGGTCGTATGAATTCACGCGCTCAGGAACGCTCGGCCGCGATCCACTTCATTCTCTGTACGGCCCTTTGGGGCAGTTGTGCCCTGCTCTGGATCGCTCTGCTCACATTTGACGCCGGCGATTGGCCATCCACCAGCGTCTGGCCAAATAACTCACCGCCCGCCAACTGGTGCAGCTACGTCGGCGCGGCCATCGCCTGGTGGCTCTATTACCTGCTCGGCATCGGCGCGCTCGGCGTCGCGGTCTTTGTCACCGGCGCGGTCGCGGCCATCTCGCAGCGCATCGCCCTGCCCGACGCGTGGCTGCGCGTCATCGGCGTCGCCGTCGTCTCCGTCGCCGTCGCCGTCCTCGGCGCGATCGTCGTCGGCCCAACCGGCCGCTTCACGATCGCCGGCGCGGGCGGACTGCTCGGCAGCACGCTCTCCTATTTCCTGCAAGCCCAGTTGCGCCTCGTCGGCACCAGCATCGTCCTCGCCTGCAGCATCATCGTCGGCACCGTGCTCGCCGCGGATCAGCTCGTCCTCAACTTCGTCCGCTGGTTCATCGGCACCAGCCGCACGGCCGCGCCCGCGATCCTGCGTGGCGGCGGAGAAGCCATCGCCGGCATGGGC
>JBGAJB010000307.1:0-4050 GCA_044225155.1 Phycisphaerae bacterium | reverse complement strand
ATCGGAAACAAGATTTCGTTGATCACCCGCGATGTCAGCGCCACCGCCGACAAGGGATTCCCAATGTCTTGGGCGGATGCGGCGCTCAACCAAACGATCAACCCGCCGAACACGATTCCGGCCAGGGCACCGACCGCCGCGTAACGGCCGGCGCGCAGCGGCGTCTGCCCCCCGAGGTAGCCGATGATGGCGCCGAAGACGCCATATTGCACCGCCTTGATTACCGCGAGCAGGATCGGATTTGGCCCGGCCGCGACGGAAGCGCTGAGTGCCTGGGCGACGCTCTTATGAATCGTCCGCGCGATGAAGAATGCCGCGGGAGCGCTGAGCAGGCCCGCCATCCCGGCCGTCGCGGGACGTAATTTGGCCGAAGCCGTTCCCAGTGCGATGCCACTGCACACGAAAAAGGACCAGGAGACTTTCTGAACGACGCCGGCCACAAAATCGTTCCCCTGGGTGCCCTTACCGAACGCGGCTGCGCACCCCAACAGCGCGAGCTCCAATCCCAGTCCGACGAGTATGGACATCCAAGCGACTTGCGTGAGTCGTTTGGAAAGCGGAATGGCACCGGCGGGCGGAGGCGGGTTCTCGGCGCTCACCGACGAGCCCCCTCGGGCTTCAGATATTTGTCGAACCACCCAATGATCCGGCGCAGACGCTCGCCGCGATTCTGCGGCCGGCCGGTGCGACAAAGGCTGTGCGATTCGCCTTCGAAGCGCACGAGCTCCACCGTCCGCTTCAGCGCGCGCAAAGCCGTGAAGAGCTGCTCGGCCTGCTCGATCGGACAGCGCAGGTCTTCTTCCTCGTGCTCGATTAGCAGGGGCGTGCGGATGTTTTTGACGTAGGTAAGCGGCGATTGGCGACGCAGCGCCGCCACGTTTTCCCAAGGCGTGCCGCCGGTCTCTTCGACGAAATCGTGGCCGTAGTCGCTGGTCCCGCTCATCGATTCGAAACTCACGACGCTGCGCTGCGTGACGGCCGCGGCAAAGCGATTCGTATGCCCAACGATCCAATTCGTCATGTACCCGCCGTACGAGCCGCCCGTGACGCCGACGCGCCGCCGATCGACGAACGGCTGGGCGAAGATCCAGTCCGCGACCTTCATCAAGTCCTGGTAATCACGATTGCCCCAGTCCGCGTGGACCGCGTTGGAGTGCTTCAACCCATAGCCGGTGCTGCCGCGCGGATTGACATACACGACCACATAGCCCCGCCCGACCATGCACTGCTTCTCGTGGAAAAAGCAATGGCCGTACTGGGCATGCGGGCCACCATGAATCTGGAGGATCGTCGGATAGCGCCGCCGCGGATTGAAGCCGGGCGGTTTGATCACCCAGCCGTGGACGGTCACATTGCCCGAGCGCAGCGCCAGCGGCTCCGATGCCCCGACGTAAAGCGGCGCGAGCGCGTCGCGATTGACCGTTGAAAGCTGCCGCGGCGCGCTCATCACACCATCAAGGCTGAAGATGTCGCCGGGATTGGTGTTCGTCCCGATTGTGAGCGCGAGTCGGCCACCGTCCGCGCTCGCATCGGCATACATGACGTTTATCTCGCCGCCGACGATTAGCTCACTGCGCCTTGTTCCCAGCGCCCGCCGATAGAGCCGCGTCGCGCCTTGCTCGCTGACGCTATAGAGGAAGCTCTGGCCGTCCGGCGACCAGATTGGCGGCAGCGCCGTGAAACCAGCCGTCGCGACATCGCCCAGCGTTTCATTCACACAACTGTTATCGATGTCCGGTGTGAGATTGCGTGGCGCACCGCCGGAAACTCGCTGCAGCCAGACGTGACGGTTGTACTTCCAGGAATGTCCCGTGCGCCCGGGATCGCCGATGAAAGCGATGCTCCGCGAATCCGGCGCCCACGAGATGGCCTGGGTAGTTCCCGCCGTTTTCTTCACTGCGCGAATCCGCCCGCCGGCCGGCGCAACGAGATAAATCTGGCCCTGGTCGTAGTTCAGGTCCGTGTCGGCCATGCGATTCGAAATGAACGCGATCCAGCGGCCATCCGGCGACCAGCGCGGCTCGCGGTCGTCAAAGTCGCCCTCGCTGAGTTGCCGCGCGCGCCCACCGCCCGCGCCGACCACCCAGATATGGGTGTAATTGCCGTTCCACCAGCCGACGCCATCCAGCTTGTGGTGCAGGCGCGTGTAATGTTTGTATTGCGGCTTGCGGCGGACCTCGTCGTGCTTGCCGTCGCGTTCGAGCTTTTCGCGTTCATTCAGCGCCTGCCACGCGAACGCCAGCCGCTTCCCGTCGGGCGACCAGCAAAAGTCATGCACGTTGCCGTCCGGCGACGTAACCCGCTGCGCCTCGCCGCCGTCCATGGACATCACATAGAGGCAGGCGGCTTTGTCGCGATTCGAGATAAACGCCACGCGGCTGCCGTCCGGTGACCAGCGCGGCAGCGTGTCGCTGTGCTTGGCTTCGCTCGTCAGCGGACGCGGCGCAGCGCTGCCGTCAGTCGGCACGACCTGGAGCTGCGTGAAATTCTTGTTTTCGTGCGGATCGGCGCGCTTCACCTCAAAGACGATGCGCTCGCCGTCGGGCGAAATCGCCACGCGCCCGACCGCACGCAGTTGGAACAAGTCCTCGATCGACACCGGTCGCTTGCGCTTGGCCATCAGTTCGCCTCGCCCTTTACGCCTTCGCAGTCCAGCGATTCGCCCGCCGGCCGCATGGCGAGCGGATTCTGCCCTCCGGCCTCAATTCCGTCGAGACGAGCGCGTCGCGCAATCCAGCAGTCTGATCCAAGCCCCGCCGGCGAAACGCATCATTGCTTGGTCCGCACATTTCTACCGGCTACTCTTTCTCACGTCCTGGTCCAGTTCGTGCGCGGCCAATTCCGCCGCGCTCGATCGTTGCTGAGAGATCCCGATGCAGGCATGGCTGAGCCGCGCCGGTCCCCTCGTCGCTCTGGCGGTTGTGTGGGGATTGTTCGCGCTGCTCGCGGGCCAGAACTTTTCAAGCTGGGACAACCAGCGCCTCATGCTGCTGCAAACCGCCGTGGTCGGCGCCGCCGCCATCGGCGCGACGCTCATCATCATCTCCGGCGGGATCGATCTCTCCGTCGGCTCGACCATCGCCCTGGGCTCGATGGCTGTCGCCTGGGTGTTACGTGCGGGCGGCAATCCCTGGCTCGCGATCGGAGCCGGTTTCGCGACCGCGCTCTTATGTGGAGCCGTGATCGGCGCGCTCGTCATCGGCCAGGCGATCCGCGTGTTCGCGCTCATCGCAGCGGGGCTTTGCGCGTATTGGACGTGGAACCGCTTGGGACCGCTCCCGGCTTCCGGTTTGGCCATCGTTGCAGGAGCGGTGCTGCTATTCGTGGCGCGGTTCGTCGATCCGCGCCGTGTCGAGCTTTCGCCCTTCATTGTGACGCTCGGCATGTGGGGCGCGCTGCGCGGTCTCGCGAAGGGCATCGGCGACAATCAGCCGATCTACACCGACAAGAATTGGCTCTACACGCTGATGCAGACCGGCGACGCGGGGGTCACCTCAATTCTGCCGTCCGGCGTCTGGCTGATGCTCGCGCTGGCACTGCTGGCGGCCCTCGCGCTGCGCTATACGCGCTTCGGCCGCCACGTTTTTGCGATCGGCTCGAACGAACTCACGGCCCGCCTTTGCGGCGTGCGCGTCGAGCGCACAAAATTGCTTATCTACATTTTGGCCATCGGCTGCGCCGGCCTATCGGGCGTGCTTCAGTTTGCCTTCCTGACGATGGGTGATCCCACGACCGCCGGCGGCTATGAGTTAAAGGTCATCGCGGCGGTCGTGATCGGCGGCGCAAGCCTTTCCGGTGGCGAGGGGACGATCCTTGGCACGCTCGTGGGCGCGCTGCTGATGACGGTGGTCGACAACGGCTGCACGAAGCTTGGACTCGATAATTGGGTCCAGGAGATCGTCACCGGCGCGATCATCGTGACGGCCGTGCTTGTGGATCGCCTGCGTCACGGACGCGCGGAGTAGCGATCAAACATCCGCGCGCCCGATTCGTCAGATCTACTGAGCCCGCGGCCGCGCCGTCCACGAGTAAATTCCATCACGTCGAAAA
>JBGAJB010000306.1:0-4053 GCA_044225155.1 Phycisphaerae bacterium | reverse complement strand
ACCCCGTCGGCGGTTACTTCGAAACGCGCATGCGGGCCGTCCGCGTCTCGGCCGCGGGCGAAATCCTCGATCCCACGCCCATCTCGTTCCCCGCGACGCAATTCGAGCCGAGCACGATCGGCCTGCAGGCGTCCGGACAAAACGGCCAGTGGCTGGTCACGCGCTGCATCTATCACAACAGCGGATATGGAACCTATCTCGCCGGCCAGCGGATTGACTCGAACGGCGTGCTCCTGGATCAGACGCCGCTCGTGTTGAATGACTGGGTATACGGCGCTACCCGCACGCTGATCGCAAACGACGAATATCTGGTCGTCGGCCCAGACTGGAGCAATTCTGCGACGATCAAAGCTCGCCGCGTGGGACAGGATGGCGTGCCGATCGGCGCGAGTTTTAGCGTGCCGAGCATGAATCTCGCCAGCAACGGCAGCGAATATTACGTCGTTTGGGTGCGCAACTACACCACGACCGTCGGCTCGCGTATGACTTCAACAGGCACACTGCTGACGCCCAACGGCACGACCATTGGTCAGAGCTTGCCGGTCGCGTCCCTGACGCACGACGGCACGCAATGGTGGATTCTCACGGCGGTATCGGACCAGTTGCACACGATCCGCATCAACGCCGCGGGCAACGTGCTCGATCCAAACGGCGGCGTCTTGCTACCGATCGTGATCGGCGGCAGCGTCAACACGGCTTATGGCGCGACGATCGTCCCGCAAACCGGCGGAGGCGTGCAGGCGATCTGGAATGACCTGCGGATCGCCCTCAACCAGGACACCAACATTTTCGGTCTGCCGGTTTCGGCGGCCAATGTCCCAGGCACGGAGCGTGGCCTGTCGACCGGCACGCGCACCCAGCGCACGCCCGACTTCGCCGACGGACCGAACGGTCAGAAGGCGATCGTGTTTGTCAGCGAAGCGGCGAGCGACGAAACCGTGCTCATGTACCTGCTGAATGCCGATGGAACGCCGCTGCACGATGAACCGATCGTCGTGGCGCATTCGACGGCGATCGGCAAGGCGGGAGTGGCCTGGAACGGCTCAGAGTACATGGTCACCTGGGACGAGTCGGCGACGGTGCCGATCAAGGCTCGCCGGCTCGACGCGAATGGTGCGTTTATCGATCAGACGCCGATCGACGTAATGACCGGATTTAGCCCGGACGTTGAAGCGCTGGGTGGAAACTTCCTGATCGCCAGCAGTCGCGTAGATACCTATCCCGAGTTCATCTTCGCACAGGCCCGCCGGATCGACGGTGGGACGGGCATCCCGCTCGATGCAAGCCCACTCTTTCTAGGCGGCGGATATGTCTCGACCGGGCCGCGCGTTCATTCGGACGGCGCGCGTTGGATTGTCGTGTATCACAGCCATTGGAGTCACGACAGTTCACAATCCGACGCGCTCTACAACTTTGTGAACTCAGACGGCACGTTCACGGCGGCGCAGAATCCTGTTACTTACTCCGGCAGCGCCGGCACGCCGGACGTGGCGTTTTCGGGCAACAAGTATCTGTTTGTCTGGCGCAACAACTCGCTGGCCAACGCGAACAACTACATCGCCGGACGCATCATGAATCTCGACGGCAGTTTTGCAACGGCCGTGTTCACGATCGCCGAGGCCACGGGCCGACAGCTTCGCCCGGTTGCAAGCTGGGACGGAACGCAGTTCGTCGTGGCTTACGATGATCAGCGCAACCAGCAGTCGTTCTTTGACGAGCGCACCGACGTCTACGGCACGCGCGTTTCCGAGACCGGCACGGTGCTCGACCCGAACGGCTTCCCGATCTACGTCGGACCGGAAGGTGATGCGACCACCGCGATCGTCAGCGATCCAGCCGGCTTCTCGCTCGTCGCATCGGCGCGCTTCCAAACGACTGCAGCGCACGATTCGTATCGCGTCGGCATCACGCTGCTGGGCGACGTGCCGAATCCACCAAAGCCCGGCGACACGGATAACGACGGCGACGTCGACCTGAGCGATCTGGGCGTCGTGCTCGCGGCGTTTGGACTTTGCGACGGCGACGCAGGTTTCGCGCCGGCTGCTGATCTGGACGGCAGCGGCTGCGTGGAACTCAGTGACCTCGGAATCCTGTTGGCGAACTTCGGCCTTTAGACCTGAACGTGCATGCGGCGATCGGAGTTCGCTCTTTGGCGAACTCCGGCGCCGCGTGCCCTCGTATCAAAGATTGTCCATCGTGCCTCCACCAAAACGGGGCACGATCAGCCGAATTGCTCGAGCCGCGCAATCGGTCCGGAGAAACCAGATGAAACAAATCAATCTTTCGGCGCTGGCGGTGATCGCCCTCCTGGCCGCACCGCGCGCGCATGCCGACTTTCCCTTGCTCTCCATCGAGCAGATCGATGGCATCAATTATTCGATGCACATGAACGCCGCAGGCGTTGTGGCGGGCAGCCGCCTGGAGGGTGGCCAATATCACGCGGCCGTGTGGACGCGCGAAACCGGCGCTCAGGCGTTGCCGCTGCTTCCGGGCTTCCAGACCGCCATCGTCAACGACATCAACGACGCGGGCGTGATCGTCGGCGGCTGTCAGCCCAGCATCTATAACCTGGGCAAGGCGTGCGTTTGGCGGCCGCTGCCGGGCGGAGGATACTCCGTCGAAGAGTTGCCGCTCGCGCCGGGAACGACGCTCGCCACTGCCACCGCGATCAACAATCGCGGCGACATCGTCGGCACCTCAACCACGCCGTTTTTTCCGCCGCAGGGCGGACCGGTCTGGTTCAATAGCCCGAGCGGGCTCGTGCAACTGTGGGACTTCGGTTTCACGAACACCCCGGCCGACATCAACAACAACCGCCAAGTCGTCGGGGGGCCGTATCGATTCAATCTCGACACGCATCTGCTGGAGAATCTCGGCGCGCCGCCCGGATATCTCTACTCGGCGCTCGTGGCGATCAACGAAAGCGGCCAGGCCG
The DNA here is from genome assembly GCA_044225155.1 of Phycisphaerae bacterium. Taxonomy (GTDB): domain Bacteria; phylum Planctomycetota; class Phycisphaerae; order UBA1845; family Fen-1342; genus CAYMBL01. The sequence continues at coordinate 1,118 of JBGAJB010000306.1, read as the reverse complement.
CAGGCCGTGCGGGACTATCCAGTTCACAGGGCCTTCTGAGCTGCGTCCGCTACAGCGACGGCGAAGGCTGGCGCGTGCTCGACTTCTTCCCGACTTCGACGAATTCCTGTTACGCCATCAACGATCTCGGGGACTGCTACATGATCACGACGAACGGGCTGGCCAAGCAGCCGGCCGTGTGGATCGAGGGCAGCGGCCTCTCGTTTCTCTCAAGTCTGATCGACCCGCTCGATCAGTATTGGTACACGCAGCAGTTCGCCGCCGGCGGCATCAACAACAATCAGCAGGTGCTCGCCGTCGCCAGCAACGACGCAACGGAGTTCTATGGTCCGGTCGAACTAACACCGCTCGGCCGGCCGATCATCCCCGGCGACATCAATCTCGACGCCCACGTGACGCGCGACGACCTGTGCTTCTGGGCCGAAAATCCGACGGATCTCACCGGCGACGGCACGGTCGACGCGACCGATCAGGATTGGCTGCTAGGTCGTCTGGCAGAGTTCGGCTTTGTTTTTGACGACTGCAACCGCAATGGTACGTTTGATTATTGCGACATCACGGCTGGCACGAGCGGTGACTGCGATAACAACCTCATCGCGGACGAGTGCCAGAGCGACTGTAACGGCGACGGCGTGCCGGATGCGTGCGAGCCCGACTGTAACGGCAACGGCATCCCCGATCCGTGCGACATCGCGCTATTCACCAGTGAAGACTGCAACGGCAACGGCGTGCCGGACGAATGCGACGCACCGGCGACGGCCACGTACACCGCCAGCTTCAGCCCCCCGGTCGTGATTCCGCTCGGCGGCAGCGAGTCGCGCACCATGCTGATCACGGAGATCGGCGCAATTGCTGATGTAAATGCACATCTCGATCTGGATTTTCGCGTCGGAGACCTGGCGGTGACGCTCGAACACGCGGGCACGACCGTGACCCTGCTCGATCGCCCCGGATATCCACGAAACCCGAGCGGCTTCACCGAACTCGGCTACACGATCACGCTGGACGACGAAGGCGCGGGCGGGCCGATCGAAAACAAGGGGCACTCCTGCTGCTTCTTCGACCCGATCCTCTCGCCGCCGAGCTACGTGCCGAACACACTGCTCTCCACCTTTGAT
>JBGAJB010000305.1:0-4002 GCA_044225155.1 Phycisphaerae bacterium | reverse complement strand
CGGAATTCGGGATGCCGCTCGATGACGGGTTCGAGCGACTCGACCACTTCCTGCACGGCCTGGTGAAATTCGCGTTCGCCCGGATTGCGGGCGGTGACGGATTGCATGAAAGAATTCACGAAGTTGGACATGGTGTAATCTCCATTCGCGCGGGCCGCGCCGAGCATTCACTCGCGAGTGCGAGCGGCGCTGCCGGCCGGGCCTCTATCATACCGCTGGCGCGCGGCGCGGCTGCGGGTCGCGGGATCGCTGCAGGCGTTTGGATTGATGGAATATCGCTCAGTTGATCGCAATTGCGAGATGCTCTTCACCGCGTGGACCTTCCGGCGCGTCATGAGCTGCGCAAAATGGCTTGACGGGAGTGCGTGAAGATGCGCATCCGTGAGTATGAGCCGCGCGATCGCGGCGCGTGCCTCGCAGTCTGCCGCTCGGCCGTGCCGAAGTTCATCGGCGAGTGTGAGGTGCCGCTGTTCGAGGCGTTTCTGGACAAGCTCCCCGGTCCATACTTCGTCGTTGAGGATGGCGCGGGACAAGTCATCGCGTGCGCCGGCTACGCGCTCGCGCCCGAAAAACGCTCGGCCACATTGTGCTGGGGTCTGGTTCACGCCGACTTCCATCGAACGGGAGTTGGTCGGCGGCTGCTCGAGGCGCGCATCGACGCCATCCGGCGCGAAGCCGGGATCGATCAGATTGAACTCGGCACCAGCCAACACACGGCCGCCTTCTTCGCAAAGTTCGGCTTTGTGACCTTCCAGATCAGGCCGGACGGCTTCGCGCCTGGGCTGGATCGGTATGACATGCGACTAACGTTACGTGCCTGCGGCGGGTAGTTATCGAGCGTTTTTGCGGCAGCGAGATCGTCAGCAACGCGGGCCTAGCGCGTCCGACCGCGCCGTCGGCTGAATAGAACAAACGAAACGGCCGCGAGGCTGAGCGTGCCTGGTTCGGGGATCGTGGCGAGGAACGACGAGTAGACGCCCTGCGCGTTGTAACCGTAGCCGAGGATGGTGTGGCCGTCCCCGGAGACGTCTTCGATCAGCCGGAGACGTCTTCGATAGGACGGTGGCGTCCAGCCGTGCAGATCGACTCCCGCGTTGCTCAGAATCAGCATGAGATCCTGAATGCCGTTGGCGTCGTCCCATACGAACGCGCGGAAATTAAAGAGGGAGCTTCCGCTTTCGCCAAAGACCAGATTTCCGTCACCGCTGATTGCGTATGGGAAGGATCGGTTCGCGCCCGGCAGGTATCCGAGATTGCGTGGCACACCATCCTCCCAAAGCAGAGCGTCACTTAGGAAGTTGAAATGGTTTTGCTCGCCAACAATCCGCCGCCCGTCGGCCGAGATGTCGAAAGCGATCGAAGCCTGAATATCGCTCCCGTTAATCAACGGCAGCGCTTCCATCGCGCCGTTGATCCAGCGAAAGGCAGTGTCATTCCCGCCCGCTTCGCCGACGATTACCGAGCCATCGGCGCTTGTCGCGAGGGCAACTCCGAACGAGTTACTCCCCGGAATATCACCCAGGGGTTCAACGTGTCCATCGACCCAGCGCGCCGGTTGGACGGTGAAATTCGCGACGCCAGCCGAGCCAACGATAACACGTCCGTCGGGCGAAATTGCGCGCGCGTCCGTCGGAAATCCGCTGACCACGGGTTCCAGCAGACTCATAACGCCATTTTGCCAGACGGCTGCTTCCCCGAACGTCTCGTTACTGCCTGCACGAACTTGCCCGACGATCGTGCCGTCCAGCGCGGCGCGGCGCGCGTCACCGTTTCCGTAGGTGCCGAGCGGAAGCTGGGTTCCCACTCCATTCTGGATGTAGTAGGGAACGGGCAGATCGCCGGGGAAAGTCGACCCGAGAATCGTCTGCCCATCCGCCGACAGACCGACAAGATCCGTTTCGCCAAACCCGGCCGCCCGCAAATCCGTGAAGCTGTATTGCGCCATCGCGCTCGAAAATGCGGCGATTCCGAACGTAAGGATCACCGCGAACCGAAACAGCATGAGAGTCCCCCAAAAACCTACGGCTGCGCAAAATACTGAATCATTGTGCGAGCACATTCGAATGCACGGTCGTCTCCAGTTTCCAAGATGTTCGTCCCGAAGATCGCGTACGACGCACCCGCGAGCGGATCGTACACTCGTCGCAAAGTTTCAAATGGCGCGTCTTCGCCGATGCAGGAGTCGAGTTCCGTCGGCACTTCGGTGTCGTTATCCCAGCCGAAGCCCTGGAAGGCGGCTGCGACCCGGTCGGCGTCCACGCTCGTTAGCTGATGAAAAGTCACGCCGCCCCCCAGCGCCATTCTCGCCGCAACATGTTCTCGCTTGGTCCGACAAAATCCCATCTAGTTCTAGGCCGCGCTCGATCGCGGATCAAGAAAATGGCCGGGATTTTGGGGACGCGAGGAAAGAAAAAAGCACTGGGCACCCAAGCGCCGCCATTTTCGCGCGGGAAGCACGATGAGTACGTTCGGCGGCATGACTGGCCTAGCCCCGGGGAGGGGCGAGTGAACGTCGCCACGGGCGCAAGCCCGCGGATATCCATCCAGGCATCCTGGAGCCCCGGAGGGGCGATTGAGCCGCTCATGCGCTGACCGCTCACGCGCCGGCCGCTCTCACCGCATCGCGCTGTTCTCACCGCGTCGCCGCTCAGTCGCCCCTCCGGGGCTCTATCCCGACCGCCGACATGACCACGGGCTTGCGCCCGTGGCTACATTCAAGCGCCCCTCCGGGGCTCCTGAAAGGAGAAGTCCTGAAAGGAGAAGTTCTTTGGAAAAAGCAGAACCGGCCGGCGGTTTTGAGGTCGCCGCCCGAGTGAGGAATTCTTCGCCTTCATTGGTTACGAGATCGCGTTCAAGTAGCCGAGTGCAAGCCTCTACTTGGTTTGGGCGCGGAGCGCGCGCTTGAGGATTTTCCCGGTCGGGCCGCGCGGCAGTTCGCTGCAAATCTGTACGCTGCGCGGCTGCTTGTAGCCGGCGAGGTGTTGGCGGCAAAAGGCGCGCAGCTCCGTTTCTGTCGTGGCCGCGCCTTCACGAAGAATGACAAATGCGGCCGGTGTTTCGCCGCGCAGCTCGTCGGGAACGCCGATCACGGCCGCTTCGGCCACGGCCGGATGCTCGCAGAGGACGTTTTCGATTTCGCGCGGATAGACGTTTTCGCCGCCGACGATGATGAGGTCTTTCACGCGGCCGGTGATGTAGACGAATCCGTCGGAATCAACGCGGCCGAGATCCCCGGTGAAAAAGCGCCCGCCGCGCAGCACGCCGGCGGTCTCGGCCGGGCGATTGTGGTAACCCTGCATGACGCAGTGTCCGGTGACGGTGAGTTCGCCCTCCGCGCCGGGCGGCAACTGGCGGCCCTCGGTGTCCACGGCTGAGACGGTAATTCCCGGCAGGGGGCGCCCGACGGACGTGGGGCGGCGCGCCCACGGCATGTTGAGGGAGACGACCGGCGAGGTTTCGGTCAGGCCGTAGCCTTCCTGAATCTCGACGCCGAAGCGCTCGGCGAATGCTTCGGACACGCGCGGGGGCAATGGCTCGCCGCCGCTGATCGCGAGATGAAGCGATGCAAATTCTTCCTTGCCGGCGCCCTTGAGTCGCAGCAGCGCGGCATACATGCTGGCGACGGCCATGAACACTCCGACGCGATGCTCACTGAGCGCGTCGACGACCGCGGCCGGCGAAAAACGCGGCAAGTAGCGGACGGTAGCGCCGAGCATGAGCGGGACGACGGTCATGGCCGTGAAGCCGAAGCTGTGAAATTGCGGGAGCACGCTGAGAAATACGTGACGGTGGTCGAGACGTGCGTGCGCGGCGCAGGTGAGCGCGTTCTGGATGAGATTGTCGAACGAGAGGCGGACGCCTTTGGGATCGCCGGTCGTTGCAGAGGTATAGAGGATGGCGCCGAGATCTTCCGGTGCGGCGCTTGGAATGCCGGCTGCGGTATCCATGTCGGCGTGTGTTCCGCCACCCGCGTCAGGCGTCATCGAATTGGCATCGAGCACG
>JBGAJB010000304.1:0-4218 GCA_044225155.1 Phycisphaerae bacterium | reverse complement strand
TCCCACCCGTCGAGCAGCCCGTCGTAATCGGTGTCGCGATTCAGCGGATCCGTGCCGAACTTTTCCTCTTCCGCGTCGGTCAGTCCATCGCCGTCGATGTCTCCGGAGCTGGGATTCGGCGCAAACGAGACGCGAAGCTCCGGAAATTCGCCGTAACGCGAGACGCGGAATACGCCGATTTCGTCGGCGAGGCCGTCACCGTTCAGATCGCCGTGTAAACGACGCACGCACGGCGCATCGGGTTGATAGCGCGGCGCGGCGGCCGGGCCAAAAGTGATCGGACGGGGCGCGGGTTTGCTCGCGGGCTGGGTGGCGGGTTGCGTCGTCGGCTGCGTGGCCGGCTGAGTCTGCGGGGCCGGCGCGGTGGCGGGTGCTGTCGCGGGCGTGGCGGGTTTCTCCTGCACACGCGCGCGAGAAAAAAGCTTCGGCGCGGCCGCTGTCGCTGGCGCAGCGGCAGGCTGCGACTGTGTGGGCGGTGCATAAGGCGCGAGTTCTGATTTCCGGAGTTCCCAGAGTTTGCCATCCGAGGTGCTGACGATCGGCGGATTCGCCTGCTCCAGCTTTACAAACGTCGTGCCGGCCGGCGGCGCGACCTGATGACTCACGCCGAGAATTGCACCACCGAGAAACTGCGCGACGGCCGGCGCGCGGTGAAGCACATGCTCGCCCACCATTTCGCAGGCAAAAACGCCTTCAGGGACCAGCTCGTCGCGGACGGGTCGCCAAGGCACCTTCCAGCCGTAGAAGACGTAGAAATGAAACGTAGAGTTGCGGTCGCCGCCGATCGTGATCAGGTCGTCGAACTTGTCGCCATTCAGATCGCGCGCGACAAAGAACACGTTCTCCGCGCCACAGGTAGCCCAATCATTGGTGGCGACGACGGCGGCGTCTTGCGCCAGGACTCGTACGACTCGTGCGAGACACAGAACGATTGCGGCACTGAGTAATGATCGGCCGGAAGTTGCCCGTCGCATGGTTTCTTTCAGATCGAGATGCGTGTCACCATGAGTTCGATAATTCGCTGCGTAGAATAATCCGGGGCGCGTCAACACGCGAAGGCGGCGCGCTACGGATGGGTGCGATGACGTTTGTTCTTGACAGCTTGTACCAAGCTTGGCTCCTGGCGCTGCAATCGGCACCCTACTTGCTGATGGGGTTTCTGATTGCCGGCCTGATCCACGCCTTTCTTCCGGCCGAGCGCGTCGTTCGCTGGCTGGGCAAACCGGGATGGCGGTCGGTCATAAATGCGGCCCTGATCGGCACCCCCCTGCCGCTCTGCTCGTGCTCGGTAGTGCCGGTGGCGGCGGCGTTGCGGAAGGCGGGCGCGAGCCGCGGCGCGACCGCGTCATTCCTGATCTCCACTCCGGAATCAGGTGTCGACTCGATGCTGGCGACGTGGGCGCTGCTTGATCCCTTAATGACCATCGCGCGCCCGGTCGCGGCGTTTGTGACGGCCATGATCGCGGGCCTGGCTGAAAACCTGCTCGGCGACACCGAGCCGTCGGCTGCCAAACCGATGACAGATTTATCCAGGGGCTTGCCGTTGGCAGCACCGCGGGCAGGCGGGCTGTCCCTGGCCGTGGTGGGGCCGATGCCAATGCCGGCTGCGGCCGCGACCAACCGAGATGCTGCCCCACCGGGCGGTGACTGTTGTTCGCACGAGGCCGCCGCCGCACCGTCGGAGAACTCTGTGACGGCCGCGCCGGACTGCTGCTCCAGGGCCGAACCTCCCAAGCGAAACAGTCTGCTGACAAAGATCGTCGTGGGCCTGCGATTCGGCTACGTCCGCATGTTTGAGGACATGGGGACATATCTCCTCGCCGGTTTTCTCGTAGCCGGGCTGGTGTCGGTCCTACTCGCCCGCTTCGACGTTTTGAGCGCCGCGCTAGCGACGCCCTGGGCGCCGCTGCTCATGCTCATCGCCGGCATCCCGGTCTACGTGTGTGCGTCGTCGGCCACGCCGCTCATCGCGGTTCTGATCAGCCAAGGGCTGTCGCCAGGCGCGGGGCTGGTATTCCTGCTTTCCGGACCGGCCACGAACGCCGCAACCATCGTGCTGGTGCGACAGATGATCGGCGGACGCGGACTGGTGATCTATCTGACAGCCATCGCCGTTTCGGCCCTGGCGGCCGGGTATGCCGTGAACGGTCTTTACGCACTGCTCGAACTGACACCACGAGCGCTAGTACAGGCGGGTGAATGCCACACCCATCCCGGGGTGATTGCCGTGGCGTCAGCGGTGGTGCTCGCGGCGCTCACGGTGAACGGGATTGTCCGCCAGATCGTTCGGCGCTGACCGTTGACCGACTCCAAACGTGGCGAAAAAGCTGAATCGTCCGGAAATCTGGAACCAACCTTGAACCTGACACATCCAATTTGCGTATAAGAGGTTGGATGAGAACGAAGGGTTGTGGAAAGCTGATTCAGACCTCCTCCTGAGCAAGGCTTCTCCTCCTCTCCCTCCCCGGCGGCGTGCGACCCAAGCGCCGCCGGGGTATTTTTTTTTGGCACTCCCCAGCGATAGAAATGTCATTCACGACCAGGCTTCCGGATCGTTTCGCTAAGGTCCGGTCGCCGCCGAATCGTCGGTCTGGCTTGACGAGAATTTTCCCGCCAACTCCGCGAGCTTGGCCCCTGCGCGCCGCACATCGCCAACCCGCCGCGTCGCGCCGATCACGTCCAGATGCTCCGCGATGGGCACGACGAATTTCCGGGATGAGTCGAGCCAGGTTCGCAGGTCCGCCACGGTGAATGTGTCTCTGGCGTGGAGTTCCTCGGCGACGCGTGCAATCAACTCAGCATGCCGCCGACCGTGAAGCCAGATGCCGTCCGCGATGCGAACGAGAAGGCCACGCGCCACCGCCAAGTCGACTAGCGCGCGAACACGGCGCTGCGTTTTCGGAGACCAGGTCGGCAACTCCTCCAACGCCGGCGGCTGAAAAGCGCGAGAATCGAACAGCGCGACGATCTCGTCAAAGAGTTTCTGATCTTCCGGCGAAAGCACGCTCGCGTGTCCGCGCGGGACGATGAAAGCCCCGACGGCCACGAGCTGTCCGGCTTCGACGAGCCGGTCGGCGAGTGCCTGGCGTCGGCGCGCGTCGCAGTTTCGCGGCATCCAGGCGCTCAGTTCGCCGCGCGGCACGCCCGCGAGGCGCGGGTTCGCATCGAGATGCCGCGTGATTCGTGTTTGTACGCCGCGGGCAACCTCGGCAAACAATCCGGCGTCCAGCGCCTGCGCCGCGCCGCCGCCTTCCAGCATGACGAGCCGTTTGCCGCCAACAACCGACTGACGAACTTTCTCGACGGCGGCCGCATCGGGAAGCCCGGCCCGGGCGGCCAGTTGTGCGTCACTGACGACGTGCCAGCCGGCGGCCCGAATGACTTCGGCCACGCGCGCTTCCGCGGCGCCGCGACGCAGCGCCTCGATTCCCGCCGGGTGAGGCGGCCGCTTGGCGCTCCAGGGGCGCGCGACCGGGCGAACCACCTCGCCGCCGCCGAGCGTCTGTTGCCCCGCGACATCGCGCAACACGAACCGCTGTCCCAAGGTGGCCACGAGGGGTTCCGAGAGACGAAGAATCGCGGGTGTCTCGGTGATTCGCTCCTGAAGCGGTATCTCAGGCAGTTGCAGTTGTGCGATCATTTCGCGCGTCGCAGTGTGCAGGCGGACGTCAATGCGGCGCCGCAAATCCTTTCCGGGCATGCGAACCCATGGCAGCCAGACTTCGACGCACTTGGCGGCTTCGAGAAATCCAGGAGAAGCGATCTCGCAGCCGCGACCGACTTCGCTGAGTTCCACGCCGGCCAGATTCGCCGCGAGGCGCATACGACCTGCGATCGCGGCTTTCTCCTCATGATGGGTCTGGAGGTCGCGCACGCGCACTCGCTTACCTGCGGGCCAAAGCTCGACTTCCTCATCCCGCTCCAACTGACCGTGTAAGACTGAACCGGTGACAACCGTGCCGCGCCCCGGAACCGAAAACGCGCGGTCGATGGGCATCCGAAACCAGGTGGCAAGCGGCGCAGCGGCTGTCCGACGACGCGCGGCCGCCGCGAGTGCTTGCTTCAACTCGTCGAAGCCCGCGCCGGATTGGGCCGACGTGAACAAGACTTGGGATGGCGCAAGTCCCCCGGCGTTCATCGCGCTGGTCGCTTCATCCGCGACGGCCGCCGCCCAGTCCGCGTCGACGAGATCGCACTTCGTCAGAACCAGCATGCACT
>JBGAJB010000303.1:0-4072 GCA_044225155.1 Phycisphaerae bacterium | reverse complement strand
CTCGGATTCATCTGACTTGCCGGCCTGGAAGCTCTACGACGTCATCATTCTCGACGACATTCCCGCCGCCCGGCTGGATCCAAACGCCATCGACTCGCTCATCAGCGCCGTGACGAACGACGGCGTCGGCCTGCTGCTCGCCGGCGGCGCGGAATTCTTCCACAACGGTCTCTTTTCCGAGTCCGAGTTGCGCGACGTATCTCCCACCGCATTCGTCCGTACCGCCCCGCGCGAGTTGACCACGCAATTCGTTCCCACTGAAGAGGGCCTGCGTCACGCCATCTTGCTCAGCGACCACGACGCCGCGGCCGGCGCCGAACTCGCTGCGGCACGATGGAGGAACCTGCCCGCGCTCGTCGGCGGCGTGCGCCTGGGCCAACCCAAGCCGCTCGCGGTCGTGCTCGCTACTGACGGCCAGAAACATCCGGTGCTCGCTGTGCAGGAGGTTGGCCGTGGGCGTTGTGCGGCCGCCGGTTGGGCAGGCACATGGCCGATCGCGCTGGCTTCGGACGAAGGCCTCTCCGCCCACCGCCTGCTTTGGCGTCAGCTCGTCGCCTGGCTCGCCAATCGCAAGCCCAATGCCTGGGTCAGTGCCGATCAGGCGCGCTACTCCGCGGCCGCTTTGCAACGCGGCCGCCAGTCAATCAGCATCCGCGCGGGCGTCGCCGGCATTCCCGATCAGGCCTGGCGTCAGAAGATCGCCGCCGCCAAGTTCACGCTCCAATTGCGGAGGAAAGGGACGGCCACGCAGTCCGCTCCCACCACGCCGAGCGTCGTGCCGTCGGTCTGGACCATTCCCATGCAGCGTCGCGGCGAGGAGGCGGTCGCCGAGTTGCCGCGCGATCTGAAACTGACGGATTGGATCGCCGCCTCTGAATTTGAGTTGGAGCTGACGGTCACGCCTTCGGAGACCTCGGCGTCTCCCAAGCCCGCACCCGGGGACGACGCGAGCGAATCGAAGCCGGCCGACGCCAATCTGAGCGCCCGCACCTCTTTTCGCGTCGAGTCCGTCGAGTTGGAGTTCCGCGAGCCCACCGCCAACCTGGCGCTTCTGCACGAAGCCGCCGACCTCACGGCCGACCACGGCGGGCGTTTTGTCGAGATCGACGCGCTGCCGGAACTCCTGCGCGATCTCGCCGCTCAAGATCGCCGTCAGCGAATCGAGCGGCCGCAGCGCTACGGCGCGATCGAACATACCGGCGGTTGGCTGTGGTTGATCGCGGTAGGGGCGCTGGCCTACGAATGGTCGCTTCGCCGTCGCGCCGGCCGGGCGTAATCTCTCACTCTTCTTCGGAACCTCCCATCACCACCGAATTTTTCGAATCGAGTTTTGTTTTTGTTAGTTATTTAAGCCGGATTGACGGGCGTCCGACATTTTGATCCCAATATCCGGATAGGATCCGTCATCTGAGCTACAATATATTGTGATATCTGAGCTTAGAGAGAATCCGAACCAACTGATAACTTTTTTTGCCCTCCACCATATCTTGGGTTATATTTACTTTTGCCCCTCTACTCCTAGCGGCCTGGGCGGCCGACCCGGAGGACTGCAGGGCCGTTCATTTTTATTAGGCGCCGCCGCAAGGCGGCCGGTCTTTTTAGATAAAAGTAAGGGAGTTCACGGATGACCTCGCTCAGCACGGGGACGGCCGCTCACGCTCGCAACATCAAGGACGAGCCCAAGCTCTCAGAGAACGCCCGCAAGGTGCTCGAAGCCCGCTACCTCAAGAAAAATGAGGCCGGCGAATCCATTGAATCTCCCGGCGACCTCTTCCGCCGCGTGGCCCGCACCATCGCCGACGTCGAGACTTCTTACGGCGCCGGCGACGCCGAGCGCCAGCGCTGGGAAGACCGCTTCTACGACCTGATGACCACCGGCGACTTCATGCCGAATTCGCCCACGCTCATGAACGCCGGCCGCGAGATGGGCATGCTGAGCGCGTGCTTCGTCCTCCCCGTGCGCGATTCGATCACCGAGATTTTCAACAGCATCAAGCACACCGCCCTGATCCAGAAGGCCGGCGGCGGCACGGGCTTCGCTTTTGACGAGCTGCGCCCGACGGGCGACTTCATCAGTTCCAGCGGCGGCACGACCAGCGGCCCGATCAGCTTCTGGCGCGCCTTCAGCGAAGCGACGAACGCCATCCAGCAGGGAGCGTTCCGCCGCGGCGCAAACATGGGCATGATGTACATCCATCACCCCGACATCCTGAAGTTCCTGCACGCCAAGCAGGACCTCAGCCAGTTCACCAACTACAACATCTCGGTCAAGATGACCGACCAGTGGATGGAGGAGTTCAAGGCCGACCCAGACTCGGCCCAGATCGTACGCAACCCGCGCACCGGCCAGGCGTTCCTGCTGCCGCGCGCACTGGAAATCTGGAAGTACGACGTTCGCAGCCTGATCCCGTTTGACGGCGTCGAAGCCGTCCGGCCCGGCGAGCGCTCCTGCTACTTCACAACGCCGCGCCAGACCGCGCCGATCCCGGCCGACCTGGTGGGCAAGGTTTACACCAAGCGCGACATCTGGAATTTCATCATCAAGAACGCCTGGCACACGGGCGAGCCCGGCGTCGTCTTCATCGATCGCATCAACGAGCACAATCCGACGCCGCACGTCGGGCGCATGGAAGCGACCAATCCCTGCGGCGAACAGCCGCTGCTGCCCTACGAGGCCTGCAATCTCGGCAGCATCAATCTCGGCCGCTTCGTGCGCAACGCCTGCACGCCGCAGGCCCGCGTTGATTGGGACGGCCTGCGCGAGTGCATTCACGCCTGCACGCGTTATCTCGACAACGTCATCGACGCGAACAACTACCCGCTGCCCGAGATCGACGCGGTATGCAAAGCCAATCGCAAGATCGGCCTGGGCGTGATGGGCTTTGCCGACGCGCTCTACATGCTGAACGTGACCTATTGCAGCGAAGAGGGCGTGGCCTGGGGCGAGCGCTTCGCGCGCTTCATTAATGACGAGGCCCACAACTACAGCGAACACCTCGCCCGCGTGCGCGGCCCCTTTCCGAATTGGAAGGGCAGCCACTGGGACACGAAGTATCGCCGCCTGATGCGCAACTCGTGCAGCACGACCGTCGCCCCGACCGGCACGATCAGCATCATCGCGAACTGCTCGGGCGGCATCGAGCCGATGTTCTCGCTCGCGTTCTTCCGCAACGTGCTCAAGGGCCAGAAGCAGGGCGAGCGCCCGCTGGTCGAAGTGAACGAGACCTTCCTGAAGGTCGCCAAGGAGCGTGGCTTCCATTCGCAGGAATTGATCTAGCGCAACGCGACCGAGGGCACGCTCGCGCACATCGACGGCATCCCCGACGATGTCCGCCGCGTCTTCGTCTGCGCGCATGACATCGCGCCCGAGTGGCACATGCACATGCAGGCCGCCTTCCAGCGCCACAACGATTCGTCGATCAGCAAGACGATCAACTTCCCGAACGCCGCCTGCGTCGACGACGTCGAGAAGATCTATCAGATGGCCTACGAGCTCCGCTGCAAGGGCGTCACCGTCTATCGCGACGGCTGCCGCGCCGAACAGCCCATGGCCCTGAAGGACAGCGAAAAGAAGCACGCCGAAACCAAGGCCGCCGCGGCCAAGGTCGAGACAACCTCCGTCGCGCAGCTCGCTGGCGTCAGCCCCGCCGCGCACTCCTGCGGCAGCGGCGCGGATTGTTGCGGTGCAGCGTCTCAACCGGCCGCCGTCACGTCCAACGCTCAATCCGCAAGCACGCTCGAAACCGCCACCAACGGCCACGACCATGCAAACGGCAACGGCCACGGCGCAAATGGCAACGGCTCGAACGGTCACGGCAACGGCCACGCGCACGTCGCCGCGCCCGACACCGCGTCGTCCGCGACGGCGGCCGCCTCGAACGAGGTCAATGCCGCCGCGCCCGCCGCACGGCCCAGCAGCGCGTCGCCTGTCAACGCGCTGGACATGAATGCGACCGGCGCGAGCGCGTCGATCTCGGCGCAGCCCGCTCCCAGCGCGGAGTCCCGGCCCGCGCTCGCTAAGCCGAAGCTGCCGGTCCTCGAGCCGCTCGACTTGCCCGAGCTGCTCTCGAGC
>JBGAJB010000302.1:0-4106 GCA_044225155.1 Phycisphaerae bacterium | reverse complement strand
GGCCACGCTGGCGGATTGGTCGATCGAGAACTGCATCGCCAACAGCGGACAGAGCACTGTCGCTGCCCGCGGCCTCGGCCCTGATGGTCAGCCTTGGCGTGTGGACGTGCGCCATCCGCTTCAGCCGGAGAGCGCACTCTGGTCGCTCGAATTGGCGGGCTGGGCGATGGGCGGCTCGGGCAATGCGCTCTATCGGCCACACGTACGCGATCCGCGTGATGGCGGACCGGCCCGCGGAGCGCTCGCGGCGTGGGCGCTCGCGCCGACGGCCGCGTTGGCGGACGCACTGTCCACAGCGTTTCTCGTGCTCACGCCGGACGAGGTTGCCGCGTTTTGCCGCGCGAACGCGGGCGCGTGTTCGGCGATATTGGCGGTCGATCCGGGCGCGCCGACCAAGTTGGAGTTCTTCGGCACGGAGCGCTTCGCCCCCATCCCCGGGTCGGCCGGTTAGGATTGAGCGACGCAAGCATCGCAACGGGAGAATCGGCGCATGTCGATCAGTCGGCGGGAATTTGTCTGCGGCGCTGCCGGTGCGGCGGCCGTCGGGTTGGGAGCTTCGATGTCGCTTGGACAGGAAAAATCGAGCGTGGCCGGCGGGCGGCGCGACAAGCCGCTCCTCATTTCCAGCGCGAACGGGATGCCGGCCGTCACGCGGGCCGCGGAAGGAATTCAGCGCGGCGAAGACATGCTCGACGCGATCGTGGCGGGCATCAACATCGTCGAGAACGATCCGACGGATCACTCGGTCGGCTACGGCGGTTTGCCGAACGAGGACGGCGTCGTTGAGCTCGATTCGTGCGTGATGGACGGGCGCTATCACAAGGCCGGCGCGGTCGCTTCGCTGCAGCGCATCAAGAATCCGTCGAGCGTGGCTGTGCTGGTGATGCGCCGCACGGATCACGTGCTGCTCGTGGGCGAAGGCGCGCTGCGGTTCGCCCGCGCGCATGGCTTCAAAGAAGAAGAGCTGCTGACGGACGAGGCCCGCCAGATCTGGCTGAAGTGGAAGGAATCGCACTCGGACAAGGACGCGTGGCTCAATCCCGAGGGCGGGGGTACATCACGCGCGCCGACGCGCGACATCGAGGCGACGCCGCTCGCGCGCGGACCGAGCGAGATTCTCTACACGACGGGAACGATCACGTGCATGGCGCTCGTGCCTTCGGGCGACCTCGCGGGCTGCACATCCACATCGGGCCTTTCATACAAGATTCCCGGCCGCGTGGGCGATTCGCCGATCATCGGGGCCGGGCTATACGTCGATAACGAAGTCGGGGCGTGCGGCTCGACCGGTCGCGGCGAGGCCAACATTCAGAATTGCTCGTCGTTCCTCGCGGTTGAGTTAATGCGGGCCGGACGGACGCCGGAAGAGGCGTGCGTCGAAGTGCTGCACCGCGTCGTGAAACACACGGAAAAGCGGCTGCGAAACGCTCAAGACGAGCCGAATTACGGATTGACGTTCTACGCTTTGCGGAAGGACGGCTTGTGGGGCGGCGCGACGATGCGCGGCGACACGAAGATGTCGGTCTTCAACGGTGAAAAGGCCGAACTCGTGCAACTCAAGTCGCTCTATTCTGCGTAGGTGGTCATGGAGCGCATCCGCCTGAGCACGATTATTCGCGCGTCGCTTTTCGCCGCAGTCGCGCTCGGCCTGACCGGATGCGATCGGCCCACGACGACGACGTCGCAGCCGAGCAGCCAGCCGACAAGCGCTGCGCCGGTAAATCCCAATCCGCGCCCGACCCCGTCGAGCCGGGCGACGTCTCAACCGACAACGAACGCCTCGCGACTCACGGATGGCTGGAATCTGCTGTTGATTTCGATCGACACGCTGCGGGCCGACCATCTCGGCTGCTACGGAAACCAGCGCGTCCGCACGCCCAATATCGACCGCCTCGCCGGCGAAGGCGTGCGTTTCATGAACGCGACGACCGTCGCGCCGATCACGCTGCCCGCGCATTCGAGTCTGATGACCGGGGTCGAGCCGTACATCCACGGCGCGCGCGACAACGGCATCTACACGCTTTCGGATGAGAACGTGACGCTGGCGGAGGTGCTCAGCGGCGCGGGATATCGCACCAGCGCACACGTTGGGGCGGATGTCATCCGAGCGGAATCGGGTCTAGCGCAGGGTTTCGCGTCTTACACCGATCCGCGCAGTTCACGGCGCGCGGGAGACGCGCCGCCCGAGCGGCCGGCCGAAGCGGTCGTGGGCGACGCGATGCGCTGGTTGAACGAGCACGCAAAAGAGCGATTTTTCCTTTTCGTGCATCTGTTCGATCCGCATCGGCCCTACCTCGCGCCACAACGATTCACCGACGTTTATCCGACGGAGCCGTACCTCGCGGAAATCTCGTACGCGGACGAACAGGTGGGCGTGTTGCTGGCGGGTCTGGAGCGGCTCGGGGTGAACGAGAAGACGCTGATCGTGCTGACGGCTGATCACGGCGAGGGATTGACGCAACACGAGGAGCTGACGCACGCGTTTCTGCTCTACGAATCGACGCTCTCGATCCCACTGATCTTCCGCGCCCCGGGGGCGCTGAAGCTCGGGCGCGTCGTCGACGACCAGGTGAGCATTGTCGATTGCATGCCGACGATTCTGTCGTGCCTGGGAATCGGTGGACCGCCGATGCAGGGTCGCGATCTTTCCCCCCTGCTCAGCGATTCGGGGACGCTTCCGCCCCACGGTGCGTACAGCGAATCGCTGTCGGGCTATTTCAATTTCCAGTTTTCGCCGCTGCGAAGCTGGCGCGAGAACGGCTGGAAATACATCCACGCGCCGCAGCCCGAGCTATACGACCTCCGCAACGATGCGGGTGAGACGCACAACGTGGCGGAGGAGCAGCCGGAACGCGTGCGGCAAATGGCCGGCGAGTTGCGGAAACGCGTGGAGAGCGCCGTGACGCGACGCGTCCACCCCTCGTTGAAAACCATCGACAGCGACGACATGCGCAGCCTGCAAGCGCTGGGCTATGTGAATAGCGGCTCAACCCCGGAAGATTTTGATGAGCTGGCGCTGCTGAATCCCAGCGGCGAGAACCCGGCCACGCAAATGCGCCTGGTGAGAGTGATCGGCGAAGTCCCCGCGATGATGTACTTCAAGCAGAACGCGCAGGCGGAGAAGCTGCTGCGCAGCGTGCTCGAAGATCCGACATTGCCGGCCGGCGGGGCGGCGGTGGTCCACGCTTCCCTGGCAAACTCCCTCGCGGCGCAGGCGAAATTCGCGGAAGCGCTGCCGCATTTTGAAGAAGCACTCAAGCTGAATCCGCGCGACAACATGACCCGCATGCAGTACGGGCTGGCGCTCATGGAAATCGGCCGTAACGACGATGCGGCCACCACACTGCACGCCGCAACATCCGGCGGAACGGGCGCGGTCGAAGCCCACGAACTGCTTTCGTACATCCTTTGCCGCCGCAACGATTTTGCGGGAGCGGCAAAGGAGTTTGAGGAGGCAGTCAAGGGGAATCCGACGCGACTGGGACCATTGCGGCGGCTGGCCGGTCCCTTGCAATTGGCGCCGGATTGGTTTGACGCGGCCGGAAACCTGACCGCACCGGACGAATATCGCATGACCGTGGCGCTAGCCGCCGCGGCGGCGGAACGAGGCTTTCCGGACGTGGCCGCCGCCCAATATGCACGGGCGGCGAAATTGCGTGCGAGTGCTCCCCTGCCGCATGTCGGACTCGCGCGCGTACTCGACACCGGCGGCCATTTGCCCGAAGCGTTGAAGGCGCTGGGGAACGCACTGCAGCTCGCGCCGAACAATGCGGTGATCCGCGCCCGGCTCGGCGCAGCCCTCACGAGCGCGCGCAAGTACGACGAAGCGGCGAAAGAACTGGAGACCTCGCTAAAAACGCAGCCGGACTGCATGGAAGCGGCTTTGGCGCTCGCTTGGCTGCGCGCCACATGTCCGGATGCGAAACTTCGCGATGGCGCCAGGGCCGTCCAACTCGCCGACACCGTCCTGCGTTCGGTCAGCGACGCGCCCGACCCACGCACGCTGGACGTGCTCGCCGCGGCCCAAGCGGAGACCGGCGCATTCGAAGATGCCGCCCGCACGGCGGCGGACGCCATCCAAAGGGCCAAAGCGGCCGGCGAGCGGG
>JBGAJB010000301.1:0-4115 GCA_044225155.1 Phycisphaerae bacterium | reverse complement strand
CTCCTGGCCGCCAGGCGGACCTAGCCGCCCTTCGGGCTGCGCCGCGTGACGAACATCCGAGTGGCTGGGGCGGGCATCCTGCCCGCCCTACTATGGGAAGCGCTCGACAATCCGGTTCGAAAAAATGTCCGAATGGATCAGCGCACCTGACGATCTCCGCTGTCCGCACTGCGATTATCTGATCGCGGGCCTGCCGAAAAACCGCTGCCCGGAGTGCGGGCGCGAATATGATCTCAGACAATTGAAAGCCGACGACGCCGGGCATCCCCAAATTGCCGTACCGTGGGACGAGCGGAAGTCGATTTTGTCCTACGTCCGCACCTGGCTGCTCGTGGCCTTTCGGCCCCGCAAATTTGCGATGCAATTTCCGCTGTGCCATGACTCGCCGCGAGCGTTCGAATATGCGGTGACAAGCTACGCGCTGATGGCGCTGCTCGTGCTGAGCATAAACCTGATTGACGCACGTGAGTTCTCCGCTGTATCGGCCGCGCTCATGTTTGCCGGAGTGGTTGCGTGCCTTAGCGTAATCTGCGACACGTTCCTTCCGCTGATCTTTTCATTCGTGGTCCGTGATGCGCGCCATCGCAATTCGCTGCACTTCTGGCGCGGCATCAGTTGCTACACGAGCGGTTTCATTCCGCTGAGCGGCGGCTGGTGGGCGATAACTCGCTCTGATCAATTCTGGATCGACGACGACATTGCCATCGTCGGCCTGGGACTCATTTGTTTATGGTGGTGGATCGTTCTTTGCATGGTCGTTTGGAGAGAGTCGCGCCACTATTTTCAATGCCTGATCGCTGCGATCCTCGCACCGGCGCTCGCCGCGACACTGATCGGCGGCGCGATGCTGACCGCGTACATTCTCACTCCCCCGTACATGTATAAGTAGTCGCCAATCCCCGCACCGCCGCCTCACACGCCGCCGCCACCGCCTCCCAGCCGGCGCGTGATTGCTCGACCCCCGCAAACGACAACGGCTCGCCAAATCGCACCGCCAGCGGCAAGGCGCGCGGGCGTTTCCGCTCCGGCGGCAGCGCCGCAAACGTCCCCTCCACCCGACACGGCACGACCGGAATCTCCGTGCCGGCCACGAGCATCCCCAGCCCCGGCTTGAACGCCGCCATCTCACCCGTGCGGCTGCGCGTCCCCTCGGGAAACAGGATGTACGCGCACGGCTCGTCGCTCAGGCGACTCCGCAGCGCGTCCAGCGCGTGGCGGCCGCAATTGTTCCGCCAGAGCGGCAGCGCATTCAGGCAGATCGCCGAGAGCGCCGCCGTCGCGGGCGTTTCGAAAAAAGTGTCGCCGGCCGCGAGCGGAAAAATGGAATGCCGCAGCGTGAGCGGCGCGGCCGCGGCGATGCACAGCACGTCCAGATGGCTCGCGTGATTGGCGACGATGACGAACGGCGGGTGCGCGGGGATATTCGCGCGTCCGGCGATGCGCAAGCGATGAAACGCCAGCAGGTACGCCCGCACCAAGCCCCAGGTCGCCCGCCGCAGCAGCGCGTCGAGCAGCCCGCTCTCGCGCTGCGTGCTTTTCCAGCGCTCGCCGAGCGGCAGGTGCAGATCGCGGGCCGGACGCAGATCGAACGGTTCCATCGGCCCGCGCGCCCTCATCCGCCGGTGATGACGCGCGACGGGCCGTCCGCGCCGATGCCGTTGAAATACGCGATGTAGTGAAACACGGCCGGCGCGGCGATCAGCAGGCTGTTCGCGCGGTCGAGCACGCCGCCGTGGCCGGGAATCGTCGCGCCCATGTCCTTGATGCCGACGTCGCGCTTGATCGAAGAGAGCATCAGGTCGCCGAACTGCCCGGTGATACTGATCAGCAATCCGAGCACGATCAGCCGCAGCGGCGTATCCAGGACGCTCTCAGCGAAAACGAGATGGCCGCAACCCGCGCACAGCGCGGTCGTCAGCACGAGCGCGCCGAGCGAGCCGGCCACGGTCTTGCCGGGGCTGGTGTGCGGCGCGAGCTTGCGGCGGCCCAGCAGCTTGCCGCAAATGAATGCGAAAATGTCATTGAGCTGCACGCCGACGAGAATCAGCAGCATGATCGGGCGGTAATCGCGGTCGGCGGTCAGGTAACTCAGATGTCCGAGGCCGAATCCGAACAACAGAACCGCGAAGACGCCGAGCGCCACACGCTGAATGTACCCCTTCGGCCGGTCCGGCAATATCGAGATCATCGCGATCAGGAGCACGACGATCGAGCCCAGGGCCATGAACAGGTTGTACCAGCGGTCGAGCGCCGCGAATGCGAGCAGGAGAATGCCGGCGGCGACGACCGCGCTCACGAGGTATTCGCGAAAAAGCCCGGTGGCCCGGGCGAATTCGCTATAGCACACCAGGCTGAGCAGCGTGACCGCGAGCACCGTCACGCCCGGCCCCAGCAGGATCGGCAGGAGCATCAGCGGCACGAGCACGAGCCACGAAAAATAGCGGAGCCACAATTCGCGCCGCAGCGCGTCCGAGCCGCGACCCTTTCCCGGAAGAACTGCGATCACCACCGGCGCGGCCAGCAGGATGGCGGCCACGCCCAACACGACGTATCCCGTCAGCCGATGATCGAACGCGCGCGAAGGCTCGAAGAAGACGACGTTCATGCCGCCTCCCGCGCCGCGGCGCTGCGCAGCGCCATGCCCGCGCGCAACAGCCGGCGAATCGCCGTGATGAATGTTCCGACGGCGATGAGCAGCAGGACGGCGGCCGGAATACCGCCGAGGTCGCTGCAACCCGGCTGCAAGCTCTTTGGGGCGAGCCCGCACCAGACGGCCAGGCACGTCGTGACAAACATGCGCTGCGGCTTGGCGAGCGGACCGCAATAGTCCTGCGGCGCGCCGGCCACGCGCGCCTGCACGCGCACATACGCGGCGAAAACCGCCAGCAGCGCGGCGATGTATCCGAGCGGCGCGTTTCCGCCGGCCGCGTACCCGATGCCGATCAGGATGGCCGCGTCGGACACGCGGTCCGGAACCTCATTGAACAATTCGCCCACCGCACTCGCCCGCCGCCCCGCGATCGCCACCATGCCGTCGAGCAGATTCGCCAGCAAGCGCGCCTGCATCATCGCGCCGGCGAAGAGCCATGCGCCCCGCGCCGCCCACTCGTTCTCCGTGAAAGCGGTGAGGGCCGCAGCCGCGCCGCCCAGGATCGCGGCCCACATTCCCGCGACCGAGATGTGATTTGGAGAGACGCCGCGCGCCGCGAGGCCTTCCGCCACACGATTCCAAAGCGGCGAACCGCGTGCCGCGATCGGACGCCGGTCGCTCGGTGAATAGGGCATGTCCGTAGCCAATCCGAAATGGCTCAGCCCGGCAAGTGCCGCCGAGTTACTTGCGCGCACAGCGCGCGCTGGGAGGTGCCGGACCGGTCTTGGGGAACGAGGAGCGCTCACCTCGTAAAGACCGGTCGGCGACTTCACACTGCGGTAACCCAGCGCAGGCCTTCCGGCGCAGCCGATGTAACCAGCACAACCAGCGCGGGAATTGCGGCGCAAGGGAACGGAGCGAAGCTCATCCGCTCGTGGCCGTGCGATGTTTACGCGCGGTCGAGTAGTCAGTCTGGTAAATCCCGCTCGGCCGCCAGAACACCGACACGGTACGCAGGATCACGTAGAAATCCGTGCGCAGCCCGAACGCGGCCACGTAACGCACATCCCACTCCAGCTTTTCCTCGATCGTGATGCTCGCGCGCCCGTTAATCTGCGAAAAGCCGGTCAGCCCCGGCTGCACCTGTAAGCGCGAGCGCTGCCGCGGCGTCCATTCGGCCATCTGTTGCACATAGAGCGGCCGCGGACCGACAAGCGACATCTCGCCGCGCACGACATTCAGCAGCTGAGGCAACTCGTCCAGGCTCGTTTCGCGCAGCCAGCGCCCCAGACCGGTCATGCGCGGATCATGCGCGGTGTTCGGCGAATCCCCAAACGGGTCCACGTCGGTGCGCATGGTGCGCAGCTTGTAGAGCGTGAACGGCTTGCCGCCTAAGCCCGCCCGCGTTTGCGCAAAGAGCGCCGGCCCGCGACTGTCGCGCTTCACCATCCACATCAGCACCAGCAGCAACGGCGCGGCCGCGATCAGGGCGCAAAATCCGACATACCGATCGACGCAGCCCTTG
>JBGAJB010000300.1:0-4130 GCA_044225155.1 Phycisphaerae bacterium | reverse complement strand
TGGACGTAACCGCCTCAGGCCGCTTAGCATCCCAGTCGCATCCAGGCGGTAGCCGGCCAGGCGCGGTACGGCGGCCGCCGAAATTGTCGCACATCCAGGTGAGCCGCGAATGCCTGTGGAAATGCCCACTCTGGCGAGCTGGTCGATCTATGAGATCGTCGCGCGCAACTGGGCGATGGTGGCGATGCTCACGACCGGGGGCATCCTGCTGCTGATCCCCGTGCTCGTGCTGCAGAAATACGTGCGCATTTCGCTGAATATCATGCGCACGACGAAGCCGCCGCTCTCGCGCAGTCCCCTGGATTTCGATCGGCCGACCGGCGAAGCGGTCAGCTTCACCGCGTTCGACGGCGTGCGGCTCGCGGGCATGTTGATCGCGCCGCCGCAGGGCGTTGCGCGGCGCGGGACGATCATCTTCGCGCACGAATACTGTTCCGACATGTATTCCTGCGGCCGCTACACGCAGCCGTTGCTCGACGCGGGCTACGAAGTCTTCACGTTCGATTTTCGCGGGCATGGCCAGAGTGACTGCGATCCGGAATACACGCCGCGGCAGTGGGTGACCGATCGCGAAGTGGCCGACATGCGTGGGGCCGCGGCTTACGTGCGTCAGCTCCAGGTGCAGCGGGGTGAGCCGGAGCGGTTCGGCGTGTTCGGGATCTCGCGCGGCGCGTGCGCGGCGTTGCTGGTTGCGGGCGAGAATCGCGATATTGCGGCAGTCGTTGCGGATGGCGCCTTCAGCACGGACCGCGTGATCGAGTCCTACATGCGGCGCTGGGCGTACATCTTCGCCACCGTTCGCATTCTCTATGAGAATCACCATCCGCGTTTCTGGCAGTTTCTGCGTTGGGTGATGGTCTCGTTCGCTTCGCGCGAGTTTCGCTGCAAGTTTCCGTCGGTCTACAAGGCGATTCGCCGTTTGCGCCCGATGCCGCTCTTCTTCATCCACGGCGAAAAGGACAGCTACCTGTCGGTGGAACAGAGCCGCATGCTCTACGCACTCGCGCCGCAGCCCAAATCGCTGTGGATCGCGGAAGGGGCGCGGCACAATCAGGCCGTGATCCTGCATCCCGAGTTGTACGCGCGCCTGACGATCGAGTTCTTCGCGCGGCACCTCGCTCCAAGTACGCTGCCTGCCGCAGCCGCGCCGCTCGCGCCGCACGGAGCCGGTTCGCCGGTGGTCGACTCCGCCCGCTAGCGTCGCGCCGGGGAGCGCGATGCCTAGTTTGCTGGAACACCTGCTCGCCAACATCGCCTACCACCACGCGACGCATGTTTTCAATCGGTTCATCGCCGCGGCGCGCCGGCCGGAGGAGTGCCAGAGTCGCGCGCTGCGAGCGACGCTCGCAGCGGTGGCAGGCAGCGATTTTGCCCGAAAATACGGCTTGGAGCGGGTCAGCAGCGTCGGCGAGTTGCGCGCGGCCGTGCCGCTGATGACCTACGAAGATCTGCGGCCCTTCGTGCAGCGCGTTGCGGCCGGTGAGACGCAGGCGCTCTTTGCGCCGGGAATCGCGGTCCGGATGTTCGCCACGAGCAGCGGGACCACTTCAGCCCCGAAGCTCATCCCGGTCACCGACCCGTTCATTCGCGAGTATCGGCGCGGCTGGAATACGTTTGGCGTGCGCGCCTTGCGCGATCATTCGGGATCGTTTCTGCGCGGCATTCTGCAGGTCACCGGCCGTCACGATGAGTCGCACAGCCCGGCGGGCATTCCCTGCGGCGCGATCACCGGGCTGCTGGCGAGATTGCAGAAGGGGATCGTGAAGCGGTTCTACGTCGGCCGGCCGGAGATCGCGTACGTCCCGTCGGCCGCGGACCGGTATTACACGCTGGCGCGGTTCGGCGTCGTGCGCGACGTGGCGTTTGCGATTACGGCCAATCCCGGGACGCTCATTCGCATCGCTCAGATCGCCAACGAACGAAGCGACGCGCTGATCCGCGACGTACATGATGGAACGCTGGACGTGCGCATCGAACTGGATGCCGCGCTGCGCGAGAAACTTCAGGCCCGATTGCGGCCGTTGCCGGGCCGCGCGAGGGAATTGGAACGCATGCGGGCTGCGGCCGGTGCGCTGCGTCCGCGCGAATTCTGGAATCTTAAGTTTCTGGCGTGTTGGACAGGGGGGAGCATGGCCTATCACTTGCCGCGTTTGGCGGAGTGGTACGGCCCCGTGCCGGTTCGTGACATTGGCCTGCTCGCGAGCGAAGGACGGGTGACGCTCCCCGTGGCGGACGGCACGGCCGCTGGACCGCTCGACGTACAGGGCAGCGTGTTCGAGTTCATTCCCGTCGAGAAATTCGGCGACAAACATGCGTCCACACTCTTGCTGACCGAGTTGGAAACCGG
The DNA here is from genome assembly GCA_044225155.1 of Phycisphaerae bacterium. Taxonomy (GTDB): domain Bacteria; phylum Planctomycetota; class Phycisphaerae; order UBA1845; family Fen-1342; genus CAYMBL01. Next base: position 1,783 of record JBGAJB010000300.1, on the reverse strand, counting down.
TCGCGATTACGCAATCGTGCTTTCCAACGCGGCGGGTTTGCTGCGCTACCGCCTCGATGACATCGTCCGCGTGACCGGCTGGTTCGAGAAAACGCCGCTGTTGCAATTCCTGCATCGCGGCGGTCAGGTCAGTTCCGTGGCGGGAGAGAAACTCACCGAGTCGCAGGTCGTCGCGGCCGTCTCGGCGGTGCTCGACGCGCGCGGCCTGCGTGGCACGGACTTCGTGCTGGCCCCGGTCTGGGGCGATCCGCCGTTTTACCGACTGACGGTGTCCGTGGGCGATTCGCCCGACCTGGCGGCGGCGGTCGATCGGGCCCTTGGCGAGCAACCGAGGGGGAACGCCGGAGCAGTACAAGCGGCCGTGCCTTTTGCTGCAACCCGGTGCTGATGAAGAAGTTAAGGCATAACGTGCCCGTCCCGCCTCGCAGACCTCGAACAAGAATATCGCAACCAACCCCACTCCCGCGAAGCAATCTGCGCGAGAATTTCTCCGCGCGCAACGTCAGTAAATAAGCGAAGTTATCATCGCGAGAGTTAAAATAGATAAAATAAATCCACCAGCTGGTTTGACAGGGTGTTAATTTGGGTTATTCTTCGAGTGTCGCAAGTCGTAATTTGGGCGTTGTGGTTCTGACACCCGGATGTAACAAAAACAAAGGTCTCTCGCCCGCTTAGGAGAAGCGCATGTCCGCCAAGGCCAAGGATCCGGCCGCCGCCGCCTGGAAGTCTTTCCGCAAGTCCAAGAGCACGGAAAACCGCAATCGGCTGGTCGAACGCTATGTGCCGCTGGTTCACAAGCTGGCCGAGATCATGGCCCGCCGCCTTTGGCCGCGCGTGACGGCTGACGAGTTGGCCAGCGCGGGTTACGAGGGACTCATCGCAGCAGTCGGCTCATTCGATCCGAATCGCGGCGTGAAGTTTGAGACGTATTGCCGGCAGCGCATCGTCGGTGCAATCCGCGACTGGCAGCGCGAGATCGATCCGCTCGGCCGCTCCGGGCGAAATTTTGAACGCACGATGACGGCGGCCGAGGACCGACTGGTTGCGCGCCACGGCCGCGCCGCGAGCAGTGAAGAAGTGGCGAGCGAAATGGGCTTGCCCATCCCCCGTTTCAGCCGGATGAAGCGCACCGTGCTGGCGTCGCACTGCGTGCCGCTCGAGACACCCGCCGAACGCCGCGAAGACTCCAGCCGTGCCGGATCGTTCGTCCCGGCCGACCCGTCGCCGGGGCCGGTGCAGCACACCGAGCGCGAGATGGTGCGCGAATTCGTGACGCGCGGCATGAAAGAGCAGGATCGCCTCATCATCACGTTGTACTACTACGAGCGCCTGACCATGGCCGAAATCGGCTCGGTGCTCGGCGTGAGCGAATCGCGCGTCTGTCAGCGTCATGCGGAGATTATCGACGCCCTGCGTAAGCGCTTTGCCAACACGTCCTGCGACCTCGTGGCGTAGGTCAGCGCACTTTTGTCGGCATCTTGAGGGTGAGGCGCACGCGCGAAAGGATTTGCGCGAAGCCTCACCCTCATGATTTTTGCGCTCGGCGAAAACTGCATGATCCGATTCGCGCGGCGATGCGCAAACCGCGTTCAGCGAAGCGCAAATCCGGTTGCGCAAACCCGCAGTCTCTGCCGATAGGAGAGGGGTCGCGCCGCGATCGAGCTTCGCACGCGCTCCAGGGATGGCTGATCAAAGGGCTCACGGATGAGTCTGCTACGTACGATCAAAGGCTTGCTTCGCGGGCGCTGGCAGGTGCCCGTGGCCGGCCTGGCTGCGCTCGCCG
>JBGAJB010000299.1:0-4155 GCA_044225155.1 Phycisphaerae bacterium | reverse complement strand
GCTCGACGATACCTCGCGCAGCGCGGTCGATCGGACGGCCGGCGAATTGCGGCCGCGTATTCGCCCCATCGCCCCCCAAGCAGTCATTCGCACGGCCGACGCCCGCATGAAGCAGATCGAGCAGGCTCAGACGCAGCAGAACTTCGTCATGGTGCTGCTCGCGTGCATCGCGATGCTCACGTCGCTGTTCATCATTCTGAGCACGCTCAGCATGGGCATGGTGGAGCGTGTGCGGCAGTTCGGGCTGCTGCGCTGCATTGGCGCCACGCGCACCCAGCTGTTCGGCTCAGTATTGGCCGAGGTCGCACCGATTGGAATCGTCGGCATATTGCTCGGCGTGCCGATCGGTCTGGCGCTCGCGGCCGCCACCGTCTGGGCCGTGCCGCAGTACATCGGGACATTTCAGGTCAGCGTGCGCGGCGTGACGCTCGCGGTCGTGGCCGGCCTGTTGACGACATTTATCGCCGGCATCATTCCGGCGCTGGCGGCGATTCGCGTGACACCGCTCGAAGCCGCGCATCCGCGGGCACGGCCCATACGCCCGATGTGGGTCGTCGTCGTGGCCCTGCTGGGATTGCTGATGCTGGTGACGCAGCACTTCGCGCTCGTGGATAAGCTGGAGCGCTCGGTCTGGTTCCTGCAATTCGCCTCGGCGGCGCTCATCATCCTGTACTTCGGCTACGCCCTGCTCGCGCCGCTGGTCGTCAAGCTGCTCGGCAACCCGGCCGTGTATGGCGCCGCACTCGCGTTGCGTCTGCGGACGCGTCTGTTGAATGACCAGATCGGTCAGGCGGTTTGGCGCTCGGCGGGCATCTGTTGCGGTTTGATGGTCGGCCTGTCGCTCATCATCGGGCTGGTCGTCGTCAACGAGAGCGTGCGCAATGGCTGGCAATTTCCCAAGCAGTTCCCGGAAGCATATGTCTGGAGCAACGACCAGTTGCGCAGCGACGCGCCGAAAATCCTGAAAGAGATTCCCGGCATCCGCAATGCCACCACCTGCAACGCGATCAATGTGGTCGTTGACGAAAAACGCTTCCTCTCCGACACGCTGATTTCGGCCACCTGGTTCATGGGCTGTGAGCCGAACGAGTTCATGGAAATGATCAAGCTGGCCTTTTCCGAAGGCAACGAAACGGACGCCCGCCAGAAGCTCTCCGAGGGCGGCTACATCCTGATCGCCGACGATTTTGCTCGTTCCCGAAACAAACACATGGGCGACGAGGTCACGATCTTTTCACAGGGGCGCAAGCGGAATTTCAAAGTGGCCGGCGTCATCATGTCGCCCGCGATCGACATCGCGGCCGGATATTTTCAGCTGCACAGCGAGTACACCATCATCGCCAGCGGTTCGGTACTGGGTTCGAACGCCGACATGAAGCGCTATTTCGGCGTCGACGGCTATCGCGCCATCCTGCTGAATTTTGATCTGCCGATGGAGCCCGCGCCCGCCGGCTGGCCGCCGCCGAAGGGCAGCGAGGCGTCCCAGCGGCTCGGCGATTACGCGTATGACAAGACGCTCTCGCTCGAACGCCGCTGGCTGCGCTTCCGCGGCGAAGAAGTGCTGCGCGAGATCTGCAACCGCCTCAATGCGCCGTACGCAAACTTCGGCACCGTGCGCGATCTGAAAGACGAGATCGATCATTCGCTGCACGACATGATGCTGCTGCTCACGGCCGTTCCGACGGTGGCCCTGCTCGTCGCGGCGGTCGGCGTGGCGAATCTCATGACCGCCAACGTCGCCGCGCGGGCCAAGCAGAGCGCGATCCTGCGGGCCGTGGGCGCGACGCGCGGGCAGGTGCTGCGGCTGGTGATCGGCGAAGCGCTAGTGCTCGGCCTGGTCGGCAGCGTGCTGGGAATCGGGCTTGGGATGCACGTCGCGAGCAACATCACGACCATGATCGGGCGGATGTGGGGCTTCCAAGTGGCGGCCGAAATGCCCTGGGACTACATCGGAATTGCGATCGCGCTGACGCTCGGGCTGTGTCTCCTGGCGGGCATCTGGCCCGCGCGACACGCGGCGCGAACGAATATCGTGGACGCGCTGCACGTCGCGTAGCCTTTGCGGATTCGGAGGATTGGATTGCGGCTCATGGCGGGATTCTCGCTGGTGCTCGCGGTGCTGGTCGTCGCGCTCATTTGGTATGCGCGGGACTCGTGGACGGCCCGCTCGACGAATGAAGCGGCTCCAATTGTGCTTCAGCTGCCGACGCGCCCCCAGAGTCGCGACGCGGAGCAAATCGCGCATGCTGCTCCCGCTGTGTCGTCGCGCTCGTCGGACACGAACGCAATCGGAAATCCAGAAGCGCCGGGTGCCATGCCGCCCTCCACGCGCATCGAGGAGCGCTCGGACGTGCGTTGGGCGGGTAAGGCCAGCGTCCTGAACGCGCTGGAGCGATTTCACGACGCCAAGCTCGCCTTTGAGAACGATCCGACCAACACGGAGCGCCTGGAAAGCGCCCTGACGCTCGCGAAGACCAACGGCTGGTGGACCGAAGTACGCGGACTCCTGGCCCGCCGCGTCATCGAAGTACCGAATGATGCGACCACTCACCTGCAACTCGGTGCCGTGCTGCTGCGGCTGAGCAGCGCGCCCGAAGCAATCCTGACGCTCAAACGCGCGCTCGAACTCGATCCGAACATTGCGGAAGCCTGGTACAACCTCGCCATCGCCGAGCAGACCTGCGGCCATCTGACGGCCGCGCGCGAAGCGTGGGATGAAACGCTGCGGCGCATGCCGCAGAACCCGGACGCGTGGACGCACCGCGGCGAAATCGAGCTGGATCAGCAGGAATGGTCGGCCGCCGAGGCCGATTTTCGCACTGCTTTACGGCTGGAGCCGGATCAGCTCGACGTGAGCATGAACCTGGCCCTCGCGCTGCACCGACTGGATCGTCTGGCCGAAGCGCGTGAACTGCTGGAACGGCGACTCGCGAGCGAGCCGGAGAATGTGCGATTGCTGAATCGGCTGGCTGAGATCGCGGCCGATCAAGCCCTCGACGACGGTTCGCAGCGCAGCGCGCATCTGGAAGCGGCGCGCGAATATTGCCGGCGTTCACTGGCAGCCAGCGCAAATCAGCCGGAACTGGCGGAATTGCGGGAACGGATCGAGCAGACGGCGCGCGATTTGCACTGACGGAGCGTGCTACGGATGCGTCGGCTCTTCGCCGAGTTCGACGCGTTTGCCACCGCGGCCGATGTCCTGCAAATGATCCTCGGCGCGATAAAGAATACCGAGCAATTCGCCGCCGCTCACGAGGCGCAATTCGCTGCCGGGGTAGGCGATACCGCGATGGACGAGTTCACGCCACGCATAACGGCCGAGGCCCATCAAATCCCAGTTCACGCCATGAATGTTGGCCGCGCGGCAGATCATGTAGGCGACGGTCGCGCGATCCAAAACTTCATCCGGAGTCTGATGCCAGGCTCCGCTGGCGATCTTGTTTTCGACCAATAGCGCGGCCAGCGCCTCGAATTCTCCCTCAAAACTCTCGCCATTCTTCCAGAATGAATAGACCGCGCGGTAGCCGGAGTCGGCGGTCACAAACGGCTGTTCGCCGATGTATTCGATCAGGAGCGCATTTTCATGGGGTGGTGGCGCGGGTTGTGACGCGGCGCGCGGCGCGGTGGTGCGACAGGCGGGAAGCAAGACGAACAAGAGCGCCGCACTGCACAGAAAGCCGGCCATACTCTCGTGCGGACGCGAGCGCGCCGCGTGCGAGGACCCATCTCCGGACTTGCGCAGCCCAATCATCAAAAGCTCCACGTCAGCCCCGTGAAGAAGAAGCTGCGCTCGCTGCGATCTTCGTAGGCGTCGCCGGGGAAGAAGAGGCCCCAGCGAAACGTCCACGAGAGATCGGCACTGACGCGCCAGTTGACGAAATAGTCCATCTCCCAGCCGACGTAGCCGTTGAATTCCTGCGCCGTCGAATCGCTGATCGCGCCGGCCGATTGATTCTTGTGATACAGGAACCAGTTCGTGCCGAGTTCGAGTTCGCGCAGCCACTCGACGCGGTGCAGCGGCAAAAAACTGCCGCCGGCTTTCCAGATGTGCAGATTGCTGGGCGACGCCCCGAGCGCGATGCCGGTGTCGCGATAGCCGAAGGCATTGAAGGCGTTGTCGCGGCCGGCGTAATTGCCGCCGCGGGCGCTGGTCGC
>JBGAJB010000298.1:0-4175 GCA_044225155.1 Phycisphaerae bacterium | reverse complement strand
ACATCGGTGTCGCAGATGGTGAGGTCCAGGCCGGCATCGGCGGTCGCTGACGCCTGCACCATGAGTGTGGCGGCCATGCTGGTGGCCATCCCGCAGGCGTTCGTCACCACGCAGTCATAGTTGCCGGCATCGCCTGAGGCGGCGCTGGCGATCGTGTAACTGCTGCTGGTCGCACCGCCGATGTCCATTCCGTTCTTGCGCCACTGATAGGTGAGCGGCGCGGTGCCGGTGGCAGTCACGCTGAACATCGCTGAGCTGCCGTTGCAAACTTGCGCCGCATCGGGATCGTCCGAGATCGCCGGCCCAGTGCAGGTTACAAGGCCGGTGAGCGTCAGGTCGTCGATCGCGAGACCGTGGTCATTGCCCGTGTCGTTGTCATCCCACCAGCGCACGATCAGATACTGACCGGGAGCCCAGGTTGCGGTCTGAGAAGTGTTGAACAGCACACGGTTGTTCGAATTGTTGCCGTCCAAGGCCGCCGCGGTCCCGGTCGCAACCGGACCAGTGAAGTCGATGTCGGTCGGATTCGTGTAGCCCGCGACGACATTCGCGGGAATCGTGGTTGTCGGTGTAAACGTCGAAACGACGATGAAATCCCCGTCGAGTTTGTGCTGGGTAGTATTGCCGCCGTTGCGCCATTGTTCGCCGGTAAACGCCAGCGTGAACCCGTCATAGGTCTGGGAGCCGGTGTTCTGTAGCACCAGGGCAAAAGTGATGTCACCCGCGGCGGTAGAGCGCGATCGCCGGGCAGCGCGGCGCTGCCGTAGCTATGCAAACCGCCTGAGGTGCTCGTGCCGGTGTCGACGGTAAGCAGCGGATTCACCGTACCGCCGTCGCGCGTGGCGTTTGTGCCCGCGATTCCCGATCCATAGGCGTACCAACCGGCGAGCGTCGTGTTATTCGACCACGTCGGCGTGCCGGAGGACGGCAGCGTGTTGAAGTCCTGTGAATAGGAGCCGGTGAACGAGACCTGTGCGATTGTCGGAATCGCCGCCGCCGCCAGCCAGGCCGCAGCCAAGCCGAGACGGTGCGCGCACTTCAGATACGTTTTCACTTGCAATCCCCTTGCCTTTTCTTTGGATCAGCGACCTGTTTCGCCGGGCCGGAAGGTAGCTGCGCCGGCATGCGTCGGCAAGGCGTTTCGTTAGAATAGCGTTAAGCGTTGCTGTGTTAATGCAAAGTAAGTCTACAACAAGTGTTACCGCGAAGAGGTATGTAGCGTTGCCCGTTCGTTTATCGCGCGTGGCAGTCGATGCCCGCGCTGGAGTTCGAGGAAATGCGCGTTCGATTTGGCGCGGAAGATGGACTGGCGCGCGTGGAACGGCGCGCGCACGAGGCACGGCAACTTAAGCCCGTGCGCAGCGTCTCGCGATGTTCTCGAAGCAGCGCGGGCGCCTTCGCTGAATTTGCGACCCTGCTCGGTCTCGCCCACGCCGCCCGTATGCTCAAATCGAGTACGGCTTTTTGGTAGTGGTCAGCTTGAGCCGAGCCGCGACCGTGAGAGAGCGGGGGCGAAGCAACCCGCTCGCGCGAGCCGAGAATGACGCCCGATTCCCCGCTTCCTGACGGGCGCGGCGCGGACAAGCGCAAACTGAACCACCACCGGCTTTTTGCCGAATTGCCCTGCCTTTGTCCGAAGGAGTTGGTAGGATGATGGTTTCTGTCCGCGTGTCTTGTCCGCGGCAATGAACTCGACATCTCCGGGACCGGACACGCACGATTTACGGAGACGCCGCATGGCGCCGAAGCTCCGTTCGCTGGTTGCCCTGATTCCCGTCATTGCGCTCACGTCGTCAGTGCTCGGTCGGCCGGGATCGCCCGACCGCGGCAAGGCGTCGGATGGCCCGATCTCGTTCAATCGCCAGATTCGGCCGATTCTGGCCGAGAACTGTTTCGCCTGTCACGGTCCCGATTCGCATGCGCGCAAAGCCGACCTGCGGCTCGATCAGTTTGACGGCGCGACGGCGGCGCGCGACGGCGCGCGACCCGCGATCGTGCCCGGCGACCCGGGCATGAGCGAACTCGTCGCACGCGTTTGCTCCAATGACGCGGCCGACCGCATGCCTCCGCCCGCGAGCGAAAAGCACGTCACGGACCAGCAAAAGGAGTTGCTCAGAGACTGGATTGCCCAAGGCGCGAAATATGAGAAGCACTGGTCGTTCATTCCGCCGGAGCGGCCCGAGCCGCCCACGATCGACGGCGCGCCGGCCGCAAATCCGATCGACGCTTTCATTCGCTCCCGGCTCGCGCAGGAAAAATTGGATCTCTCGCAGCCGGCCGACAAGCGGACCCTCATCCGCCGCGCCAGCTTTGACCTGACGGGCCTGCCGCCGACGCCGGAAGAACTCGCGGCCTTCGTCGCGGACGAGTCGCCGGATGCGTACGAGAAACTGGTGGATCGCCTGCTGGGGTCGCCGCGCTATGGCGAGCGCTTGGCGCAGGAGTGGCTCGACGCCGCGCGTTACGGCGATACGAACGGCTATCACATCGACAACGAGCGCTTCATGTGGCGCTGGCGCGATTGGGTAATCGACGCCTACAACCGCAACCTGCCGTTCGATCAGTTCACCGTGCAACAACTCGCCGGCGACCTGCTGCCCGATGCGACTCTCGATCAGAAGATTGCGTCGGGCTTTCATCGCAATCACATGATCAACTTCGAGGGCGGCGCGATCCCGGAGGAATACCACAACGCGTATGTCGTCGATCGCGTCAATACGACGTCGACCGTCTGGCTCGGACTGACTGTCAATTGCGCGCAGTGCCACGACCACAAGTACGACCCGATCACGACGCAGGATTACTACCGGCTCTATGCGATCTTCAACAGCGTGCCGGAAGAGGGCCTCGACGGGCGCGAGGGCAACTCGATGCCGCGCATCTCGGCCCCGCTGCCTGAGCAGCAGACCAGGCTGGAGCAGCTCACGGCCGAGCGCTCCGCCGTCGAAAAAGAGATGACCGCGCCGCAGCCGGAACTGGATGCGGGGCAGGCCAAATGGGAGCAGGACACGCTCGCCGCGCTCAACGGCGAGTGGACGGTGCTTGAGCCGTTCTCCGCGAGCACGACGGCCGGCGCGGTGCTGGAGAAGCAGCCGGACAACTCGCTCTACGCGACCGGCGTGATCCCGGCCAAAGATTCGTACGAGATCGTCGCGTTCACGACCGCGGCGAACATGCGCGCCGTTCGGCTGGAAGCACTCGGCGACGCGCGGACAAAGGGCAGCGGCCCCGGCCGCTTTGAGCACAGCAATTTCGTGCTCAGCGAATTTGAGGTCGAAGTCGCGCCGTTGACGCAGCCGACAAAGCTCGAAAAAGTGAAATTCGCCGGGGCGACCGCCGACTATTCGCAGCCGCAGTTCCACGTTTCGCGCGCCATCGACGGCAATCCCGCGACCGGCTGGGCGGTGGGTCCGATCGCGAAGGCCGGCGTCGATCGCGAGGCGGTGTTCGTTGCGGATCAGCCCTTCGGTGCGCCGGGCGGCTCGGTGCTGCGCATTCATCTTCGCCACGAATCGCAGTACGCGCAGCATTCGATCGCGCGCGTGCGGCTGGCCGTCGCGAGCGATTCTCCGGCTACGCAAGGTTTGCAACCGTCGAAGCTCAGCGATTGGTACGTGCTCGGACCCCTGGCCGCGCCCGAGGGGAACGCCGACGCCCACAACTTCTCCTTCGAAGTCGAGCGCACGTTGTCAGCGCCCGACATTACGCAGACTTTCGGCGCGTCGAATCAAGCCTGGACGGCGCGCCCCGAGTTGGTCGACGGCGCTGTTCACACGCTCGGCAGCGCGCCGTCGGCCGCGCATTATCTCTATCGCACGATCACGACGCCGTCGGCGCGCAAGATGGTCGTGAGCATCGGCAGCGACGATGGCGTGAAAGTTTGGCTGAACGGCAAGCCGGTGCACGACAACCCGACGCCGCGCGCCGCAATGCCGGATCAGGATTTTGTCACGCTCGATCTGCCGGCCGGCGAGAGCCGACTCGTGCTGAAGATTTCCAACGGCACGGGGCCGACCGGCTTCTATTTCGAGCGGCGCGAAGACGCGGCGGTCGATCCGCCGCTGGCCGTCGCGCGCTGCCTGGAAGTTCCCGCTGCCGAGCGAAACGATCGACAGAAATCGCTGCTCATGGCCGAGTATCGCGGAAAGAACTGGCCCAAGTGGGGCGAGATGATT
>JBGAJB010000297.1:0-4178 GCA_044225155.1 Phycisphaerae bacterium | reverse complement strand
GTGCTCGGTGCCGACGTAGTTGTGGTTCAGATTGCGGGCTTCCTCGATGGCGTACTCGATGACGCGCTTGGCGCGCGGTGTTTGCGGGAGCTTGCCCATCGTCACCATCTCGGGGCCGCTCTTGACGAGCTTCTCGACCTCGAGCCGCACTTTGCGGAGGTCGACGTTCAGGTTCTTGAGTACGTTCGCGCCGACGCCCGAACCTTCCTTCACGAGGCCGAGCAGGATGTGCTCGGTCCCGATGTAGTCATGATTAAAGCGCTGCGCTTCCTGGTTGGCGAGCGCCATCACCTTGCGGGCACGGTCGGTAAATCGTTCGAACATCCCTGCCATCTCCTGGTCCGGCCGCCGTCACGTCGGAAACGTGAAAAAACGGCACGGAGGTTGCAGCCCAGCGGCTGATTCTATCTGCGCCGCGCAGCCCCGTCACCCGCGGCCGCGCGGCGGACCTAATCGCTCAAGCACGTTCCATGCCGCACTCCCGGGGTCGCGATCTGCGGACAATGCGGGCCGATTTTCACGCTCGCGGGTGGCCAACCTGCCAAGTCGGCACACGCGGACGCGCTGCTGACGTTATCGACGCGCGCGAGCGGCAGGTGAAGCTCCTCGGTCAATGGCGAGAATTGCGCGGTCAAGCGGCTGGGGTAGGCGCGCCCGGCAGTGCCCCGAGTCTCGAGAGGGGTCGAGTCCATATGGGATGGGCGGCCCGGGTATTCTCTCATCGATCGAGGTCTAGCACATGGCCCTGCGCACCCATCTCCTGTCCATCATCCTCTGGTGCCTCGGAATCGGCGCGGTCGTCGGGTCCGTCGCCATCCTGACGAACGGCTCCAGCGTCATGTGGCGCGTCAGCGGAACCACGGTCCTGACGGCGGTGGCGGCCGCGGTTCTGCTGCCGCTCTCCTGGTGGATGGACCGGCCCGCGGGGCGCGCGTCGGGTCAACTGGGCATCGCCGCGACGATCTTGGTCTACTTTCTCACGCTGTTGGAAATCTGGGAACTGACGTATCTATTCCCGGTTACGCGGGCTGAGGAAGCCGTCGGCATGACGATCGGATTCACCATCCTGTGCGCGCTTCCCGCGGTCTTCCTGCTCCGAGTCCTGACGACCCAAACTGCGCGAGTCGCGTCCATCGTCGGCCTTGCGGTCGCGGTGAGCGCCTATGCGTCGTTCCTCATCGGGGCCTGGACTCGCGGTGCGTGGAGCGTGCGCGATGTCTGGCTCCCCTCCGGGGCCGCGATCGGTGGCATCGGCGCGCTGTTGGCCGGCTGCCTGATCGGTATGAACGGCGCGCGCCCGCTGGATCGCAGGCTGATCGCGATTCGATATCTCGGGGCGGCGGCCGCCGCGCTCGGTCTGGCGATCACGCTTTGGGCGGTCTGGAATGACATTCACGAGGAGAGCGGCGTGCTGACGACGCTGCTGTCCATCGCGGCCGTCATCACGCATATGAATCTTTGCACGCTGACTCCGCTGAAGGCGGCGCAGCGCTGGATCGGGGTGGCGACGATCAGCGCGGGGGCGCTGACGGCGGTGCTGGTCGATGTGCTGGCCTTCAATCCGGGCGCGGGCGAGTCGGAGTTCATCGTGACGCGGGTGGCCGGCGCGGCGGGATTCGTCGCGTCCTGCGGCTCACTCGGATTGCTGATTCTCGCGCGGCTGAATCGCCGGATGTACGCCCCGCCGCGTCCGTTCTCGGAGGTCAAGACGGTGGTGGTGATCTGCCCGGGCTGCGACACGCGCCGTGAAATGCCGATCGGCGCGTCGAGCTGCCCGAGCTGCCGGCTGGCATTCAACATCCGCATCGAGGAGCCGCGCTGTCCGCACTGCGATTACCTGTTGTTCCGCCTGCAAGGGGACCGCTGTCCGGAATGCGGCGCGGCGCTCGAAGACGCCGGGGCGGCAGTCGACAGACTGCCTGACTAGCGAAATGCAGCGACGGAATCTTGGCGTGGTCTGGCCGTATCGGTCGCGAATCCTTGCGAAATGCCCGCGCTACCCACCCCGAAAAATCAGATGTGACGAAGCACTGGCAAAGAGTGATCCCAGACCCCCTGTGGCACCGGTTTTCAACCGATGGGTTTGGCCGTGGCGCGTGACATCAATCTTCAACCGGCGGTTTTTGGCTCTTCTCGGAGCGGCCGACCGCGACAAGCGCCTCCCTACGGCGTCTGTGACGAATTCGTGTTGTCGTTCGACGTGCTGCCGCTGGAGGAATCCGACGAACTCGACGCCGCGCCTTGGAAGGCCGCAAACGCACCGGTGATTACGGCGTTCGCGAGCGACTGCGCGCTCGATTCCAGACCCGACGCCGCGTTCTCGCGAAAGATTCGCTGTGTTTCCTCGCTGCAACCGCCCATCGCCAAGCTGGCCGCCGCCACCGTCATGCTGATCATCCCAGCCACCCGCCAGGCGCTCCGATTCCGTCCGCTGCGCATGATGCTGCACCCCAAATGGCCGCGCGCGGCTGCCGGCGTCCTGCCGAGAGCGATGCGGTGTTTCCGCGTATTGCGAGCGGCCGTCGGCGAATTCCATCGGACGAACACCGACACGCGGCGCGGGTGCGGCGCATTCATTACTCGCCGCTCGGCTGCACCGGTTCTGTCAAAAGCGGCATCGGCGTGTTCGACGACGGCTCAGATCCGAGACCTGCCTGCTCCGCGGACGAATCGGGGCGGACCTTCCACGCAGCAATTGCGCTGGCAAACCGTTCGGCCAGATCGGCCGGCGGTGCGTCGGTGTACCACTCGATGTGCGCCTCGGGGTGGGGCCGATCGAGGAGATGGGCGAGCAGCCAGGTCTGCTCGACGGCGCGGCCCGCCGCGGTCTCGGGCAGCTTCGAAGCGATGTCGATCGCCGAGCGCGCCCCTTCCGCCGCGAATTTTCTGCGGGGCAAGACCGGACCATCGACGAGCCGTCCCCGCGAAAACACAAAAGGCTTCCAGGCTTGGCGCCGGATCACAGGGACGGCGAGCACGCAGTTCCAGTCGTGCGCAGCGCGCAGCGACGGCGGAGCCGGATGCGGCCAGCGCCGCGCGGTCTCGAGCTGCTTCTTCCGCCGCGCGGCCGCCTCGAAGCGCTGCGCGCCGGCATCCCCCCGCATGGCCGATTCGATTCGGGCCAGCGCCTCCGCCCGATTCCCCAATGCAAAACCCCACGCAGCTCGAACTCGTGCCGCATACACCGAAAGCTCGGCCGCGCCGTCACACGGAGCGTCGCAGGCGCCGAGTTCCGCATAGACGCAGCGCGTACCGGCGGGCGCGCGGCGGACCTGCTCGGGATAGCGGCACAGGTCGAATAGCTCGACGAGCTCTTCGAGCGCCTGCTGCGCCCCGGATCGCGTCGGCCACGCCCCCAGCCAGTTTTCCGCGGAAGGTTCGATGCGGTCGGTCATGTTGATTTCTGGGATGCGCTCGGTTCCGCCCAATTCGAGGAACCACGCCGGGCCGAAGGCGATCAACCGTCGATATTCCGCGGGATAAAGCTCGCACGCGAGCAGGAAAAACCGCCAGCGCGCCTCAAAGGCGGAGTGAATCTCGCGCCAAGCGACGCCGCGCACATCGGCGCTCAGATCGGCGCGGCGCGTCAACCCTTCCGGCCGTTCCAAGCGCGATTGCACGAGCTTGCGCAGCGTCGCGGTCGTCAGGACCTGGACGATGACACCGGTCTCATCGAGCAAGGCTGCAAGCGCTGGGCAATTCGGCAGGCCCGCGACCACGCCGGCAGCGTCAGCGTCCGACCACGCCCGCCGTTCGGAAACATGTTTGGCGAGGATGTCGCGCTGGGTCGCGGCGTCGATCAAGCCCATGCTCGTACGATAACGAGCGCCGATCACGTTGCTTGAGGCTGGTCGGGAAGGAATCGCGCCGGCTGTGCTCAGACCGGCATGCCGGTGATCTCGCCCTCGAAGACCATCGTGCCGTCCACGAAGCCCTGAGCCTCGCAGATGGTGCGGCGCGGCTTGATCGACGTCGCGTGCGCGATGATCAGGAGGCGCGCCGGCGGTGTGACGGCTCCGCGAAACTTCACGCCATCCACGCCTGCGAAGCCGAGGAAGCCGTCTGTCTTCAGCACCCGCTTATGCATATAGCTGGCGAGTTGCGCGGCGGCTTCGATCATCAGCACGCCGGGGAAGAGCGGCCGACCGGGAATGTGGCCGCGCGTCCACCAGGCGTCA
>JBGAJB010000296.1:0-4191 GCA_044225155.1 Phycisphaerae bacterium | reverse complement strand
GGCCGCAGAGATCGCGGACGGCGTCTTCGGACAAAGCCAGCCGCCCCTCATGAAGCTGCGCGATGAGCACGTCGTGAAAGCGCTCGATCACCAAGCCTTCGCATCCATCCCCTCGGCCATGCAGGAGGCGCACGGCCGTGAGTTCGCGATCGTTGAGCAGTGCCGCGCGTCGCGACAACGCTCCGCTCACGATCAGTGCGGGATCGACCGCTGCGGCCGGGCGATGAGCCGCAGTCTCGCGAACCGGCGCTTTGCTGAAGCGACGCGGGCCGCGCGCCGGCGGACGAGAATCGCGCGGCCTCACGACGCGGCCACCCGCAGCACGTGAAAGTGCTTCTTGCCCTTGCGCAAGATGATGAATCCGCCGTTCAACACGTCGGACGCGGTCAGTGCGTACTGCGCATCACGCTGCGCGACGTTGTTGATCGAGACAGCCCCCTGCACAACATCCTCGCGCGCCCGCCCCTTCGACGGATAGAGCCCGCTTTCGACGAGCACCGTCACCAGCGCGGCTTCGGGTGTTCCCAATCGCGTTGTGGGGAGTTCTCCCGACGGAGCGCCGGCGAAGGCTTCGCTCAATTCCTGCGCGGATAGCTCGCGATAGTCAGCGTCTCTGCGGAAGAGCACCGCGGTCGCCTTCTGCGCGCGAGCCAATGCATCGGCGCCGTGCACCATGCGCGTCATTTCTTCGGCCAGCCGGCGCTGGGCGGCGCGCTCCTGAGGGCGCGTGGCAACCTGATCGGCGTACTCGCGGCCGATCTCTTCCACAGGCAGGAACGTGAAGTAGTTCAGGAAACGAATCACGTCCGCGTCTTCGATGTTCAGCCAGAACTGATAAAACTGGTAGGGACTCGTCCGCACAGGATCGAGCCAGACGTTGCCTTCTTCGCTCTTGCCGAATTTCTTGCCGTCCGAACGCGTCACGAGCGGGATCGTGACGCCAAACGCTTCGACCCCGCGCAAGCGACGAATGAGATCCGCGCCGGAAACGATGTTCCCCCACTGATCGCTGCCGCCCATCTGCAACGTGCAGCCATGGCGCGCGTGGAGCTCCAGAAAATCGTACGACTGAAGCAGGCAGTAGCTGAACTCGGTGTAGGAGATTCCGTGATCGCGCTGCTCAAGGCGATTGCGCACCGAGTCGCGCGTCATCATCACGTTGACCGAAAAGTGCTTACCGATATCGCGGAGAAACTCGATCAGATTCAGCTTGCCGAGCCAGTCCGCGTTGTTGAGCAACAGACCGTCGCTGCCGGAGAAATCAAGGAAGCGATCCATCTGCGCTCGAATGCCGGCGACGTTGGCCTCCAGCCGCTCGGGCGTCAACATCGTGCGCTCGGATTCCTTGCCGCTCGGATCGCCGATCAAGCCGGTTCCACCGCCGACCAGCGCAATCGGTCGATGGCCCGCGTTCTGGAAACGCTTGAGCGTAATGAGCTGGAGCAGGCTGCCGACGTGGAGACTGTCGGCCGTCGGATCGAAACCGATGTACGCCGTCACTCGTCCGTCGCGCAGCGCGTCGTGAATTCCGGGGGCGGATGTTTGCTGAAGCAGTCCGCGAGACTGCAAATCATGCAGAAAATCGGGTTTCATGGCTGGCTCGGACGGCGTATTGCACCGGGCAAAGTCAGACATCAAACACGGAAGACCGGCACATGCCGGTCTCCCATGTAAGACTGTCGAGACTTTATAGCACAGGACGGCGGGTTACACAGCTTTGAACTTGCCGCGACCCACCTTCTTGATGCCCGGCGTCTGCGTGAGCGCGATGCCGACGCTCTTGGCGAGCGTCTGATTCCGCGTCTTGTAGCCCGCCCGCAACACCCCGGCCGTAATGTCCTTCACGGACATTTCGCCGCCGGCCGCCGAAAGCACCCGAATCAGGAACTCCTTGAGCGAACCGCTACGAACGCCCTCCGTTCTGGCGCCGGCTGCGCCGCCGCCGCCCGCACGTCGAGCGCTGTAGCTTCCTCCTGCGGCCGCTGCGCCGAACGCTGCCAGCGCCGCATCGAGCGCCGAGATTTGATTCTCGAGCGCATCTCTCTGAGCGAGCAGTTCCCCGCGCGCCCCCTGCAACGACGCGACAACTCCCGCGCCGCTGGCAGAACCAGGCTTTCTTCCTCTTGGCATTTCGTCCACTCCATACCCAAAAAAGTTACGGCGGGATCATTTCCGCCAATGCAGAGATGCTATCAATTCGTTCAGATCGGTCAAGTAACTATAGAGTAGAAATCAACAAATTTATCCCATTGATGTAAATGCGTACATGCGCAAATGTGAATGGGATTTCACCGGGACAGGCGCAAAGCATCTCCAACATATTAAAAATGCTCAACACCGTGCTACACGACGCGAACAGTTATCCTGCGTCCGAAGAGGAATTCGGGCGGCTTGCGCCGCATCTCCAACATTCCCCGAACTGCCCTTCGAGTCGTTCTCCACACTTTTCGCAAATCCAATGTCCCGGCGCCGGGCGATATTCGCCGCCGCATTCGGGGCAACGCGCTTCCATCGTCGCACGCAAGTCGTAGCCACAGCGAGGACATTTGCGCGGCCCCAGGGACTGCATTTCGCGATCGAGCAGCGCGAGGGCTTTCTCGACATCAGTATCGTGCACTACCCAGACGCCGGGGCCGGCGTTCGACCAGAAAGGCAATGCTCCGGCCGCTCCCGAGAGCACATCCCCCTGCACAATGGCGGGAATATCGTTGTCAGAGAGAAGGTTGGCCACCAGCTGAGCCTGGGCGAGGCTTTCCGCTTCGAGCACCTGACGCACTAACGAAACTCCCATCGCGCTACGGACAGCCCGCGCCATACTCAGCCAACATCACGCCCAGATCGGAAAGATCGATGCAGCCGTCCGGAGCGAGATCGCCATTTGCCACAAAGCCGGGATCGCCGCTGCACGTACCAAACGACGCCAGCACCGCGCCCAGATCACTCAGATCAACACAACCCGAGCCGTCGATGTCGGAAAGCAGCGGCGCGGGACTCGCATAGGCGCCGGCTTCGTCTGTAATCGGAAACAGCGCCCGCAGCGCGCCGGGCAGCCGACGATTCCACGCCGCCTCGTTATGTGCGTCGCCGTAGCCGATCGTGAAAAAGAAGTCGCGTGCGAGCGTTCGCCCGCTCCGCAGCGCGCCGTCGCGCGCGGCGATGCTGTTGGCGGTGTCATCACTCTGGTCGCCGCAATCGACGTACAGCCGCGTCGTCAGCGGCAGCGCGCCAGCCGCGATCTGGTTATCAAGTGTCGTCGCCCAAAATGAAGTCGACATCGCCCCCACCAGGCCATACACATCCGGATGCGCGACCGCTACGGAAAGCGACGCGACGCCGCCGAAGCTCGACCCGATGATGCCCGTGTCCTCTGGGCCGGTCAGCGTGCGGAAATTCGCGTCGATGTACGGCTTCAATTCGCTCACGAGAAAATAGTTGTAGTGGTCGTTGTCGGCGGAGCTGCTGCCGTATTCCGGGTTGTATTCCGTCAGGCGGATCGAGGAGTTATCCACCGCGACGATGATCATCTCGCGCACGCGGCCGGCCTTGTTCTCCAGACCGGCCACATTCTCCGCCTGCCACGAGCCGAATGGGCCGCCCGGCAGAAATACGTTCTGACCGTCGTGCATGTAGAGCACCGGATAGCGCCGCGCCGTATTTGCGCTGTAGCCGCGCGGCGTCCAGACCTGAATGCCGCGGCCCGTGATGCCGTTCACCGTGCGCGTGGTCGGCACGACGGTGGTCGGCACCGCCAGCGTCGTCTTGAGGCCGTTCGGTTCCAGCGATGTCGTGGCGAAATAGTCGTAGAGCCCGCCCCCGCGAAACGCGATCGAATGCGTCGGAACGGTAAAGAAGGTCGTTCCCACCCACGCGGAGATTCCGTCGCCGTTCGGCTGATCGCCGAGCAGCGCCACGCGGAAATCGCTGTTTCCGGGAACGGAGCGCAACGGACGAATGAACGGACCGGCCAATGTGTTGAACTGCACGCTGGTCGCGGTGTCGAGCGCCGAAACGTATACGGCCAAATTGCGTCGCGCGGGAATCGGATCAGCCGTCGTGTCACTTTGTGATGTCGTCAGATCCGCGCCGTTCGTGGATTTCGAAAGCTCGCTGATGGCATCGTTGCGGAGCACGTAGCGCCACGCGTACGTCGTGCCCTCCGGAATCGCGACATCGAGCGACCAAGGTAGATGC
>JBGAJB010000295.1:0-4206 GCA_044225155.1 Phycisphaerae bacterium | reverse complement strand
GGCCATGCGGCGCGTCTTGATGTTCTTGAGCTTGGCCTGGATGTAGCTGCGCCAGTTCCCCTTGGACATGATGGTGACCTCGTGGACGCTGTAGAGGTCGCCGTCGAACTGGATGACCCGGCCCTTTTTGAGATCGAATGCCTTGATCATGGGTGCAATGCTCCGTTCGCCTGATTTTCTATAAGTCGCGGCCGCCACGACACTTGACAGCGCGCACCGCACTGCCTGCCCACTAGGGTCGTCGAGTATAGCCGAGAGGCCGCGGAGACGCGAGCGGAACCGGGTCCGATAGGTCGCGGAACTCCCTAGATCAGCGAACGGCGCGAATGGTCTTCAGAAGGGTTTCTCGCTCCGTCTGCAATCCTTCGGAGGGGCCGACGCACTCGACCGTTCGGATTCGATCCGGCGTGACGAAAAGCGCCACCCAATAGGCAACCCGGCCGTCCCCCTCCCCGTTTTCGAAGACAAAGAGCGTGCCATCCCGGCCATTGTCCGAGCGTAGCGCCGAGCGCTCGACGAGCCGCATGCCGTCCACCACGGTTTTCTGGTGCTCGACGGCATCGGACCAGTACCGCAAGTCCGCGCTGCGGTCTTCGTTTGCGTGCGAGCGCAGGGCAATCACGTGCCCCGTGGCAGAGACGGCCTTCGCCTCATAAGGGCGTGGATCGCGTACGCGTACATAACCGCCCGGCGGCGTGAATGGCGAAGCGCATCCGAAGAGCAGCAACGCGGAGCCGGCCACAAGCGCGAAAAACTCGGACTGCCGAAGGCTACGAAGCATGGTCGACCTCGCGGGTTCAGAGTTCCCGGGACGCGGTTAGCGATACAAGGCGTTGGGATCGAGTTGATGGAGCCAGGCAAAAGGCAAGCGAACGGCCGCGCCGATGGTCTGTTGCTGGGCGACTCGCTGAAACGTGGCGGTGATGGAGCTGAACGCGACCCGATTCTTCAGCACTTCGAGCCGCGCCTGGAGCTGCTCGATCTCCTCGCCGACGCGCTTCAGCTCGACTTCTACCTTCAGTGCCGCTTCGACGTTCGTCGCCTGTTTCAGCAATGCATCCAGCCGTTCCCTGACGGCCAGAGCGTTCTTGAGCCGCGCTTCGAGATCGACGTAATTCTCCGTGACATCCTGGGCTTCCACATGGCGGTCGGCGACGCGTCCGAACGCCTCAAGCTCAGTCAGGATCGATTCGTAACGATCGGCGGGAACCTTGATCGTGATCGAATCACCGCTCGACGCGGAAACGTAGCCGCCAGCCGCTTCGGCACGCTGTCGCGCCTTTTGCAGAGCGCCAGGGATATCGGCGACAACAATTTGCAGTGTGGCCTCGTAAACCATGATGCGGCGGGCGGCATCGACTACCTGAGGACCCTGCCCCTCGCGAGCGCGCGGCGGTTCGTCGCCCACCCAGTTCATAGGAAGCTCGGCGTCCAGTTTGGCTGGTTCTTGGGGCTGGGCTGAGCCGGCGCGCGCAAAGCCCCGGGGAGAGTCTGGGGATTTGGGCGCGACAAACGAGGACATTTTGTGTTGCTTCGCGTTGACGCATCCGCTCAGCAGCGACAATCCTGTGAGCAAAATTATCCATGCCGTGCCGCGTTGAAGTTCCGCCATTTGCGACTCCTAGCGTCCCTGCGCACGAAACCAACCGACGCGCGACGAGAAAACGTCCGCGCGTCAGGGCTGGGCGATGCGCTCCATCCCGCCCATGTACCCGCGCAGAGCCTTCGGCACGGTGACGCTGCCGTCGGCGTTCTGATTATTCTCCAGAATCGCGATCAGGATGCGGGGCGACGCGATCACGGTGTTATTCAGCGTGTGACAAATCTGTGGCTTGCCCATTTCATCGCGATAGCGAAGGTTCAGCCGGCGGGCCTGGAAATCGTGGAAGCGGCTCGCGGAGTGCGTTTCGCCATAGCCGTCGCGGCTGGGCATCCAGGTCTCGATGTCGTACATCCGCACTTTGCCCTGCCCCATGTCGCCCGTGCAGACCTCCAGCACGCGATAGGGCAGTTCCAGCGCTTCCAGCACGTCCGTCGCGTTGCGAATGATCACGTCGTGCCAGAAGCCCGACTCCTCGGCATCCGCGCGACAGATCACGACCTGCTCCAGCTTGTCGAACAGGTGAATGCGATAGAGGCCGTGGGTGTCCTTGCCGGCCGCGCCTGCCTCGCGCCGGAAGCAGGTGCTGCGCGCGACGTAGAGTTTCGGCATTTCATCGAGCGTCAGAATCTCGTCGCCGTGAAACCCGGTCACCGGCACCTCGGCCGTCCCGACCAGCGATTGCCCGTCGCGCTCGCAGAGGTACGCCTGATCGCGCCCGAGCGGGAAGTAGCCCGTGCCTTCCATCAGCTTGTCGTTCACGAGCACCGGCACCGTCATGGGCGTGAAGCGAACCGCCGCGTTGTTTCCCTCCTGCGGCCGCTGAAACGTCTTGCCGAGCATCATGTCCCAGGCCAGGCGCAGCACCGCCTCGTGCAGCAGCGCGCCGGCGCCGACCAGCACGTAATTCCGGCTGCCGGCCAGCTTCACGCCGCGATCGATGTCGATGATGCCGAGCGACTTGCCCAGCTCGACGTGATCCTTGAACGGAAAGCCGAAGTCGCCCTTCTTGCGCGGCGTGCCCCAGTGGCGAACGGGCACGTTGTCCTTGTCCGACGCGCCGAGCGGCGCGAGCGGATCGGGGATTTGCGGCACGAACAGCATCAACTCGTGAAAACGAGCGTCGAGCGGAGCACGTTCCTCTTCGACCGCCTTGAGCCGCGACTTGATCTTCCCCATTTCCTCCAGCAGCGCCGGCTTCTGCTCCTTTGGCGCCTTGGCGATCAGCTCGCCGGACTTGTTCTGCTTGCTGCGCAGCTCGTCGAACTCGGCCGTCAGCGCGCGGCGCCGGGTATCGACGGCCAGCAGGTCGTCAATGATGTCCTTCATGCCCTTCTTGCGGCAGGCTTCGCGGACAACGTCGGGGTTTTCACGAATGAGCTTGATGTCGATCATTGGCCACGAATGTACCGGCCGCGTCGCCGGGCCGTAAGGGAATGAAACGGGGCGACCGGCTCCGCAGCCCGGCCGCCCCGCGTGAGCTACTTCGAAGGGAACCGGATCAGCGGCAATCCGCGCCGAAGTCGGACAGTATCTGCCCGAGATCGCTCAGGTCGACGACCGAATCGCCGCCGAGCGGGAAGATGTCGCCCTGCGCCCGCGACTTGCCCGGCACGCCCGGCTGATAGTTGGAAAGCACCACGCCAAGATCCGAGAGATTGACCTGACAGTCACCAGAGCCGGCCGGGAAGATGTCGCTCGTCACGCAAGAGAGGCTGCTGTGGGGGCAGACCGGTGGATTTACCGGCGTCAGGATCCAGATGAAATCGTCCACAAAGGCCGTGTCCTGATTTACGAGGAAGATGCGGCCGGTCGAGGGATCGCTCGTGCCCGACTCAAGCTGCAGGATTCCCGGTGAAGCGTCGAGCGACAGCACCTCGTGCTTGATCAGCGTGCCGTTCAGATCGAAAGCCTGCACGGCGGGCCCGAGCTCGTCGAGCACCGCGATCACGACGCCGCCTTTGCCGTGGAAGAGCGTCGGAAATGTGGCGACATCCTGGCAGTAGAAAATGCCCTTCGGATCGCCGGCCGGCTCGCTCGTCACGGCCGATCCGACGCTGAAGCTACTGACCAGCGCGCCCTTGGGAGTGAAGCGCACAAAACTCGGTGGCGATTGATCGAGTGTATAGAACTCGTTCTTGGACGGCACATACGTGCCGTCATCGCAGTTGCCGTTTGGCGGATTGGTCGACCAGCCGTTGTTGAAATCGGCGCCGTTCGGCAGATACATGCCGGTGTTGATGTCATACCCGTGCACGACCTCGTTGCCGCTGAAGGCGATCAGGTTGCCGTGAGCGCCGAGGCCGGTGGGGCCGGTGTTGATCGCGAGGCCGCGGGCGTTCAGGCCGAACGGGCTGCCGAGGCCGCAGTTATTGGGATCGCCGGTCGGGCTGGTGTCGTTCCGCACGACGGAGCGCACGAAGCTGAGGCCCGTGATCTTGCCCGTGCCGTCCGTGTTGAACTGCACTTCGATCACCTGGTGCTTGTAGGTGTTGAAGATGTCCATGTCGCGGCTGCACATGTACGCGTGGTTGTTTCCCGCGAAGGCGATGCCTTCGGACATGACCAGATTGATGGTGCCCGACGAGTTGCAGTCGGAAGGATCC
>JBGAJB010000294.1:0-4219 GCA_044225155.1 Phycisphaerae bacterium | reverse complement strand
ATCTCGACGTTGTTCTTCGCGTCCGCGACACCGCCGGTGGTCGACACTCCGCTGGAGAAGTTGTTCCCGCGGTACAGATTGCTGGACGGATCGACGACCTCCAGGTTCAGGTCATTGATGACCGGATTGCTGGCGCCGGACGTTCCGGGCTGGTCGGTGAACGCCAGCGTGATCTTCAGGAATTGCGTGGAGCTGTTTACGTCAAACTGGACTTCCGTCATGCCGCCCGTGGCCAGACCGTTGGCGTTGCGCACGTCGGCGACCCACAGCTTGCGCGCGTCGCCGGCGAACTCCAGCACGTTATCGAGCAACATGCGGCCCCAGCCCTCGCCATTACTCGGGTAGCCCGAGACGCCCGTCATGTCGACCGTGCCGTTGAGCACGACCGCCTTTATCAGCGCGCCGCTCGGCGTGAACGCGGCGGAATGGGGATAGACGCCGTCGGTGAAGTACTGGCGAACCAGCAGCGCTTCGCCGGCAGCCGCGGGGCTGGCCATCGAAGTCCCAGTGAGCGCCTGCGTGCTGCAGGTCGTGAGTCCGTTGGCACTTTGGGTGTTGCAGCCGGGGGTGAAGATCTCGGGCTTGCGGCGGCCATCGGCCGTCGGACCGGCGCCGCCGGTGCAAACGGTCTGTTGAGCGCCCGATCCGCCGCAGTTACCCACGGCGACGAGGTTCTTGGCGTTTTCCGGATTCTTCAGCGTGGTCAGGTTCGTTTCGGCGAAGAAGACGAGCGAGTCTTCAAAGCTGCGGCTGAAGCTGTCGATGCCGCGACAGAGGCCGTTGTAGCTGGTCGTGCCGTCGTCGCCCCAGGAATTCGTGTGCGTGCGAGCGCCATCGTTGTGATGCGTCGTGAGGCGCGAGTTGATCGCGGTCTCGGTGAACGACGGGATGCTGTTGTGCACGATCCGCGCCAGATAGGCGTGGCCGCGGTTGTTATCTTCGATGTTGTTGTCACCCATACCGATGCAGGCCGTGTGGGTGCCATGGTCATCGACGGCGCCGGACGTATCGTGATTGGCGAGGATCTTGCGATGATTCGGGCCTGGCGGGTCGCTGCCGTCGTCTTTCAGCGAGCAATGGTTCACGTCGATCTGGCCGTCCATGTGGCCCAGAATCTGGTTTTCTCCGTGGAGCCCGTTTGTGTAGAGCGGCTCGACGTTCGTGACGTTACTCTGGACGATCCAGCGCTCGGTCAGATTGCGCTGCTGGTAGTCGCCGACTTCCTCGACAAACTGCACACCCGGCATCGCGGCCAGATCGGCCACGCTTTGTGCGGGCAGAACGACCGTCGCGGTCTGGTTGCCGCCGATGTCCTCGGTGCGCGTGATCGTCGCGCCGTCCATCGCGGCCAGAGCCGTGATCGTGGTATCGACGTCGGCGGCTTCAAAAAGCGTCACATCGACGACGACGTAGCCTTCGGCCGCGAGCGCGATGCGCTCATTCGTGAAATACGGGCGATTCCCGATTGACGGGTCGATCTTCCAAGCTTCCTGATACTCGCCAACCCAACTGGCGAGACCGGAGGCCGCCAGCGCCGCGGGATTGGCGCTTGCGAGATCGGCGATGAACGCGTTCTCCGGCAGATAGTCGTGGAACTGCACGCCGAGCGTCTCAAGCTGCGCGCGAGCGGCCGGCGTCAGCGGGCCGTTCGTCATCAGGACGTAGGCGCGACCGGCCTCGAACGGGGCGGTCGGATTCGTGAGCAGATTTGGCAGCGTGGCGACATCGACGTCGCCGGTCACCATCTGCAAAACGTGGCCCGAGCCGACCGCGGCCGCATGCGCCTGCCCGATCGCGTTGTCAGTCGCGGCGAGGGTCAAGGGTGCAAGACCGGCCAATAGTGCGAGGCTCCCAGCGCGTGCGCAAAAATTCCTCATTTGGTTTCTCTCTGGAAGTGAGTCGTGAAAATGGCGTCCGTCCTCTCCCGAACAGCGGACGACCCCAGCCCCCCCGGGCTGAAGTGAGGCACCTATTCTAGCCCCGGTCTTGAGGCCGGCAAAGGCGAATCTGACGACGGAGATGGGCGGCGCGGGCGCAGGCGTCCGGAAATAAGTCGCCGGGCGAGGAAGCGTCTTGAATCGCTCACCTCGCCCGGCAATGTAAAGGAATGTCAGCCGTGATTCGCGGATCGAAAGTTTCGGCTCAATACACGTGCGTGCTTTCGGTTTCCATCACGGACGAATCCATCTGGTCGGACTTCATTTCCACGTGAAAACGTGCATCGCCGACCGTAGTTCCCTTTACTTTGACCTTATAGGTCGCGGTCGCCTTCGGCGCGAGAGACGCGAGCGGGGCGAACGTGATCTTCTTACCGTCGGCCTTGCCCGCGGTTGGACCCTCGGAGGAGTTGTATTCCTCCTGATCCGGCAGCGTGCAGTTCAGCGCGATGTTCGTACCGACCGCCGAGCCCTGGTTCGTGACCGTAATCGTGTAGGTCACCAGGCCGCCGACCTCGATCGGATCGGGATCATCCACGCACTCGATCAGGATGGCCGGGATGCCCTTGACCTCGAGTTCGCAACCGTCGCTGGCCTCAGCGCAATAGTTCACGGTCGCGGTGTTTGTGATCTTGCCGATCGTGTTACAGCGCACCTTGACCTTCAGGGTCTTGCTGGCGCCGGGCTCCATGTTTCCGAGGTTCCAGACAACGTTGTTGCCGGAGCGGCTGCCGTTGTTGTCGGCGCTGACGAAATCCGCGTTGGCGCTGAGCGCGTCGGTCACGACGACGTTCATGGCCGCGGCGTTGCCCTTGTTGGCGACGTCGATCTCGAATTCGGCGTCGCGTCCGACATAACGCAGGTTCGGGCACTTCTTCGTGATCTCGATCAGCGGCGCCTTGCTGCTGGTCATGTCCAGCTCCGCCAGCAGCGGCAGCGTCACGATCGGCGACCAGCTCGCCAACGCCGGCGCGGCCAGCGCGCCGAGCAGAAAACCAATCAGTTTTTTCATTCCAATTCTCCCTTATGTGAAAACAGTTTTTTCAGCGGCGTGAGTCGAATCGCCGAGTCCGTCCCCAGATTGCCCTGAGCCCGAGGCGAAGTTATCTGCGCACGCGCGCTGCGTCAAACGCAGTGCACGAAGCGTTCCGAGAATCGTCTTCACGTGAACCGGGCAGGCGAGCCCGGCGCGGATCGCGCCGGGGTCCGCCGTTCTCCTACACGAGTCCCTGATCCAACATCGCGTTCGCGACTTTCAGGAAGCCGGCGATATTCGCGCCAGTGACGTAGTTGCCGGCCTGACCATACTCCTCGGCCGTTCGGCGGCAATTCTCGTGAATATTGATCATGATCGTGTGCAGCTTCTCGTCGACTTCCTGGCGGGACCACGCGAGACGCATGGAGTTCTGCGACATCTCAAGGCCGCTGGTGGCGACACCGCCGGCATTGCTCGCCT
This sequence comes from Phycisphaerae bacterium, assembly GCA_044225155.1. GTDB lineage: Bacteria > Planctomycetota > Phycisphaerae > UBA1845 > Fen-1342 > CAYMBL01. The sequence goes on along the minus strand of JBGAJB010000294.1, from coordinate 826 downwards.
TTCCGGGGGCATACAGAATTTTGGCCTCCTGAAAAACGCTGACGCCGCCCGGAGTCGTCGGCATGTTCGCGCCCTCGGCGACACAGCGGCAGCCGTTCTTCACGAGGTTCTGCGCATCGACCTCGTTGATTTCGTTCTGCGTGGCGCTCGGCAGCGCGACATCGCACTTCACCGACCAGAGCGGATTGTGGTCGAGCTTCGAGTCGGCGGCGATGAATTTCGCGCTCGGGTATTTCGTCACGTAGTCCTTGATGCGGCCGCGACGGATGTTCTTGAGCTGCATGACGAAGTTCAGTTTTTCCTGGTTGATGCCGTCCTCATCGACGATGAAGCCGCCGGAATCGCTGAACGTGATCGGCTTTCCTCCCAGTTGCAGCACTTTCTCGGCCGTGAATTGCGCCACGTTGCCGGAGCCGGAGATCACGCAGCGTTTTCCGCGAATCGAGTCGCTCTTGGTCTTCAGCATTTCCTCGACGAAATAGACGCAGCCGTAGCCCGTGGCTTCAGGCCGGATCAGGGAGCCGCCCCAGTTGAGCCCCTTACCGGTCAGGACGCCCTCGAAGCGGTTGACGAGCTTTTTGAACTGGCCGTAGAGGAAGCCGACTTCGCGTCCGCCGACGCCGATGTCGCCGGCGGGGACGTCCGTGTCGGCGCTGATATGGCGGAAGAGTTCGCTCATGAAGCTCTGGCAGAAGCGCATTACCTCGTTGTCGCTCTTGCCGTGCGGATCAAAATCGCTGCCGCCTTTTCCGCCGCCCATGGGCAGCGTCGTCAGCGAATTCTTGAACACCTGCTCGAAGCCGAGAAACTTGATGATGCTCAGCGT
>JBGAJB010000293.1:0-4227 GCA_044225155.1 Phycisphaerae bacterium | reverse complement strand
GTCCGAGCCCGACGGCGGTTCCCGTCGGTAGGAAACCCAAAACTCGGCGTGGCCCGAACTGGGCTTGAAACCCGAGCTGGGCGTGGCACGCAACTTTGGTTGTTGCCTTTTCTCCTGGTTCGATTGAATTTCCAACCCCACCACCTCTATATTCCACTTCAAGCAAATCGCTTTCGAATTGCTGAGGATCATTCATGGCCGCATCGCCCGGGGAGAAACTGCACTTTCGCTGCGACTGCGGCGCGCGAATTTCCGCGTCGGCCGCCTTCCTCGGCCGCAACGCGCGCTGTCCGAAATGTCAGGCCGTCATCCGTCTCCAGAATCCGGAAGGCGCCCCGGCCGCCCCTCCGCCATTCGCGGCAAAGTCTTCCATGTCGGCGGCGGCTGCGGAAAAGCGCGCGGACAAGATTCGCTTTGCGTGCGTGTGTGGGGCGACGATCAGCGCCCCGGTCGGGGCCAGCGGCAAGCGTGTGCGCTGCCCGAAATGCAGCGCTGTCGCGACGGTACCGGTCTCGGAGAGTTCGGCGGAAAACGGCGTCGCCGCCCTCGATGGCGGCGAGATGGATGATGTGTTCAGCGGACTGTCGAGTGGACAGACGCTCGAGCGCCCAGCGCCCCCGCCGCCCGTTTCGCGCCATCAGCGCGAACGAGACGAATTCGGAATTGCGCCGCCGGTCGAAGTCCCGCAAGAGAAACCCGCTGCACCGTCGGGACCGGCCGTCCCCTGCCCAGCCTGCGGGCGCGAATGGCCAGCGCGGTCGATGATCTGCACGGATTGCGGCGTAAACCTCAAGACCGGCCGATCGCTGTTGACGACGCAAGATGAGCAGCTCAACGAAACTTACGAGCGGGCCGAGACAATTGTCTGGTGGGTAAGTTGGTTAATCTGGCTTGGCATCTATCCAATCGCTTCCGAAGCATTCGGCACGCGGCGTCCCTGGACCGTGCGCGGCATCGCGATCTTCACCACGCTCGTCAGCATCTGGTTCATGGTTGCGTTCATCTGGAATTCGAATCCTGATCCATCGCTGAAGAACTGGATGCTTTGGGGCGGACGCAGCGCCGAAGGTCTGCACGCAAAGATTCAGGAGGAATTGGCCAATGAGGGCGCATCGGAAGCCGAGATCGCCGCCACGCTGGCCGAGATTGACAACCAGATCGGAACCTATTCCCCGTCACAGCTTTTTACGCACCTGCTGCTCCACGCCGATCCGATCCACCTGCTCGGAAATCTCCTGTTTCTCATGGTCCTCGGGTCGCGCGTCAACGCACTCATCGGCAACGTCTTAACACTGATCCTCTACCCATTGCTGGGCCTTTTCGCGGCATGGGCCGAACTCGCGGAGACGGCTCAGGGCCCGCCTGCTCCGATGCTCGGCGCGTCCGGCGCGATCATGGGACTCGCCGGTATGTATCTCGTGCTCTTCCCCGCTCATAAGGTGCACGTGGCGATGTGGATTCGCTGGCCTCTGATTTTTCGATTTCGTCTCACAGCCGCCATCAAGGAGATTCCAGGCTTCTGGGTCGTGCTTTTTTACATCGCGTTCGACGTCGTGCTGACGCTCTTGGGCTCCGAAGACGGCGTTGCACATTGGGCGCATCTCGGCGGGTTCATCGCCGGCGTGTTTTTCGCGAGCGTGCTGCTCATCGCTCGGCTGATCAACGCCCGTGGCGGCGATCTCTTCTCGATCGTCCTCGGCCGCCATGCCTGGGGCCTGATCGGCAAACCCGGCGATCGGCGACTCTCGCTCCCGTAGCGCCGGCGCGAGTCGCGACAGCCGCGCGATAGGATGCTCGCATGTCCGCAGCGCCGCTGGCCCACGGAATCGATCTCGTCCTGAGCCGCCGCATCGAGCAGATGTGGCGCGAACATGCCGAGCGCTTCCTCGATCGCATCTATACGACCGCCGAACAGCGCTACTGCCTGGACGCAAAGAATCCCGCCGAGCGGCTCAGCGGACGCTTCGCCGTCAAAGAAGCTGTCCTGAAGGCGCTGGGCACCGGCTGGCGCGGGGGCATCGAATTTCGCGACGTGGAAACTCTGCCCGACCCTTACGGCCGGCCGATCGTCACGCTTTACGGCAAAGCGTCGGAACTGGCGCGCACGCTGGGCATTCGCCTGTTTCTCGTTTCGATCTCGCACGCCGGCGATTATGCGATGGCGAGCGTGATCGGCATCGGCGAGGCCGATTAGGTCGCCACCGACGAATCGCATGATTCGCATGATCTGAGCCGCGCACGTACGTTCGCGCGGATAACCGTCGCGCTCGACATCAGATGCCGTATTGGAGGTCTTGGCTCCCTCGCGGTCGCGGCTCGGATGAACATCCGCTTGCGAACTGAGTCGCGCCCTTGGCGCGCTGCCCGCCGCGCTCGTTACAATCGATCGGATCGTCGAGTTCGGCTTCCGCCAATCCTCGCATTTGATGACGGAGTTCGGATGAGTCCGCTGGGAATGTCACTGCTCCTGATCGCCGGCTTGGGCGCTTTTACCTACACGGCCATGCGGCGCTGGCGGCTGATGCGGGTCGCGCAGCGGCCGGAGAACCGCACCGACCACCCGCAGGAGCGGCTGGGCCGCGTCATGCGCTATGTCTTCGGGCACCAGCGCATGTTCCGCTACGAAAAAGCGGGCATCGCCCACATGCTCATCTTTTCCGGCTTCGTGATTCTGGGCCTGCGCACGCTCATCCTCGCGGCCCGCGGCTTCAGTGGTGATCCCGGCTTCGGATTCTGGCTCTTCGACGACGGCACAATACTCGGCAGCCTCTACACATTCCTGAAAGACTTGATCGGCGTCGGTGTGATCGCGGGCGTCGTTTACTTCCTGCATCAGCGGTTGGTGGTGCGGCCGCGGCGCATGGAATTGTCGGCCGAGGGCGTATTCATCCTGTGCATGATCATGTGCCTGATCCTGGCCGACCTCGCCTATGAGTCCGGCGGATTCGTCGTGCGCGGCACGCCGGCGATGCAGCGGCTCGTCGCGCCCGCGGCGGCGCTGGCCTCGGTGTTTGTGGGAGCGCTGCCAACGGGAGCCGCCGCCAATCTGCACGTTGTCGGATTCTGGATGCACACGATCATCGTGCTGACGTTCCTGAACTTCCTGCCCTACGGCAAGCACTTCCACGTCCTCACGATTCTGCCCCAGGTCTACTTCAGCAATCCGCAGCCGCGCGGCCGCCTGTTGCCGATCCCGGACATCGAAGGACGGCTGGAGCGCGGCGAGACGCTCGGAGTCAAAAAGGCCGCCGATTTCTCGTGGAAGAGCGTGCTGGATCTCTACACGTGCACCGAATGCGGCCGCTGCTCCGATCATTGCCCGGCGTTCAACACCGGCAAGCTGCTCAGTCCCAAGCATCTGACGATGACACTGCGCGATCACCTGTATGAAAACGAAAGCGCGCTCACGGCCGCGAATGGGACGAGCGACCCCACTGCTCGGTTGGGGGCGCGGCCATCTCTGCGCGCAGACGGCGGCGTGGACGAGACGGGCGGCGAGCTCGTCGGCCCGTGGGTCGACGCCGAGATGCTGTGGGCCTGCACGACCTGCGGCGCGTGCGAGCAGGAATGCCCGGTGTTCATCAGCTACGTCGACAAGATCGTCGACATGCGCCGCAATCTGGTGATGGAGCGCGGCGAATTTCCGGATCAGTTGCAGAACGCGTTTCAAGGTCTGGAGCGCGTCGGCAATCCCTACAGCTTCGCCAATGAGCAGCGGGCGGAGTGGGCGCAAGGGCTGGACGTGCCGCTGCGCGCGGAAAAGCCGGACGCCCAGGTGCTCTACTGGGTCGGCTGCTCACCGTCGTTCGACGATCGCGCCCGCAAGATCGCGCGTGCTACCGCCACGCTCATGAAACTGGCGGGCGTTGACTTCGCGATTCTCGGCCCGGAGGAGATGTGCACCGGCGATCCGGCCCGCCGCGCGGGAAATGAGTATCTGTTCGAGACGCTCGCGAAACAGAACGTCGAGACGCTGAACAATTATCAGGTGAAAAAGATCGTCGCGACCTGCCCACACTGCTTCAACACGCTGAAGAACGAATACCCGGATTTCGGCGGGCGCTACGATATCGTGCATCACACCGATTTCCTGCTGCAGCTCGTCCAGGCGGGCAAGCTGCGGCCCGAGCACCACGTCCTGGGCAGCATCGTCTATCACGACTCGTGCTATCTCGGGCGCTACAACGACATCTATGACCCGCCGCGCGAATTGCTCGCGAAAATTCC
>JBGAJB010000006.1:14920-36080 GCA_044225155.1 Phycisphaerae bacterium | reverse complement strand
CTCGGCGAGGAGAGTCACTCATGTGTAGCTCCAGAACGTGCCTTCGCCTTGCGTTTGGATTGAGCCTGCTGCTCGCGGCGGCCGGGCTGGGCGGATGTCCCCAGACGGGTAGCGGAAATCTCAACACCAACGGCACGTCGGCCACCGCCAAGCTCGGTACGGCTGTCGTGCTGGGCTACAACGATCTCGGCATGCACTGCATGAATCAGGACTTTTCGGAGTTGATGATCCTGCCGCCGTACAACACATTGCATGCGCAGGTCATCGCGCGCGGCGGCGAGCCGCGGATTCTGACCAGTGGTGTGACGATCGAATACGCGGTGCAGGGCAATACGCATTCGGCGGACAAGACGAATTTCTGGCAGTACGCCCCGGCCCTCCTGGGCGTGAGCCCGCCGGACAACGTCGGACTGGCGGGCAACGGCCTGACGGGGACGATGTCGCCGACCGGAAAGAACGACTGGTCAGCGATCGGCATTCCCGTAACGCCGATCGACGACAATGGAAACGAGAATCCGTATCCGCTGGCCAAGGTGACGGTGACGCAGAACGGAACGGTCGTTGCCGAGACCATGGCCGTCACGCCGGTGTCGTGGGAAATCAGTTGCGACCTGTGCCACAATACGGCCGGGATTTCGACCGCCACCGACATTCTCCGCAAGCACGATCAACTGCACGGCACGAGCCTCGAAAGCCGCAAACCTGTGCTTTGCTCGGAGTGCCACGCCGATGTAGCGCTGAGTCAACCGGGCGCGGCCGGCCTGCCGAGCCTCTCCCGCGCGATGCACGGCTCGCACGCGGCGCGCATTTCGCAGGTGTCGCTCACGGTCGATTGTTACGCATGCCATCCGGGGCAGAGAACGCAGTGCCTGCGCGACGTGCACTACAGCGCGGGGATGACATGCTACGACTGTCATGAGTCAATGACGGCGGTGGCGTCCGTCAATCGTCGGCCATGGGTGGATGAGCCGCGCTGCGGCGATTGTCACGCCGTGGCGGGGCATCAATACGAGCAATCCGCGACGCTGTTTCGCGATTCGGTTGGGCACGGGAATGTGCACTGTGCCGCTTGCCATGGGAGTCCGCACGCGATTGGTCCAACCGTAGTCGCCGCCGACAACGTACAGCCGATCACGTTGCAGGGGCACGCAGGCGTGATCAATACGTGTCAGGTCTGTCACACGCGCACGCCGGACGAGGGCTTCTTTCACCGCGCGGGCGGCGGCGACTAATGGACGCTCAGAATCCGCAGCCACACCACCAGCCTGAAGTCGGCGGGTCGTCGGCACCGACTTGACGCGCCGGCGCTTGCAAGACCGGCGACCAGCCCGGCTCGGCGGCGGCAGCGGGGGCGCGAGCGCGGCGAACTCGGCGCTGCCGTGCACAGGCTTGCCATCGACGATCGTCAGCACGGAGTGGATCTGCTTGATGCGTTCCTCGGGCACGCTGAAAAAGTCTTCTGACAGGACAGCGAGGTCGGCGAGGCATCCGGGCGTGATCGCGCCTTTCTTGTTCTCCTCGCGGCTGAACCAGGCGCTGCCGAGCGTGAAGAGACGCAGGGCTTCGCTGCGCAACATGCGGTTGCGTTCGCTGAAGAGCGTCGCGCCTCCGAGCGATTTTCCACTTACGAGCCACCAGAGACTCACCCACGGGTTGTAGCTCGACACGCGCGTCGCGTCGGTGCCCGCGCCGACGGGAATGCCCATCTCCAGCATGCGACGAACGGGCGGTGAACGGCCGGCCGTCTCCGCGCCGTAGCGCTCGATGAAGTACTCGCCCTGAAACGCCATGCGATCCTGGATGGCCACGCCGCCGCCGAGCGCCTGGATGCGTTCGAGGCTGCGATCGGTGACGGTTTCGCAGTGGTCAAAGAACCAGCGCAGGTCTGAGAGGGGGAATTCGCGATGCACTTCTTCGAAGATCGTGAGAGCGCGGGCGACGGTTTCTTCGTAGGTGGCGTGTAGTCGGAATGGCCAGCGGTTCTTCGCGAGCACGCGCACGACATCGCGCAGCTCGGATTCCATATTCGGCGGCATGTCGGGGCGCGGCACACGAAAATCCTCGAAGTCGGCCGCCGAGTAGACGAGCATTTCCCCCGCTCCATTGAGCCGCAGGAAGTCGTCGCCCTGACCATAGTTCGCGGTCGTGGTCCATTGCACGAAATCGTCGCGCTCCTGCTTGGGGCGCTGCGTGAAGAGGTTGTAGGCAATGCGGACGGTCAACTCGCCGCGTCGCTGCAGGTGTTGGATGATTTCGTAGTCGTCCGGGTAGTTCTGAAATCCGCCGCCCGCGTCGCAGCAGGACGTAGTCCCGAGGCGATTCAGCTCGCGCAGAAAGTGCCGCGTCGAGTTGTATTGGTCCTCGCTCGCGAGCCGCGGGCCGAGTGAGAGCGTCTTGTAGAGAATCAACGCGTTGGGATTGGCGATCAGCAGTCCGGTCGGTTGGCCGGATTTGTCGCGCTCGATGAGCGCGCCCGGCGGTTCGGGCGTCTCGCGCGTGTAGCCGACGGCGCGCAGGGCGGCCGCGTTCAGGAGCGCGCGATCGTAGAGATGCAGAATGAATACGGGAGTTTCAGGCGCGGCGGCGTTCAACTCGGCCAGCGTCGGCAGCCGGCGCTCGCGGAATTGAAACTCGCAGAAGCCGCCCACCACGCGCACCCATTGCGGCGGCGGCGTGCGCTGCGCCTGGGTTTTCAACATCTGCATTGCGTCCGCGAGGGTCGGAACGCCGTCCCAGCGCAGCTCCATGTTGTAATTTAGACCGCCGCGAATCAGATGCAGGTGCGAGTCGTTCAGGCCGGGAATGACCGTCCGGCCGCGCAAGTCGACGACTTGCGTAGCGGCGCCGCGCAGAGATTCGACCGAAGGCTCGTCTCCGACGGCTACAAAACGGCCGCCGCGAATCGCCACGGCGGACGCAAGCGCGCCGCGCTCGCTCTGAGTGTGAATTACGCCGTTGGTGAGAATCAGATCGGCCGCTGCGCCGCGATTCGCGGTGTTCGACGCCATTTTCTACTCTCCCTGATGGCTTGGGCTGGGATTGGATTGGGCCGGGTCGGGATCGGAATGGACCGGATGGCTGAACGCGCGATGCGTGTGTCGACTTCCCGCGTGCAGCCAGCCGTGCAGCCGGCGTCCCAGCCAAGGGCCGACGACGTAGGCCACGAGCGGCACGACCAGTCCCGAAAGGACGAGTGCTCTGACGGGAATGGACGCTTCGAACTTCAGCGCCTGAAGCGCGTAGGAAACGGCGACGACGAGGACGTAAATCGCGGCCCAGCTCATCAGCGTGGTTTTCCACTTCGGGGGCGGTGGTTCGTGGCCGGGCAGCTCGAACCAGGTTTCCAGCCCGGGAAACTCGTCATACCGATCGAATTCGACCAGGCGGGCGATCGGCGCAACCAGGCGCGCCCGCGTCTCGGACGCATGCCACGCCAGCAATTGCGAGCGCCGTTCGAATTTGTACACAAAGCGATAGGTGTCGCCCGGGAAGCGCGGCCGCACGATCGTTGCGCCGAGATGACCGGGTTGGCGGATTGCTTCCTGAATGAGCGTGGACATTTGCTCTTCAAACTCGCGGCCATGCGCGGGTCGCACGTGCATTTCGCGTACGACCGTCACGGGCGGATCGGGCGCATCGCTGCGCAGGAACTCGTGCAATCTCTCATGCGAGATCATGCCGACATCCTCCAGCCGGCGGCCAGGAACAGTCCGCCGAGAATCGCCGCGTTTTTCAGAAACCCGATCAGCGCGGCCTCCCGCTGCTCCCGCGGTTTTTTCCAGAACGCGTGGCCGCTCAGCGTCGCCGCCAATAGAAACGCCCCGAGCCCCAGCGCCGCGAAGGGCCGCAGCGGCGCAAAGAACAGCGCCGGCGCTGCCGCGAGTTGGAAAAACCGTCCCGCCAGAACGGCGCGCCTCGCGGTGCTTTCGGAGAGGCCGCTGGAAACGAGATCTCGCACGGCCTCGGCCTGCGTGACGACGCCGAGCGCATTGGCCAGGAAGATCAGCGACAGCAGCGCCAGCCCGACCCATCCCAGATTGTTCAACCACTCGACCGGCATGGTGAGCCGCTAGTGCGACGCGCCCGGCACGTTGTAAGCCGGATAAACCGTCGGCGGCGCCTTGTGTACCATCGTGTACGCGTATTCGACGCCGATCCCATATGCACCGAAGTGGGTTCGCACGATGTCCATCACGGCGTCGTATGTGCCCTTATGCGCCCAGTCGCGCTGCCACTCGAGCATGACCGAGAGCGCCGTGACCGGCCGCGCGCCGGCCTGTACGACGCGCTTCATGGCGTTGTCGTGGGAGAGCTGGCTCACGTCGCCGCAACAATCCTCGACGACGAAGACTTCGTAGCCGTCGTGAATGGCCTGAATCGTCGGCAGCGCGACGCACGTCTCGGTCCACAGGCCGGCCAGAACGATCTTTCGCCGCCCGGACTTCTGGACGGCCGCGACGAAGTTGCGATCGTCCCACGAGTTCATCGTGCTGCGCTCGATGGGTGTCGGATGGCCGAGCGCCGCCAACACTTGCGGCCACGTGTTGCCACTGAAGCCGGTGGTCTCGACCGTGGAGAGAACGACGGGCACGCCGAACACGCGCGCGGCTTTTGCGAGCGCGACGTTGTTGTTGATGATCGACTGCCGATCGAAGTTGCTGACGCCGAAGAGCATCTGCGGCTGAAGATCGATGAGCGTCACGACGCAATTCTCAGGCGTCAAGAGTCCCTTTTCGCTGAGCGTGGGGCGAGTGGCTGCCATTGGATATCTCCGTTTCTGGGTTAACTGATTCCTGGATGCCGCGCTCGCGCCGCTAGGCCGCGAAGCCGCCGTCGATCGTCAGGCACGCGCCGGTCACGAAGCCGGCCTGCGCGCTGGCCAGATACGCGACCATGCCCGCGATTTCCTCGCCGCGGCCGTAGCGCGGCAGTGCCATGAGTTTCTTGAGGCTCTCGGCGAACGGTCCGTCGGATGGATTCATGTCCGTGTCGATCGGGCCGGGCTGCACACAGTTCACGGTGATGCCGCGCGGACCGAGGTCACGCGCCAGCCCGCGCGTGAATCCCGCAACTGCCGCCTTCGAGAGGGCGTAGACGCTGCCGCCGGCGAAGGGCATGCGGTCGGCGTTCACGCTGCCGATGGTGATGATGCGGCCGCCTTCGGACATGCGTTTTGCGGCCGCCTGTGACGCGACGAAAACGGCGCGGACGTTTACTGCCAGCAGGCGATCAAATTCCTCGAGCGTGAATTCCTCGACGGGCTTGATGATCGCGATCCCGGCGTTATTGACCAGAATGTCGAGCCGCCCAAATTCCGTGGCGGCTTGGTCGACGGCCGCCTGAATCGCGCGCGCGTTACCCGCCTCAGCCGCGACGGCCAGGGCTTTTCCGCCGCCGGCTTGGATCGCGCGCACGACTTCGTCCGCCCGCGCTTTCGCGCTGGCGTACGTGATCGCGACGCCCGCGCCGTCCTGCGCGAGCCGGCGGGCGATTGCCGCGCCGATGCCGCGCGATCCGCCCGTGACCAGTGCGACCTTGCCCTGCAGCGAGTTCGGGCTGCCATCCGTCGACATCTGTCGGTCTCCTGTGGCGTCGCGCCTCCGCTTCGCCACCTAGCTAAGCGGAAGCGTCGGACAAGACGTCAGCGCGCGCTCGTCGCGGTCGGCGCGCTGGCCGGCTCGTGCTTGGCGTGCTCCCTCCGCGGCAGCAGCCGGCGGATGACGACGTAGAACACGGGCGTAAAGAAGATTCCAAAGAGCGTCACGCCCACCATGCCGAAGAACACGACCGTTCCGAGCGCCTGCCGCATTTCCGCGCCCGCGCCTTTCGCGAGGACGAGCGGCACGACGCCCAGAATGAACGCGAAGCTGGTCATCAGGATCGGGCGCAGGCGCAGGCGCGCAGCCTCGACGGCCGCGTCGAACGGCTGCTTGCCCTGTTCCTCGTGCTGCTTGGCGAACTCCACGATCAGCACGGCGTTCTTGGCGCTCAGACCCGCGAGCACGATCAGGCCGATCTGCGTGAAGATGTTGTTGTCCATCGCCCGCAGCCAGACACCCGTGATGCCGCTGAGCAGACACAGCGGCACGATCAGGATGATCGCGGTGGAGAGCGCGAAACTCTCGTACTCGGCCGAATGCACGAGCCAGACGAAGAGCACGCAGAGCGGGAAGATCAGCAGCGCCGTATTGCCCGCGGCTTTTTCCTGATAAGCGAGTTCGGTCCATTCGATGCTGTAGCCCGGTGGGAGCGTCGCGGCGGCCAGCTCCTCCATCGCCGCGGTCGCTTGCCCGCTGCTGTAGCCGGGCGCTGCGCTGCCGTTGATCTCGGCCGCGCGATAGAGATTGAAGCGTGAGACGCGCTCGGGGCCGGTGATGTCCTGCAGATCCAGCACGGCCCCCAGCGGGACCATGCCACCTGAGCGATTCCGCGCCTTGAGCTGACCGACCGTGGACGCGTTCGCGCGGAACGGGGCGTCCGCCTGCGCCGTGACGTGGAAAGTACGCCCCAGGTAGTTGAAATCGTTGATGTACAGACTTCCCAGATAGACCTGCAGCGCTTCAAAAACGCCCGTGACCGGCACGCCCTGCTTCTTCACTTTCTCGCGGTTCACTTCGGCGTAGAGCTGCGGAACGTTGGCGCGATAGGTCGTAAAGATCGTGGAAAGCCGCGGATCGGCGTTGGCACGCGCGACGAGCGCATCGACGGCCGCTTGCAGCTCCTGCGGCGTGGCGTTGCCGGAACGGTCCTGTACGTGGAGCTTGAAACCGCCGGCGCTGCCTAACCCGCGTACCGGAGGCGGCGACAGGACGAGCGCCAGGCCCTCCTGCACTTGCGAGTAGAGCCCCATGAGCTGTCGCGCGAGGTTGGGGCCGGTTTGTTCCGTATGCTCCACTCGCTTTGTGAACTGCTGTAGCGGCAGGAACATCGTTCCCGCGTTGGATTGATTCACGCCGTTCAAAATGGAAAACCCGGAGATCGCGACCGTGTGGCCGACGCCGGGCACCTTGGACGCAATATCCGCCAGGCGATGCATGACTTTCTCGGTGCGCGTAATGGCGGCCGCGTCGGGCATTTGCAGGCTGACAATCAGATAGCCGGTGTCCTGCTGTGGAATGAAGCCGGTCGGAACGCGCGCGAACTGAAAGTAGGTCAGGACGATCATGCCGACGTAAACAAGCAGCGTGATCGCACTGAACCGCACGACGCGCTTCACAGTGCCGGCGTAGGCGTGCGTCGCGCCGGAGAGGCCCCAGTTGAAGAGACGGAAGAACCAGCCGAGCAGCAGGTTGATCAAGCGGGCGAACCAGTCCTGCTTTCCCGTGCGCGACGTGAGCAGCAGGGCGGCCATCGCCGGACTGAGCGTGAGCGAGTTCAGTGCGGAGATCAGCGTCGCGAAGGAAATCGTGAGCGCGAATTGCCGGTAGAACTGGCCGGTGATGCCGCTGACGAACGCGACGGGGATAAAGACGGCCGAGAGGCCGAAGGCAATGGCGATGACGGCGGCCGTGACTTCGGTCATGGCCTTGTGGGCGGCTTCGCGCGGCGGCAGGCCGTGCTCGATCCAGCGTTCGATGTTTTCGACCACGACGATCGCGTCATCGACGACGATGCCGACCGCGAGCACGATCCCGAACAGCGAGAGGTTGTTGATCGAGAATCCGAAGGCGGCCATCACCGCGAAGGTGCCGATCAGCGAGACCGGAATCGCGAGCAGAGGAATAAGCGATGCGCGCCAACCCTGCAGGAAGACCAGCACGACGATGACGACCAGTCCGACGGCTTCGAAAAGCGTGCGAACGACGTCTTGGAGACTGTTGCGAACAAAGATCGTCGAATCGTAGGGTATCGTGTAATCGATGCCGGGCGGAAAGCTCTTCTTCAATTCGGCCATGCGCGCGTAGATGGCGTCGGCCGTCTTGATCGAGTTCGAGCCGGGCAATTGATACACGCCCAGACCCACGGCGGGTTTACCGTCGAAGGAGAACGCCGAGTTGTAATCGGCGGCCCCCAGCTCGACGCGGGCGACGTCGCGGACGCGCGTGATGCGGCCGTCCGCGCCAGTCTTGACCACGATCTCGGCGAATTGCTCCGGATCGGTCAGGCGGCCGAGCGTGCTGACGGTGTATTGGAATTTCGCGGTTTCCGCCGGCTGCGGCGGCCCGCCGACGATGCCGGCGGCGACCTGGATGTTCTGTTCGCGTACAGCATCGGCGACATCGCCGGCGGTCATGCCGCGCGCGGCAAGCTGCTCAGGGTCGAGCCAGAGGCGCATCGAGTAATCGCGCGCTCCGAAGACGGTGATATCGCCAACGCCTGGCAGTCGCGCCAACTCGTCGCGAATCTGGAGATTGGCGAAATTGCTGATGTAGAGCGTGTCGCGGCTGCCATCACTCGCGAACAACCCGACCGCGAGCGTCAGATCAGGCGACGACTTGCGCACGGAGACGCCCAGCCGCCGCACGTCTTCGGGCAATTGCGGCTCGGCAAGCGCGACGCGGTTCTGCACCTGCACCTGCGCGATGTCGAGATTCGTGCCGACGGCGAATGTAACGGTGATCGACATGTCGCCGTTGTTCGTGCACTGGCTGGTCATGTACAGCATCTTTTCGACGCCGTTGACCTGCTGCTCGATCGGCGTGGCGACTGTGTCGGCCACGACGCGCGCATTGGCTCCCGGGTAGTGGGCCGTGACGATCACGGTCGGCGGGACGATCTCGGGATACTGCGCGATGGGCAGCGTGTAGATCGAGATCGTGCCCACGATGACGATCACGATCGACAGCACGAGCGCGAAGACCGGCCGGTCGATGAAAAAGTGAGCGAATTTCATGAGCGCGCTCCCGCCGGCGCGGATTCGGGCTGCGACGCGGGTTGCGTGGAAAGCGCGGGTTGCGACGAGGTGGGCTCAGGCGCTTCCGGCGGCAGCGATTCGAGCGAGAATGTGCTCTCCACCGGTTCGACCGCCGCACCGGGCCGCGCATGCAACAATCCGTTGATAATGACCCGATCCTCGGTCGTCACGCCGGACGAGATCGCCCGCAGCGTGCCGAAGAGCGCGCCGAGCTTCACGACTTTTCGTTGCACGATGTGCTTGGCGTCGACCGTCAGGAGCAGCCGCTCGTTCTGGTCGGCGGTAACCGCGGAATCCGGCACGAGGAGCGCGGTGTACCGGCCGCTGCCGGGAATGCGCACGCGAGCGAACATGCCGGGCACCATCCAACCATCCGCGTTTCGCAGAATGCCGCGGCCAAGGATTGTGCCCGTGGTCGGATCAACGCGGTTGTCGACGAAATCCACTTCACCCAAGTGCGGAAAATTCGTTTCGTCGCCGAGTTCCAGACTGAATGGGATGCGGGCCTGGCGGGCGCTGAGGCGTTCGCCGGAGCGGGCGAGCCGCGCGTACTTCAGGATTGAGCGTTCGTCGGCGTCGATGTAGCAATAAATGGGATCGACGGTCGCGATCGTCGTCAGCAACGTGCCCTGATCCGTTCCGCCGGAAATCAGATTGCCGGCGGTGACCAGCTTGCGGCTGATGCGCCCACTGATCGGGGCGATCACGCGACACCAATCGACGTTGAGCTGCGCCGCGTCGATCTGTGCTTGGGCGGCTTCGACGAGCGACTTGGTCCGCGCCAGTGTGGCGGCCGCGGTATCGAGTTCCGTTCTGGAGCGAGCGTCGCGCGAGAGTCCTTCGATGCGGTTGTAGTCGATCTGCGCCAGGCGAACCTGCGCTTCGGCTTCGGACTTGGCGGCGATGGTCGCGTCGAGCGCGGCGCGATAGGGGCGCGCGTCGATCTCCACCAGCGTGTCGCCCTGTTTGACGAGCGCGCCTTCGCGAAATTCGGCGGCGGTGATCAGGCCGCCCACGCGGGCGCGTACGTCGACAAACTCCACGGCGGCCAGTCGCCCGGTGTACTCATCCCACTCGGTGACGACGCGCTGCACGGGATTCGCAACGGTCACTTTCGGCGGCGGCGGGGTCGCCATTTGGGCCGGCGCCTTTTGCTCGCAGCCGGCTGCCAGCAGCAGCAGCGCCGCGCAGATTCCCAGAGTTCCGAACACATGAGCATGCGCTTGCATTCAATGCTCCGTTTGCCAGTCTTTCTCTAACGCCGCGGCGGTTGCGTGCGATGTCCGATCGCGATGCGATTCCAGGCGTTCATGCACGAAACAATCAGCGTCAGATCGACAATCTGACGCTCAGAGAAATGGGCCGCGAGGGAATCATAACTCGCGTCAGGTGCGTGCGTGGTCGAGATGTTCGTCAGCGCTTCCGCCCAGTCGAGCGCGGCCCGTTCCTGATCGTCGAACAGGCGCGACTCGCGCCAGGCGACGAGACAGTCGAGGCGCTGCTGGGCCTCGCCGGCGTTGCGCGCTTCGTGTGAGTGGCGATCCACGCAGAAGAGGCAGCCGTTGATTTGTGAAACGCGTAACTCGACCAACGCACGCAGCTTCGGCTCGATGCTGAACTCCTTACCGATGGCGGCCAAGGCGTCGATCGCGGGACGATTCTGCTGATAGTAGTTCGCTCGAAGACTCACCGAATTCCCCCTGCTTCGTCAGGAAGCATGCTGCGCAAACTCAATTATGCGACGCTTTTTGTGCTATTTCTTCGCAAATTCGAGCAAATCGGCGTTGATGCGATCTTTCTCCGTCGTGCAGATACCGTGTGCGCCGCCCTTGTAGATCTTCAGTTCCGCGCCCTTCACCAGTTTGACGGACATGAGCGCTGAGGCGCCGATCGGTACGATCTGATCGTCGTCGCCGTGGACGATCAGCGTCGGCACATCGAAATGCTTCAGGTCTTCCGTGAAGTCCGTTTCCGAGAACGCCTTGATGCAGTCGTACAGATTCTTGTGGCCGCCCATCATGCTCTGCAGCCAGAAGGATTCGATGACGCCCTGCGAAGGTTTCGCGCCCGGGCGGTTGTAGCCGTAGAAGGGGCCGGCCGCGACGTCGAGATAGAGCTTTGAGCGATCGGCGAGCGAGGCGGCGCGAATGCCGTCGAAGACGTCCAGCGGCAGGCCGCCGGGGTTGTTCGCCGTTTTCAACATCAGGGGCGGGACGGCACCGATCAGCACCGCCTTTGCGACGCGCCGCGTGCCGTGGCGTCCGATGTAGCGTGTCACTTCGCCGCCACCCGTGGAATGGCCGACGTGAATCGCGCGCTGCAGGTCGAGCTTCTCGGTGAGAGCCGCCAAATCGTCGGCGTAAGTGTTCATTTCGTTGCCGTCCCACGGCTGGCTGGAACGGCCGTGCCCGCGGCGGTCGTGGGCGATCACGCGAAATCCGTGTTGCCCGAGAAAAATCATCTGGTCTTCCCAGGCGTCGGCGGTCAGCGGCCAGCCGTGGCTGAAGACGATGGGTTGACCGGACGGGTTGCCCCAGTCTTTGTAGTAGATGGTGGTCCCGTCGCGCGTCGTAATTGTGGGCATGCCTGATTTCCTTCCGATGGTGTAGCCATGCGACGGCGCGCACCAAGCGCCTCCGTCGTCGTCAGCGGGCTTCGCGAATGCGGCCGGGAATCAGCCGATCAGCGTCGCCTCGAGTGTGACATCAGCCTTCAGGAGTTTTGAGACTGGGCAATTCGCCTTGGCCAGCGCCGCCAGTTTTTGAAAGGTCGCCTGATCAGCGCCGGGAATCTTCGCCTGAAGCGTGAGGTGCACGGAAGGAATCGCGAAGCCGCCCTCGACCTGCTTGAGCGTGACTTCGGCCGACGTGTCCATTTGCTCGGCCGTCAGCTTGGCTTCTCCGAGAATCAGGGAAAGCGCCATGGTTAAGCAGCCGGCGTGAGCGGCGGCGATCAGTTCTTCCGGATTCGTGCCACGCTGGCCCTCAAAGCGGGCCGCGAAGCCGTAAGGATAGGCGCTGAGCGCACCGCTCTCCGTCGTGATCGCGCCCTTGCCATCCTTCAGGCCGCCGCGCCAGACCGCCGAACCGCGTCGTTTGATCGTCATGATTGCTCTCCCATTTCTTGGCGGAGCCGGACGATTCGTTTTGACCGATGACCCAATCGATCAGTCCGGGTGCCGTTCTACTGAGCGTAGGAGGCGGTCACGATTGGGCTAGTACGGCCTTGTGGCGGCCTTGGCGCCGTGCCGACGACCGTTCGCGCCGCGAGGCCCAGTATGCAAACGCGGGAAATTGGACCTCGATACAATTTCGCACCTGGCGATCCATGGAACCGCAGCGAACAACCATCGCGATTCAGCACTATCTGGACGCCCTCGGCGGCGCGCCGGAGGATGCTCCGGCTGACCCGCTCATTCGCGATCTGCTCGGCCGGGCCGCGGAGCGCCTGCGCCTGCTCTGTGTTTCGCTTCTGCACCGCAGCTATCCGCGACTGACACAGCCCCTGCTGAACCTGCATTCGGACGAGATGCTGAGCGCCGTCGTCGAGCGCATGTTGAAGGCCTTACGCAACTTGCGCCCCCGAACCGTGCGGGAGTTTTTCGCGCTCGCCGGCCAGCACATGCGTTGGGAGCTGAATGACCTGGCCCGCCGCTTAGATGAGCGGACGGCGGAATTGCCGCTGCCCGAGGCGCCCGCGCCGGAATCGAGCGGCTCGTTGCTGGGACCATTGGGCCGGCGGATTCTCGATGCGATCGAGGGGTTGCCGGAGGAAGAGCGCGAGGCGTTCAGCCTGGTGCGGATTCAGGGCCTGACGCATAACGAGGCGGCCGGGCTGCTGGGCGTTTCCGCCAAGACGGTGCAGCGCCGGCTGAATCGCGGCCTGTTGCTGCTCACGGAAGCGCTCAGCGATCTGCGCACGACGCAGCCCTCATGAGTTCCCCGCCGGTCCAGCGTGGTGGGGCGACGAACGCGAGCGGTTCGCGCATGGATGACGACACTCGAATTCGCGAACTGCTCGAAGAAGCCCTTGGTTCGGACAAGTCCCTCGAAGAGCTGACGCGCGACACGCCGGAACTGCTGCCGGCGCTCCGTGAGCGCTGGGCGCAGTTGGAAAATCTTGATGCCCAGATCGAAGCGCTCTTTCCGCCATCCGGGCCGTCGGCCACTTCCGGAACTTCGCTGCGCGCGGCCACGGAGCGTCTGCCGCAGATCGATGGCTACGTTGTGGAGGGCGTGCTCGGGCGAGGCGGGGTCGGGATTGTTTACAGCGCGACGCACGTCCGATTGAAACGGCGTGTCGCGATCAAGATGCTGCTGGCCGGTGATTTCGCCAGCGTGCCGGATCAGGATCGCTTCCACCGCGAAGCGGAGGCGATCGCGGCGCTGCGGCATGAGAACATCGTGCAGGTGTTTGATTTCGGCGCGCACCAGCAGCGGCCGTACTTCACGATGGAATTCGTCGAGGGCGGCGACCTGGCGTCAGCGCTGAATCGCGCGCCGCTGCCGGCGCGCCGCGCAGCCACGCTGATCGCGACGCTCGCACGGGCCGTGGCGGCCGCCCACCAGAGCGGAATCGTCCATCGCGACATCAAGCCGGGAAACGTGCTGCTGACTCGCGAAGGGACGCCGAAGATCACGGACTTCGGCCTGGCGCGCCGGCTCGACAGTGATCCGTCGCTCACGCTCAGTGGGCGCGTCGGCACACCCAGCTATATGGCCCGAGCAGGCGGCCGGCGCGAAGGAAGCGCTCTGCCCGCCGGTGGACATCTACGCGCTGGGCGCGATGCTCTACGAAATGCTCGTCGGGCGACCGCCGTTTCGCGGCGAATCGACGGCCGAGACGCAGCGGCAGGTCATCACGCTCGAGCCCGTTCCGCCGACGCGGCTCAACCCGCGCGTCCCGCGCGATCTGGAGACGATCTGCCTGAAATGCCTGCAAAAAACGCCCTCGCAGCGTTATTCCTCGGCGCTGGCGTTGGCGGAAGACCTGGACCGATTTCTGCGCGGCGACCCGATTACGGCACGGCGCGTTTCGGCATTGGAGCGGGTCGCGCGCTGGGCGCGACGCAGACCGGCCGGCGCTGCGCTGCTCGTTACGGGCGTCGCGCTGCTGGCGCTGGCAGTCGTGGCGGGGAGCCGGGAGCTCGCGCTGGAAGCGCAGCAGAAACGAGAGCTTTCGAAGTGGGCGGCGCGGCTGGAGTATCTGAACGGGCTGCAGCGCGCGGGGAAATTCGCCGAGGCGCGTGCAATCCTGGAGCGCATCCCCGACGGTGGATTGCCGGAATTGCAGCGACAAATTGCCAACGCGCACCACGAGCTCGCCATCGTCGAACGCCTCGACGCCATTCGCATGGAACGGGCCGATTCGCAAAAGCGGGATTTCGGCGTGCGGACCGCCGACATTGAGTATGAGCGGGAGTTTCACGAGGCCGGCTTCGGCGGGCCGGGCGATCCTCCGCAGGACGTCGCGGCGCGGATTGCCGCCTCGGGCATTCACACGGCGCTCGTGGAGGCGCTTGACGACTGGGCCTATCGCTCGCGCGACAAGGGGCGCCTGGAGTGGATTCTGAACACCGCCCGCCTGGCGGACCCGGACCCGGCTTGGCGCGACCGCATGCGCAATCCGGTGACATGGTTTGATCCGGCGCGGCTGCGAGAATTGGCAAAGACCGCCGACGTGCACGTGCAGCCCATCCCGTTACTGCTCGTGCTGGGGTCGCTCTTGCCGGATCGAATGGAAGCCGCGGAGTTCCTGCGCCGCGTGCAGCGCGCGAATCCGGCCGATTTCTGGGCGAATTTCCTCGTCGCGGACGCGCTGCAGCCCATCAGTCCGGAAGACGCGATCAGTTTCTACCGCGTGGCGCTCGCGCTGCGCCCCAGCGCGGTCGCGCCGCGCGTGAATCTGGGAATCGTGCTGTTCACCCTGGGGCGCAAGCCGGAAGCGATCGAGTATTGGCAGGAAGCGCTCGTGTTGCAGCCCGATTCGCAGATGGTGCACGCCAACCTGGCGACGAGTTTCATCCAAGAGGGTGAATACGCGGAAGCGATAACGCATGCGGATGCGGCGCTGCGGAGCGATCCGAGCGACGCAGGTTCGCGGGCGGTGCGTGGCGCAGCGCTCCTGCGGCTGGGCCGACTCAAAGAGGCGTGCGCGGAACTGCACCGGGCGGTTCAGGAAATGTCGCCGGATGATACGTCCCTGTCTTACGCCAACTCTGTTTTGATGGAAGCCGAGCTTTACGACGGGAGCAACGACCGGCCAGCAACCCAACCGGCGGAGAGCCGGCCAAACCAAGAATGGTAAATTCGATCGCCTTGGCTCCCCAAAACTCGCGCCGGACCTGAGCAATGGCAATGCAGCGCCATTTGACCCTGGGGCGCCTCTTGGCCACCGTTTTTCGAATGCGGGTTCGTGTTGAAGTGCACATGGATCTCGCGTGTCAGCTCAGAATTCAGCAGCGTTTTTCGCGGGCGATTTTCTTATGGTTCCAGATGTGCGAACGCATAAGACAGCGCGTCATCGAAATCGAGGATGTCGTCGCCGAAGACCATGTACGCGGTGCGTGCGAAGGGGGCGTAGGTGTCGTCGTCGCGGCCGGTGCCTTGAAGAACCATCTCCATTCGTAGCGGCAGGTCGCTGAGGGTGGGCTGCTTTTGGCCGAGATTGCTGACGCCGCCCCACCCGGCGCGCACACCGAGTGAATCACGCCAGCGGCGGAAGCGCGCGCGGGCGTCGCTTTTGTCGCCCTCGTTCAGGCCCGTGTTCATTAACCCCAAGCCTAGTTCCAGGCAGTGCTGATTCATCGCGTATTCGAAGTCGCGCGGATCGTCGTTGAAGTGGATCGTGGCGATGAGTTGGGAATTCGGGAAGGCCGCGTGCCAAAGGTCGATCATTCGCAGGGTCGCGGCGGTGTAGGGCTGGTCGGCGAGGAGCGTCAGTCGCGCGGCGGCGATCGGCATTCCCTGAGCCGCGAGTTGATCGCCGAGGGAGGCGGAAAAATCACCGTAGAAGTTCGGCTCGTTCGTGCCGCACTGCCAGCCACCCATGCGGATGTAGGCGAGGCGCGGATCACCGTCGTAGCGGGCGCCCATGGCCGCGAGGAATCGGCCGAGTTGAGCGAGGTACTGCTCATCCCAATAGACAGGCATGCGCGGCGCGAAACCGGCCGGCGTGTCGCGATTTCCCACGGACGCGATCGTCCCGGCATTCCAAAGCCAGGCGGGCGTCAGGTCCTCGGAGAGATCGGCGCTTGGGCCGACCGCCCAGAACTTGAAGCCGACGCGCTTGCCGATCGCCGCGTATTGCGCGAGCAGCGTATCGACGCGCGTCCAGTCGTAAGCATCCTCAGCGGGCGCGAGGTCCCTCCAGCGCAGATCCACCTGAATGCCCGCGATGCGCGGGTCGCCGGCGATGCGGCTGGTCAGGTCCTTTGTCGAGCCGCCGACCGTGGCGTTCAGAAAGATGCCGCCGGGCTGCGAGTTAGGCGCGCTTACGGGTGTGGGATCGGGCGGCGCCGGCGACGATGGGTTGCTGTCGGTGGGCGGGGCGATCGTTGTCGGGTCTGCCGTCGAATCGTCAGGCGCCGCCTGTGTCGAGTTTGCGACCTGAAAGGCGTCCGCCGGAGCTTGGCCGCATCCGACCGCGGTGAGCAGCAGCCACCCGACGAGGGGCGCGGAGAGTAACCGTGTGACTCGTCCAATCCGGGAATCCGCCCGCATGATCGGCGATTGTGGCAAAATCGTCGCCGCGAATCCAGTCGTCTGAGTGAACTTTTGAGTGACCCGCGTGCGAAATTCCGTCGGTCGTTTTCCGCGCGGCTAACATCAAGCGGTCGCGTCCGATTTGAATGCACATGGGCGGGAGTCAGTTGTGCGCGAAATGCGGAGCTCGCCGCAACGGTCGCCGCGCTGCGAAGCGATGGCGCGAGCGGCGCGCTGGCTACGGTCGTTCGCGTCAGCGGCTCCACCTATCGCCGCCCGGGCGCGCGGATGCTCGTCACAAACTCCGGCGGGGTCGTGGGTTGCGTGTCGGGCGGCTGCCTGGAGCGGGAAGTCTTGCGGCGCGCGCGAAAGGTGATGCAGACAGGCGTCCCGCGCGTGGAGACACTTGATTCGACCTTCGACGAAGACGCGCCCGACGGCGACTACGGCCTTGGCTGCAACGGCGTCGTGCAAATCCTGGTTGAGGCGCTGACAACGGATCCGAGCAGAGAAAACGTCGTTGAATTTGTCGCACGAAACGCAGCGGAGCGGCGTGATGCGTGGGTTGCCACAATTCATGCGGTTAAGGGCGCGGGAAAATCGCAGATCGGCCAGCGGTGGATGGCGAGCGACGGGAACGCTCTGATCGGCTGTTTGGAAGAGAGTGGCTGGGGAGACGAAGCACGCGACGCGATCAAAAATCTGCCGCGTGGACAGACGGCTTCGGCGCGAATTTCGAACACGCGCGGAACGGTTGTACGGGCCGGTAGGACTCGACCTGGGCGCCGACAATCCCGAACAAATCGCGCTGGCGATCATGGCTGAGATTCAGGCGGTTTGCAGCGGCCGGGCGGCGGGTTTTGTGCGGGATCGGCGCGGACCACTGCACGGGCGCTTTCCCGCGAAGGCAAACGTTCGGCATCGCGGCCGCCATCACCGACGCGGTGTATCACGCCACCGGCGTGCGCGTGCGCGAGCTGCCCGTGAAGATTGAGCACCTGCTCGTTTGATGCCCGTTTCGTCGCGCCGTGGTTAGTTCCGCGCGCTGGTCGGCTGCGGACACCACTTGAGCGGCGTCGGGATGCAGGCCGGGACGGCCGGGAACGGGCCCATGGTGCGCGGGATCAGTTTGTCACCCGTGCAGGGGCCGAGGTCGCCGTTCGGACAGATAATGGACGGATCGTCCGGCAGAATCGTCGTCCCGAAACTGACGGCGTAGACCGTGCCGTCGGGTTCGCTGAACGAATAGCAGCACAAATTGGCCTGATCCAGATCCCGGAAAGTACAGCTGTCGGAATTGCACGCCTGGCAATTCGAATTGTTGTTGCACGGCGCGGTGGAGACGGCGGCGTCGGCGAATACGGCGCTGGTAGCCGTGGCGTTCGTGAAGTCCGCCCCCATCAAATAGGCGTTGTCGAATTTCGCGTCATTCAGTCGCGCTCCCGAGAAGTTGGTCGCGACGGCTTGCGCGTTTTCGAACGATGCGGATTCCAGCGTCGCGCTGCGAAAGTCCATGCCGCTCACGATCGCGCCGGTGAAATTGGCGGCGGACAGCTCCGCGCCCTGCACGCTTGCATTCGAGCCGTAGAGATGCGCATAGGAGAAATCCACGTTGCGGCAGTCGGCGCTGTCGGTGATGCGGGCGTTGGGCATGTACGCAAAGGTAAACACGGCCGGTTCGAGATTGCTGGCCGCCGAGCTGCCGAGTTGCGCCCCGGCGAACGTCGCGTAAGAGAGGTTTGAATAGGCGAATGACGCGCCGTGAGCGCTCGCGCCGTCGAAGACGCCGTTCGAGAAATTCGTGGCGACCGCGTCGGCATGGTCGAGCGTGGCGTGCGAGAAGCTCGAACCGGAGAAATCACCTGTGTCGAGCTTGGCGCTGGTGAAGTTGTCGTTGGCGAGCGTCGCGTTGGATTTACAGGTGACCTTGGTGAGATTGGCGCCCACGAAGACGGCGCTGGTGAGATTCAAACCGGTGAGCGTCTGCTGGGTCAGGTCGCATCCGCTGAAATTCGCCCGGCTCCAATCGGTGGTGAAGCTTCCGATGTTCAGC
The DNA here is from genome assembly GCA_044225155.1 of Phycisphaerae bacterium. Taxonomy (GTDB): domain Bacteria; phylum Planctomycetota; class Phycisphaerae; order UBA1845; family Fen-1342; genus CAYMBL01. Next base: position 17,470 of record JBGAJB010000006.1, on the reverse strand, counting down.
CCGAGAAAGCTCACATTCTGCACGCTGATGCCGGCGAAGCTCGCGCCGGTCAGCGTGTTTTTCGAGGCGGGTTCAAAGAGTGTTCGGCAGTTGTCGAAGATCGCGCCGTCGAAGTTCGCGCCGGTGAAATTGCAGTTGTAAACAGTCGCACCGTTGAAATTACCCTTCCCCATTTTCGTGCCGCTGAAATCGCAGCCCGAGAGTTTCGTGCCGGCGACGTTCAGATTGAACAGGTCACGGTTCTTGAAGTTGCATTGCAGAAACTGCGAAGCGCCGGTCGCTTTGAAAGTCGCCCAGTCGCAGTCGACGAAGGAGCAGCCCGTGAACACCGTGTCAGTCACGCTGCCGTCCATGATGGAGTTCTCGAACGTGCAGTTCGTAAACAGTGCGTTGCGCGTGTTGTTTTCGAAGTCGACGATCCGCAGGCCATATTCGTAATCGAAGTTCGATGCGAAATTCGCTTGCACGACGTTCGCGCAGCTGAGATTGCCGGAAATGATGACGAGGCTGTCCTCCTCATCCAGATCCGGGCCGAGGATCATTCCGGTGTCGGAGGCGTTCGCGCCGGTGCAGAAAACATCATCGAAGTCGTAGTTGTTGAACGGTTCGTATTGTCTGGTTTGGGCCAGGCCGTTGAGCTTGCTGGTGGAACGCTTGCTGGTGGCCACGCGAATGAACATCGTCTCGCCGTCGTTGTTCGCGTCGGTGTGGTGAACGCGAAGCAGGTAGCGTCCGGCCCGGAGCCGCGTGCGCGATGTGGCCTGCGTCCCGCGTGCCATCATCAGCCGCGCGCCGTTGCTGTCGCACCACTCGATCCAGTGGCCGTGGCCCGCGGTGAATGGCACGGCCAGCGACATCGTGGTCGCTTTGGTGAGCGTGTAGGGAATCTCGTCAACGCCGTCTTCACTGCCGGTGTCGCCCGGGTGAGTGCCCTCGGCCTCGAGATAGACGGCCACCATGTGACCGAGCGAGGCCGTCAGCGTGGGGTCATCGGCGAATTCTTTTTCCGTGAGGAAGTTCTTCTGGGTTGCGTTGGTCGCGGTCGTCCCGGCGACGAGGCCGGTAAGAGCCGATCCGCAGCCGCCGCAAAAGGCGAGCATCAGTGCGCCGAGCAACGTGGCGGCCGGGGTGTTGAGCGAGCGATTCATGACGTTCCTTTCCGATATCCGAAACACGAGCACGGCTATTGCGGACACGCCGCGAGCGCGGCCAGCGCGTTCGGGTCGTCACCCGGCGGCGTCGATGGGATCCACTGCGAAATGGAGGGTTCGAGCCGCCCGCCCGGGCCGGTGATGGCTTCGTAATTCAGCGTGTAGATGTTGCGCCAGTAGTCGAGCGCGATGCGGGCGACGTTCATGCCGCGCGTCTGTGTGAGATAGTTGCCAGCCTTCGTGTAGATGTCGAGCACGTAGTCGGATGGTTGCGAGCCGTCGTTCGTGAAGTACAGCACGAACACGTAGCCGACGGCCGATTCGACGGCCATGTCGAGATAGCGCGTCGCATCGCTCGAGCGGAGCGGGAAGAAATTCTGCGGATTGCCGTCGGCGTCGCGGTAGATGTTGTTCACGCTGCCGTAAACGTCGAACGCCTGCACCCGGTCATTGCCCGCATCGAGCACGAGCACCGCGCCGTCCGGCGCGACGGCCACCGCCACCGGTCCCGACAGCAGCCCGGGCAGCGCGCCGCGCCCGGAGAGCATCGCCGCGGCCTGCGCGTCGGCATCCGCCACCGGGGCGCCGGGCAAGTGGAGAATCTCCATCTTGTTGTTGGCGGAATTGACGGAAATCACGTGGCCGGTCTGATGCACGGCTAGGCCGTCGGAGGGCAGGGTGAAAAAGCCCCAGGCCAGGCCGGCCGCGGCGGCAAACGGCGTCGTGTCAGTGAGGGAGTTCAGCGTGATTGAGCGCACGAAGTACTTGTACGGCAGCGAAGTGCGCGCATCGAACGAGTAGGGACCGTATTTGGGATCAATGTAGAAATTCCGCCGCGTGCTGCCCAGCGGCGCCAGCACGGAGTAGGCGACGGCCGGCTTGTCGATGCGGCCGCAATCGGGCGCCTTGCGGGCGTCGCCCGGCCGCTGCGTGAGCGAGAGTCCTTGCAGGAGCTGCACCGAGACGGCCGAGGCGTTGTCGCCCGCACAGGTATTGATCGCGGCCGTGCCGGTGCGCCAAGTGTATGCAGTCGCGCCGGCCGCTTGACTGACCGTGATCATGCCGAGCGCATGCAGGGCATCATTGCGGGCTGAGTTGAGGTCGGCGGCCGTCTGAATCGGCGCTTCGCCGGCTTGCCACTGATACGCGCCCCCCGCGTAGCCGAGCTTTTCCCGATGCGAATAGACCGTCGTCTGCGTGAGTGGAACAAGCTGCTCGCGGATCGTGATCGTGACCGAGCCGGCCGTCTCCGGAAAATTGCTGATCGCCTCCGGCACCCAGCGTTCGATCGGATTGCCGTCGCCGTCAACTTGGCCCGTATCCTGGAAGTGGCCGGTGCCGCCTTGCCCGACGATCCAGTTGTCGTCGGAGAGGAACCAAACGTCGAAGTTGACCATGC